>NZ_RBLU01000239.1 GCF_003989515.1 Curtobacterium sp. HSID17257
TCGCAGCCCTGTCCACGGACACCGCAGCGCTGCGGCGTGCACGGCGATCCGGGTCACGTCCGTGACGCGACGGCCGGGAGGCCCGACCCACCCCCGCCCCGCCGGCCACAGCGACCGGACGGCGGGCGGACGCGGTGCGACGGGCGGGCCACGGGCCTCCCGTCCGGCACACGGTCACGTCGCCGACCGCGACCTGCGTCGGTGGCTGGCGGACAGCACGCCCGTCGCGGCCGGCGGCCGCGCCATCCTGCTGCAGATCGCGGACCCGGTCGTCGCGGCGGGCGTCCGACGGCACTCCGACTTCGCGCGCCGACCGCAGCAGCGGCTGGCCCACACCCTGATGTTCGTCTACGCCGTCGTGATCGGGACCGAGGCCGACGCTGCCGTGGCGACCGCGTTCGTGGACCGGGCGCACCGACCCGTCGCCGGCGCCGACGAGGTCGACCGGCAGCGGTGGGTGGCCGCGACGCTGTTCGACTCCGCACGGCGGGCGCACGAGCTGTTCGGCGACCCCCTGTCGCCCGACGACGCCGAGCGTGTCCTGGCGGCCTACGCCCCGATCGCGACGTCCCTGCGCGTGCCGGCCGACGGCTGGTTCGACTCGGTGGCCGCGTTCGACGCGTACTGGGAGCGGACCCTGCCGTCCCTGCGCGTGACCGACGACGCCCGGGGCATCGTGCGCGACCTCCTGCACCCCCGCTTCGCACCGCTGTGGGTGCGCGCCGCGATGCCGCTCGTGCGGATCGTCACCGTCGGCATGCTGCCGGACGCGCTGCGGACCGCGTACGGCTTCCCCTGGGGGCCGCGCGGGG
>NZ_RBLU01000240.1 GCF_003989515.1 Curtobacterium sp. HSID17257
TCCGACCGTCGACGCGACCGGGGCGGCGGCACCGACGACGGTCGCGGCGGTGGAGCGGTCGGCGACGATGCCGCGGTCGCGTACCTCGTCGGCCGGTGCCGGAGCAGCGGCGGTCGCGACCAGCGCAGCGCTCGCGGCGTCCGGAGCAGCCGTGGCGGCGGTGGACGAGGCGGCAGCGGGTGCGCTCGGCCGGGTGTCCCCGGGGAGTCCGACCGAGCCACCCACCGGGGCCGGCGCGACGTCCGGGACGGGCAGCGCGCCTCCCGGCAGGAGGGGCGGCAGGGCCGGCGTCACGGGGAGCGGCAGGAGGGGCGGGAGTGCGTCCTCGACCGGCGGGAGGACCTGCTCGACCGTCCCGGGCAGCGCGCCGACGCTCGACCCGACACCGCCGACCACGTCGTCGACGATGCCGGTGACCGGTGCGGTGACGCTGCCGACGGTGTCGCCGCCGAGCAGGTCGCGGGTCACCGGGAGCGCACCGATCACGCCGTCGACGGCGTCGACGACGCCCGCCACGGGGCGGGCGTCGGTGACCGACTGCACCGTCTCGGTGACGGGCTGGAGGACACCGGTGAGGGTGTCGGTGAGCGGCCGGGAGGCACTGCTCGCCACGCTCGCCTCGCCGGCGGTCGTCGGCGTGGCCGGGACCGCGGCGGTGCCGGTCGGCAGGGGCACCGAGACCGGCGTCGTCTGCGGGGCGGCCGGAACATGCTG
>NZ_RBLU01000241.1 GCF_003989515.1 Curtobacterium sp. HSID17257
GTATTTAATGAAGTCTGATAAACTTACAAGGTGGGCCATTGCTTGAGCAGGGTACCTAGTACCTTGAACCTCGAAAGCATCCAAAAAGTCAGTGATCTCTTTCTTCTCCTCAGAAGTCAATGTTACGTTGATCGACTGAGTATTCTCAACCACTCGCTTTGTGTTCGATGATCCTGGAATCGGGATAGTCTGTAAAATTTCTGTCAGCAATCTGGCACTGATAACAAAACCTGACAAGTCACTTACGTAGTCCGACAAGCTCAAGATCCAAGCCAATGCAACCTGGCTGCCTTTTACGCCCTTTCTAGCAGCAATCTCATCCAGCTTATCCACCAACTTCAAATTCTCATAGAAAGCTTTACCTTGGAATCTGGGCAAATGCTTTTTGAAGTCACCTTCAGGGATGTCATCGGGCGACTTGTAGGTACGTGTAATAAAGCCTCGTCCGAGGGGAGAGTAGGCAAAGACGGGAGTCTTGTTGGTGTTGTGCCATTCGATGGCATTGCGGATGGATCCATCGTAGGAGAAAAGGGAAATTTCGATCTCATTGATAGCAATGGGAGTAATCTGTACAGATTGTCAATTTTGAGTGAAATATGATATTAACAGTAGTGGATGACTTACCTTGTGCGCTTTCTCAAGCGATGCCGCACTCATCTCACTAGCTCCCACCTCACCTAGCAGACCGTTCTTGTTGAGAGTATCGAATCCTTTGAAGCTGTCTTCCACTGGTCCTTCAGGAAGTCAGGCTAGGGAGTATACATCAACTTCTTTGTCTCCCAGAATCTTCTTCATCTTCTTGAGTTCAGTGCGGAGGAAATCGAGTCTACAGGCAGCATATTAGTCATTGCTTCCTCAAGAACGAGGGGAAGGAATCACTCAGTAACACGAGGGTGGAGATCTGCATAGTCCACCCCTCCCTTAACGACCAACACAATTTGGAGAGTGCAGAGGAGAGCGCGCACGAGCACCAGTGTACGGAGCAGTGATTCAGTGTCCTGATGCTGGACGCAGGAAGCGTAGTTAAGTAGTGCAACGTAAGTACTGAGGTGGTGTTTTTTTT
>NZ_RBLU01000242.1 GCF_003989515.1 Curtobacterium sp. HSID17257
TCGCTCGGCCGCCGTCTCACGGTCCGACCGGCGGGCGACCGCGAGCGTGGTGACCGTCCCGAGCAGCGCGGCGAGCGCGAGCGCGACGACGAGGACGACCGCCGCCGGCCACCAGACGACCGCGACCGCCACGACGGAGAGCAGGGCCACGACGCCCGCCGACACGAGCGGCCCGACGACCCGGATCGGCAGGTCCTGCAGCCGGTCCGTGTCGGTGATGAGCCGGGTCAGCAGGTCGCCGCGCCCGGTCGCCCCGAGCCCGGCCGGCGCGACCGAGGCGAGCCGTCGGTACATCTCGGTCCGCACGACGGCGAGCTGGCGGAACGACGCGTCGTGCCCGGCGAGCCGGTCGACGTAGCGCAGCGCGGCCCGGCCGAGGGCGAAGGCGCGCACCCCGACCATGACGAGCGTCAGGTACAGGATCGGTGGCTGCTCGGCCGCGCGGGTGATGAGGTAGCCGCTCGCGGCGAGGAGCGCCACCGCGCACACCGCACTGAGCGCGCCGGCGGCGACCGCCTTCGCCCAACCGGCCCCGTGGGGCAGGGCCAGCCGCAGGACGGACGTGGGACGGGCCTCCCGGCTCATGCGCG
>NZ_RBLU01000243.1 GCF_003989515.1 Curtobacterium sp. HSID17257
TCCCGGCGGCACGACGGTGGTCGAGAGCGCGAGTCGGGGCAGCAGCGCGACGCCGAGGCCGGCGGCGACGAGCCCGACGACCGCCGCGGCGTTGTCGGTCTCGAGCACGATCTCCGGTGTGAACCCGGATGCGGCGCACGAGGCGAGCAGGTGGCCGCGGCAGCGGGGGCACCCGCCGATCCACCGGGCGTCCCGGAACGCGGCGAGGTCGGCAGCCCGTCCGTCGGGCTGCCCGTCGCCGACGGCGGTGACGAGCGCGAGCGGGTCCCGTCCGAGTGCGCGCGTCGTCAGGGTCGGATCGGTCCCCGGGTCGTCCTGCATCGCGTGCGAGAACGTCAGCGCGACGTCGACCTCCCCGCGTCGGAGCAGGTCGACGGCCTCGGGCGGCTCGGCCTCGACGTACGACGTCACGACGCCGGGGCTGTCCGCCGCCAGTGCCGCGAGCACCGGCGGCACGAGGGTCGACGACGCGCTCGGGAAGCCGGCGAGCCGCACCCGACCACGGGCGAGGCCCCCGACGGCGTCGAGGTCCTCGCGCGCCGCG
>NZ_RBLU01000244.1 GCF_003989515.1 Curtobacterium sp. HSID17257
GCTTACCTGGCTCCGGGCCTGAACGCCGTGTTCAGTGAGCATGCGTTTGCGGTCTATCCGATCGTCACTCAGGCGGTGGGCGCTGATGCGAGAGTGATTCCGGCCAAGGACTGGGGGCATGATCTGCCGGCCATGCTGGCGGCGATCGATGCGCAAACGCGTGTGGTGTTTATCGCCAACCCGAACAATCCGACTGGCACCTGGTTCGATACCCAGGCGTTGGACGACTTCCTGCAAGATGTGCCTGCGCACGTGTTGGTTGTGCTGGACGAGGCGTATATCGAGTACGCCGAAGGCAGCGACCTGCCGGACGGCCTGGATTTCCTGGCAGCCTATCCGAACCTGTTGGTCTCGCGCACGTTCTCCAAGGCTTATGGCCTGGCCTCGCTGCGGGTTGGCTACGGCCTGTCCACGGCGGTGGTTGCCGATGTGCTGAACCGCGTGCGCCAGCCGTTCAACGTCAACAGCCTCGCCCTGGCGGCGGCCTGTGCGGCGGTAAAGGATGTCGAGCATCTGGAAGAAGGCCGTCGTATCAACGAAAGCGGCATGCTGCAGTTGCAAGAAGGTTTCCGTGAGTTGGGCCTGGGCTGGATTCCATCCAAGGGCAACTTCATTTGCGTCGATCTGGCTCAGGTGGCCGCCCCGGTATTCCAGGGCTTGCTGCGCGAAGGCGTGATCGTGCGTCCGGTGGCCAACTACGGCATGCCGAACCATTTACGTATCACCATCGGTTTGCCGGCTGAAAACAGCCGCTTCCTGGAGGCGTTGGCCAAGGTCCTGGCCCGTGGTTGATGTCACCGCATTGCAACCTGTTGTGCCTATGATCGGTCGCCTGGTGGTGGTTGGCCTGGGGTTGATCGGTGGCTCCTTCGCCAAG
>NZ_RBLU01000024.1 GCF_003989515.1 Curtobacterium sp. HSID17257
CTCCAGCCCCGGCAGCGCGTGGAGCGCGTGCCAGTCGAGCAGGCCCTGCAGGTCGAACGGCGGACGGGCCGGGAGGTGCACGTGCAGCCAGCCGTCGTCGGCCGACGCCGGGCCGTCCGCCCGCCGGGCGCGGAGCTCGGAGGGGGTGAGGGCGAAGACCTCGCGGACGGTGTCGTTGAACTGCCGCACGCTCGAGAACCCGGACGCGAACGCCACGTCGGCCACCGGTAGGTCCGACGAGGTCAGCAGCGTCCGCGCGGTCTGCGCACGGTGCGCCCGGCTGAGGGCCTTCGGTCCGGCCCCGAGCTCCTCGGTCAGGATGCGGTTCAGCTGCCGCTCGGAGTAGCCGACGCGGGCGGCGAGGCCGGGCACCCCCTCGCGTTCGACGACGCCGTCGAGGACGAGGCGGACGGCGCGGCCGGCGACGTCCTCGCGGAGGTCCCACTCCGGGCTGCCCGGCGTCGCCTCGGGCAGACAGCGCTTGCAGGCGCGGAAGCCGGCGAGGTGCGCGGCGGCGCTGGTGCGGTAGAAGGTGACGCCCTCGGCGCGCGGGGTCCGGGCGGGGCAGCTCGGGCGGCAGTAGATGCCGGTGGAGTGCACGGCGGTGACGAACTGGCCGTCGAACCGCGCGTCGCGGGAGGCGACGGCGCGGTGACGCTCGGCGTGCAGCTCTGCGGGCTGCGCGTCGGGCTGCGGCTCCGTGTGCGGTGCGGGGATCGTCACGCCGTCAGCCTGGCACGCACCCCCGACGGTCGCTGGCGGGAATCGGACACGGCAGTGGGGGCGGCGGGGCCGGCCGGGAGGCGCGACTACCGTGGGCGCCGTGCCCTCCGTCGACCCCGTGGCCGGCCCCGGCGACCTGCCCTTCCGCACCGACGTCGAGGTCGCGATGCTGCTCGTCTCCCCGCGCCACCGGTACGAGGGGCGTCCGGCGGACGGTGCGCTGCCCGCCGAGGGTCCGGAGCTGCGCGACCGGATCGACCTCCGGGCGGGGCTCGGCATCGTGGGGGACCGCTACTTCGCCGCACGGGCGCACGTCCACGCCACCGTGACCGTGATCGGGCTCGAGGGACTCGACGCCGTGGGCGAAGCGGTGGGCGCTGCGATCGACCCCGCGGCGACCCGGCGGAACGTGTACCTGCGCGGCGCCGACGTCGAGGCGCTCCGGGGCGAGCCGTTCTCGCTCGAGAGCCCGGGCTCCGGCGGCCCGGTGCGCTTCCGGGGGTACCGGCCGGCGAACCCGTGCGCGTGGATGGACCACGAGGTGGCACCGGGTGCCTTCCGGGCGATGCGGGGACGCGGCGGGGTGCGCTGCGACCCGGAGTCCGACGGTGTGCTCGCCCTCGGCCCCGCGGTGCTCCGCACGGCACGGCCGGTCGCACTCTGACGGCGTCGGCCCCGTCCCGCCCGTTCCGCCCGTCCCGCGAAACGCAACGTGGGCGGCACCTCGCAGCGATGGAGCGCTGCGACGTACCGCCCAGGTTGTGTGGTGCGAGCGGGGTCAGGCGGTGAGTGCCTGCTCGATCGCGTCGACGAAGGCGGGCAGGTCGTCGGGGTTGCGCGACGTGATCAGGCCGCCGTCGACCTGGACCTCCTGGTCGACCCACTCGGCGCCGGCGTTGCGCACGTCGGTCTGCAGCGAGGGGAACGAGGTGATGGTCTTGCCCTGCAGCACACCGGCCTCGATGAGGGTCCACGGGCCGTGGCAGATCGCGGCGACGGGCTTGCCCGCCTCGGCGAAGGCCTTCACGAGTGCGACCGCGTCCGAGTCCTGGCGGATGGTGTCGGCGTTGATGGTGCCACCGGGGACGACCAGTGCGTCGTAGTCGCCTGCACCGCTGACACTGCCGATGGTGGTGTCGACGGACACCGACTTGCCCGGGTCCTTGTCGCCGACGAGGGTCTCGATCGAACCGGACTCCTGCGCCGCCACCGTGACGTCGGCACCGCGCTCGCGGAGCTGGTCGGTGGGGACGACGATCTCGTCCTGCTCCACGCCGTAGTTCGTCGCGATGACGAGGATCTTCTTGCCGTCGAGGGCTGCCATGGTCGCTCCTTCCGCTGCCGGGGGTCTCCCGGCGCGACGACCACGGTCGTCCGCTCGCCCTGGGGACGTTCGCAGTCCGGAGCCGACGTTCAGCCCCGGATGCGGAAAGCGGACCCTTCGCGGACGACCTCGATGCCGTCGTACCCCGCGATGCGCGGCAGGCCCTCGGTGACCGGTCCCTCGAGCGCCCCGACGACGACGGTCGTCGCCCCGGAGGCGACGGCGGCCTCGACACCGGCGGGAGCGTCCTCGAACGCCAGGCAGCGCTCGGCGGGCACCCCGAGCAGGGCGGCGCCGCGCAGGTAGCCCTCGGGGTGCGGCTTGCTCCGCTCGGCGTCCTCGGACGGCACGAGCGCCTCGGGCACGGGGACGCCCGCGGCGGTCATCCGCTCCACCGCGAGCGCCCGCGGAGCACTCGTGACGAGGGCGACGGGCACGCCGGCGTCGAGCAGGCGGCGCACGAACGCCGCCGCTCCCGGCACCTCGACGATGCCCTCGGTGTACCCGATCTCGGCGGCGATCATCGTCTCGACGATGGCCCGCTGCTCGTCCGGGGACAGGTGCGGCAGGAAGCGCTGCACGGTGTCGATCGTCTGGCGGCCGTGCGAGAAGCCGAGGATCTCGGCGGGATCGATGCCGTGCTCCGCCCCGAAGCGGCTCCAGGCGTCCTCGACCACGGCGGTCGAGTCGACGAGCGTCCCGTCCATGTCGAACAGCACCCCGGACACCACGACGTCGATCACGCGTCCGACCCTAGCCGCTACCGGTCACCCGATCGCCGCGAGTCTCGCGCTCAGCGACCGTTCTCGCGCCGATGCGCGCGAGAACGGTCGCCCAGCCCGAGTCTCGCGTCCCGACGGCCCGACGGCCCGACGGCCCGACGGCCCGCTACCGGTCGCGCACCCACCTCGTCAACAGCACGCCCCCGTCGCCGAGCAGCACGTGCGCGGGCCGCATGCGCCGCAGCTCCGGCGAGGACCCGGTCGCGATCCGGGGCCCCTCCCCGCCCTCGAGCGTCGGGTCGACCGTCAGCGTCAGCTCGTCCACCGCGTCGGCCGCCACGAGCGCCCCGAGGAACGACGGACCACCTTCGCAGTGGATGCGGTCGAGCCCACGCGACGCGAGCGCCGAGCGCACCGCACCGACGTCGACAGAAGCGGAGCCGCACTCCACCACGTCGGCGACGTCCGCGAGAGCCCGCCCCGACGAGGACGACGCCCCGGACCCGGACGTCAGCACGATCGGCCGCACCGGTGCCTCGGTGAACACCCGCGACCCCGCGTCCATCGACCCGGAGTTCGTGACGATCGCGAACACCGGGTGGTCGGACATCCCGTGCTCTCGGCGCCACGCCACGTCCTCGTCGTGCAGCACCATCGGCCCGTACTCCTCGTCGCGCACGGTGCCCGCGGCGACGAGCACCACGTCGGCGACCCGTCGGAGCAGGTCGAAGACCCGCAGGTCGTCGTCGCCGCCGAGCGAGGCGGTGCGACCCGACGCGGATGCCGAGCCGTCGAGCGTCGCGACGAAGTTCACCCGCAGCCAGGACCCCTCGGGCACGTCCGCGGTGTACAGGTCGAGCAGGTCGTCGTCGGACAGGTCCGCGATCGACGTCGGCAGGGAGGGGCTGTTCACGTGTTGTGCCTCGCTTCCACGGGTTCGCGCCAGCCGAGGACCGCCTCGACCATGCGCATGGCGTCGACGCTCTCGACGACGTCGTGCATGCGGACGATCCGGGCGCCGAGCATCGCGCTGACCGTGGCCGCGGCGAGCGATCCCGACAAGCGAGCACCGCGCGGACGTCCGAGGGACTCCCCCACGAAGTCCTTGTTCGACACCGCTGCGAGCACCGGGAACCCGAGCGCGACGACCTCGGGCAGACGTCGGGTGAGCTCGAGCGTGTGCACGGTGTTCTTGTTGAGGTCGTGCCCGGGGTCGACGATGATCCGCGACTCGGGGATGCCCGCGGCGAGCGCCCGGTCGACCCGTTCGCGCAGGAAGTCCACGACCGAGACGGTCACGTCGTCGTACGTCGGGGGCGTCGGCAGCTCCTGGCGCGGCGGTGCGGTCGAGTGTGTGATGACGATGGTCGCGTCGGAGTCGGCGACGACGGACGCCATCCGCGGGTCGGACAGTCCGGTGGTGTCGTTGACGACGCTGGCCCCGGCGGCGATCGTCGCCGCAGCGACCTCGGGCCGGAAGGTGTCGACCGAGATGACGACGTCGGACTGCTCGGCGAGCTGGGCCACGACCGGCAGCACCCGGTCGATCTCGTCGTCGGCGGACAGCTCCGGCCCCGGCGCGAACTTCACCCCGCCGATGTCGACCCAGTCGGCGCCCTGGTCGGCAGCGCGGACGGCGGCCTCGACAGCCCGGTCGAGCGCGAAGGTCGCGCCCTTGTCGTGGAACGAGTCGGGCGTGCGGTTCACGATCGCCATCACGGCGATGCGGCGGTCGAAGTCGAAGGTGCGACGCCCGATCGTGCGGACCGGGTCGCGCAGGTCCGGCACGACCCAGCCGGGTGCGGGTGGCACGGCCTGGAGGCCCGTGGTCGGCTGCTCGCTCGTCATGCGTCCGCCCCGTGGTCGGCACCGGCACCGGCACCGATGAGCGCGATCGCCTCGGCCCGCCCCGCCGCGTCGGCCAGGGAGCCGGTCGCCGCGACGGTCACCGTCGACGAGCCCGACTGCCGTTCGCCGCGGGCGGTCACGCACTGGTGCGTGGCGTCGAGCACGACGAGCACGCCGTCGGCGTCGAGCCCCTCGGTGACGGCTGCGGCGACCTGCTCGCCGAGCCGCTCCTGCAGCTGCGGCCGCGAGGCCACGGCGTCGAGCACACGGGACAGGGTCCCGAGCCCGATGAGCTGCTCCCCGGGCGCGTAGGCCAGGTGGGCGACCCCGATGAAGGGCAGCAGGTGGTGCTCGCACATCGAGCGGAAGCGGACGTCCCGCACGACCACGAGCTGCCCGCGCTCACCGTCCTCGGAGTGCACGGCGCCGGAGCGTGCGATCGCGGTGGCGTCGACCCCCATGCCGGCGAAGAACTCGGCGTACGAGTCCGCGACGCGTGCCGGGGTCCGTTCGAGCTCGGGGCGGTCGGGGTCGTCGCCGACGGCGAGGAGGAGCTCACGCACGGCGGCTTCGACCCGCGCGCGGTCCAGACGTTCGTTCACGCACTCATCCAACACCGTCGGATGGCCGCAGAACGCGGCCGCCTGCCGGACGCGCCGTACCCCGCGGTGGCGGGTCGCGCCTCCCGTTCGTCAGCACGGGCGTGCCAGGGCGACGCGCCGTGCTCCCAGCGTTCTGTAAACTCGTTCGGTGAGCGCCCAGCAGACCGACACCCCGCCCCGGAACCGCTTCGCATCCGGCCTCGACCGCTTCTTCTCGATCACGCAACGCGGATCGAGCATCCCCCGAGAGATCCGTGGTGGTCTCGTCTCCTTCGTGACGATGGCGTACATCGTCATCCTCAACCCGCTGATCCTCGGTGGGTTCAGCCAGGACCAGGCCCCGCAGGACGTCCTCGGTGGCTGGTTGCAGAACGCGCAGGTCGCCGCCGCGACCGGCCTCGTCGCCGGTGTGATGACGATCGCGATGGGCCTCGTCGCGAACCTGCCGTTCGGCATCGCCGCGGGCCTCGGGATCAACTCGTTCCTCGCCGTGAGCGTCGTGCACCAGGTCACCTGGGCCGAGGCGATGGGCCTCGTCGTCGTCAACGGCGTGGTGATCGTGATCCTGGCGCTGACCGGCATCCGGACGATGATCTTCACGGCCGTGCCCGCGCAGCTCAAGGCCGCGATCACCGTCGGCATCGGTCTGTTCATCGCGTTCATCGGCCTGGTCGACTCCGGGTTCGTCCGCACCACGAAGAACGCCTCGCCGCCGCTGCAGCTCGGTGAGGACGGCTCCGTCGCGGCCCTGCCGACGATCGTGTTCCTGATCGGCCTGGTCGTCATCGGGACGCTCATGGCCCGCAAGGTCAAGGGCGCGCTGCTCATCGGCATCGTCGGCACGACGATCGTCGCGATCATCCTGCAGGCGATCTTCACGGTCCCCACCTCGGTCGACTCCCCCACCGGCTGGAACCTCAACGCCCCCGGCCTGCCGAACGCCCTCTTCGCCCTGCCGGACCTGTCGCTCGTCGGGCACGCCGACGTCTTCGGTGCCTTCACCCGCATCGGCCCGGTCGCCGCGTCGATGCTCGTCTTCACCCTGGTCTTCACGAACTTCTTCGACGCGATGGGCACGATGACCGGTCTCGCGAAGGCCGCCGGTGTCGCGAAGCCCGACGGCACCTTCCCCCGCCTGAAGTCGGCGCTCGTCGTCGAGGGTGTCGGTGCCATCGCCGGTGGCGGTGCCTCGGTGTCGTCGAACACCGTCTTCATCGACTCCGCGTCGGGCATCGGCGAGGGCGCCCGCACGGGCATGGCCTCGGTCGTGACCGGTCTGCTGTTCCTGGCGTCGATGTTCCTCACGCCGCTCACCCAGGTCGTCCCGCTCGAGGTCGCTGCCGCCGGACTCGTCGTCGTCGGTGCCCTCATGGTCGCGCAGGTCGCGGACATCTCCTGGACGGATTTCGGCTCGGCACTGCCGGCGTTCCTGACGATCGTCGTGATGCCGCTGACCTACTCGATCGCGAACGGCATCGGCGCCGGCTTCATCAGCTGGGTGCTCATCAAGCTGCTGTCCGGCCGCGGCCGCGAGGTCTCGTGGCTCCTCTACGTCGTCGCCGCGGGCTTCCTGCTGTACTTCGCGCGCGGGCCGCTCGAGGCGCTGCTCGGCGTCGGGTAGCGCGTCCGCCGCTTTCCGCAAGACGCAACGTGGGCGGTTCTTCGCAGCGACATTCCGCTGCGAGGGGCCGCCCACGTTGCGTTTCGCGAGAGCGCGTCCGGCTCCTCCGGCCGGGAGGCGCTGGGTCAGTCCCGCAGGTCGGCCGGCTTGGCCTCGTGGCGGCGTCGGCCCGGGGTGCGCCGGTCCTCCTTCATGCTCGCCTCGTACAGGTGGCGCTTGCCGCCGACGAGCTGGTCGCGGGCGGTCTGCTCGAGCTCCTTGGCGAGGGCGTAGTAGTTGTCGTCGTAGTCCTCGACGATCTGGAACGTCCAGCGTCCGTCGATGACGTTGCGCCCGACCAGCTCGGTGTCGATCCGCTCGGCGAGTTCGGTGTGCCCGGCCTTCCGGAGCTGCTCGACGGCCTCGCCGAGGTTGAGGTCAGCGGTCCCCGTCAGCCGGTGGAACCCGTACAGCAGGCCACGCGCGTGCTCGAGCACCTCGAGCGCGGCCGACAGCGTGCCGAGGGCCTCGACCGTCGCCTCGGACACCCCCTCGGGCACCACGTGTGCGTCGTCCGGTCCCTGTCCGTCGGCTGCCTGGCCGTCTGCGTTGCGCTCGTCCGTCATGCTCCTCGTCTACCGGAGCGTTGCTCGGGTCGCTCCGAGCAAGTGCGGGACCGCTACTTCGTCGTTCGGGTGGTGCGGTCATGCTCGTGTTCGACCCGCTCGCGCACAACGAGAAGCACGTCGCGCCAGGAAACTCCGTGGCGCGACGTGCTTCCGGTGGTGCGGCGTGACGACGACCCCGCCGGGCTACGGCACCGGCACCGTCGGCCGCGTCGCAGGCGTGTCGGCGGCAGCCGTCCGCCGCTCCATGAGCCGCCACGACCCGCCGAGCAACGGCGACAGCGTGACGACCGTGTAGACCACCGCCACGATCCCGAACGTCCCCGTCACCCCGATGCCGTCCGCCGCGATGCCGCCGAAGAGTCCGCCGAGCGGGATGCCCGCCCACGACCCAGCGGACAGGAGCCCGAACACGCGGGCCCGCATGTGCGACGGGATGCGCTCGAGCTCGACGGCTCCGAGGATCGGGTTGAGCGCGCCCGCCGCGAAGCCGGACAGCACGCACGCGCCGAGCACCCACGGCAGCCCGAGACCGAGCGCCGGCACCACGAGCGACGGTCCCCCGGCCAGCACGAAGCACACCACGAACGTGATCCGTCGGGGTACCCGGTGCGCCACGTAGCCGAACGCGAGCGACCCGAGGAACGCCGCACCGCCGAAGGTCCCGCTGACGATCCCGAGCGACTGCGCGCCGTCGAGCACCCGGTCGGCGTAGAGCGGGAGCAGCGCAGTCGAGCGGGCCGCGTCGAGCAGGTTCGTCACGAGGACGAGCGCGATCACGAGCCGGAAGAGCGGGTCGCGCACGCAGAAGCGCAGGCCGGCGCCGAGGTCGCGCCAGTACCCGGCCGACGCCTCGGCTGGCACTGCGTCCGGTTCCGGGTGCACCGTCACGCCCCGCAGCGTGAGGGCAGCGAGCACCGCTGCCGCCCCGAACACGGCGGCGGTCACGGCCAGTGCGGGCAACGGCCCGACGGCGCCCACGAGCAGTCCCGCCGCGGGGGCGCCGAGCAGCACCGAGAAGCGGACCGACGCCTCGAAGTGCCCGACGGCGCGTTCGAGCGGGATCCCCGCCGCCGTCGCGAGTCCCGGCAGGAGCACCCGCCGGCCGGACTCCCCCGGGGTGTCGAACAGGCCGCCGAGGAACACGAGCACGAGCAGCGCCCAGGCCGGCAGCCCGACGGTCCACGCCAGGAGCGGGATCGCGACGAGCGTCGCGGCGCTGACCAGGTCGGACGCCACGCTCGACCGGACGAAGCCGAAGCGCTCGACGAGCACGCCGCCGAAGGCTCCGCCGAGCACGATCGGGACCGTCGCCGCGAAGGCCGCGATGCCGACGTCCGTCGCCGACCCGCCGCGCGAGAGCACCACGAACGGCACCGCGATCGTCGTCGCGACGTTGCCCGTCCGCGAGACGACCTGCACCGCGAGCAGGGACCGCAGCCGCCAGTGCGCGTTCACGGGCGCGCCGAGCGGTAGCTCTGGACGACCGCGGTGACCCGCTCGGAACCGTCGCCGGGTTCGTGCTCGGCGCTCCGCGCCTCCCACCGGTCGAGGACGCCCTGCAGCTCCGACCCGAGGGCACGGAGCTCGTCGACCGTCAGCCGGAGGGTCCGGTCGCCGCTGTTCGACGCCGCTACCCACTCGCGCCCGAAGGCCGGGACGTGGTCGAGGAACGCCGTGTACTCGTCGGCGTACGCCTGCGCGACGGTCCGGTCGAGCGCGGTGCCGGCGACCATCCGGTCGGGGTCGTCGAAGCCGTCCGCGAGGTCCCACGACGTGTGCTGCGCGACCGCCCGCCACCAGCGCTCCCGTCGGTCGGTGCCGAGCTCGGGTGCCGGCTCGATGAAGCCGGCGTCGGCCAGGCGCTTGCAGTGGTAGCTGATCGTCCCCGGCGCCTCGTCGACCTGGTCGCCGAGCATCGCCGCGGTCTGCGGGCCACCGGTCCGCAGCAGCCCGACGAGCCGCAGCCGGGTGGGGTGGGAGAGCGCGCGCATCTGCGCCGCGTCGTCGAGTCGCTGCACGTCCATGGCTCGACCATAGATGCACAAGACTTCTTGCGCAACGCCCCTTGCGCAATGGTCGTCGCGGATCGGCCGGGAGGCTCGCCCCACCGCCGCCGAGCAGGCTACGGTTCCGACATGGCCAGGTGGGTCGCGCTGCTGCGCGGGGTGAACGTCAACGGGATCACGATCCGGAACGCCGACCTGGCGTCGCTGTTCGCGGACCTCGGGTACGCCGACGTGCGGACGGTCCTCGCCTCGGGCAACGTCGTGTTCAGCGCGCCGGGCGACGGGGCGGACGTGAAGACCAGGATCGAGCAGGGCCTGCGGGACCGGTTCGGGTACGACGCCTGGATCGTCCTCGTGCCGCACGACCGCCTCGCCGCGGTCGTCGACACCTTCCCCTTCGACTCCGCTCCGGATCGTCACGACTACGTCGTCTTCGGTTCCGACGACACCGCACTCGCCGACCTGGTCGCCGACCTCGACACCGACGACGCCGTCGAGCGCGTGACCCGAGGGGACGGTGTCGTCTACTGGTCCTGCCCCAAGGGGTCGAGCACCGACACCGCGCTCGCGAAGCGGGCCGCCGCCGCACGCTTCAAGCGCTCGACGACGACCCGCAACACGAACACCCTGCGCAAGCTGCTCTGAGCTGCGCGAGGGGCGTCAGGACTGCGCCGGCTGCCCGTTGCTCGCGGTCGTCCCACCGTCGACCGGCAGCACCGCACCCGTGATGTAGGACGCCGCGTCGCTGGCCAGGAACAGCACCGCGGCGGCGACCTCCTCCGAACGCCCACCGCGACCGAGCGAGACGCGCTCCGCGAACTCGTGCTGGAGCTCCTCGTCCTCGGCCTGCTGCTGGGTCATGTCCGTCCAGATGAGCCCGGGCGCGACGGCGTTCACGCGGACGCCGAACTGCCCGTTGTCGAGCGCGGCGGCCTTCGTGAAGTTCGAGACCCCGCCCTTCGCGGCGTTGTACGGGCTCATCCGCCAGTCCGCGTCCATGCCCGACACGGACGACGTGTTCACGATCGACCCCGTCGTCTCCCGCAGGAACGGCAGCGCTGCCCGCGTGCCGTAGAACACGCTCGACAGGTCCGTCTCGATGACCCGGTGCCACTCGTCCGGCTCGATGTCGGTGATGTCACCCGAGGTGAACGTGCCGGCGTTGTTCACGAGCACGTCGATGCGGTCCCACCGGTCCACCGCGTCGGACACGATCGTCTCCCACGCGGCCGGGTCGGCCACGTCCGCCTGCAGCGCGACCGCACGGCCGGTCGGCAGGCTGTCGGCGACGGCACGGACCTTGTCCTCGACGCTGTCGACGAGCAGCACGTCCGCGCCCTCGTCGACGAACGCCCGCGCGGTCGCCTCACCGATGCCGGACCCGGCTCCGGTGACGATCGCGACCTTGCCCTCGAACCGCTTGCCCATGTGTGTCTCCTCTCGATGCACTGCTCGTGCCGCAGGAGACGCCGTCGGCCCGGGGGCACGGACGACCACGCTGCCCGCCTCCGGCTGGACGCGTGTGCAGGCGGAACAGGAGGAGGCGCGGCACGGGGCGGACCCGCACCGCGCCTCCGGGCCGGACCGTCAGGCGGTGGTCTCGTCCACGTCCAGCCCGCGGTCGAGCGAGATCATCGGGATCGACGCGGTGATGACGGACCCGTCCGCCCGGAGCGTCCCCTGGATGTCGCTCGTGGTCGGCGCGTGCCCGCTCATCCGCGGGCCGTGGTGGGCCAGCGGCACGACCGTCGGCGCCCCCGCGGTGACGTCCCACTGCTGGTTGTGCACCCACGCGGTGAAGCCGTCGCCGGTCTCCACCGTGAAGGTCATCGTGTCCTCTTCGAGGTCGATCCGGACGCGCGAGCCGTGCACCTGGATGCGGTAGGTCAGGCGCTCCCAGTCCTTCGGCAGCCGCGGGTTGAAGGTCATCCGGCCGCCGTGGTCGCGCATGCCGCCGAAGCCGTTCACGAGCGCACCCCAGATGCCGCCCGTCGACGCGATGTGCACGCCGTCCGCGGTGTTGCCGTGCAGGTCGGCGAGGTCGACGTAGAGCGCCGTCAGGAAGTACTGCGCCGCCAGGTCGTGGTACCCGACCTCCGCCGCCATGATCGACTGCACCACGGCGGACAGCGTCGAGTCCCCGGTCGTCAGGGCGTCGTAGTAGTCGAAGTCGCGACGCTTCTCGGCCGCCGTGAACTCGTGGCCCTGCAGGAACAGCGCGAGCACCACGTCGGCCTGCTTGAGCACCTGGAACCGGTAGATCACCAGCGGGTGGTAGTGCAGCAGCAGCGGTCGCTTCGACTCGGGGGTGTTCTCGAGGTCCCACAGTTCCTTGTCGAGGAACTGGGCGTCCTGCGGGTGGATGCCGCGGTGCGGGTCGAAGGGGATCTCCATCGACTCGGCGGCGTGCTCCCACTCGGTGACCTCGTCGTCGACCAGCCCGGTGCGGCGGACCATGCGGCCGTACTCCTCGGGGTCGTCGGTCGCGAGCTGCCGGCAGGCGTTCACCGCGAACCACAGGTTCGCCCGTGCCATCACGTTCGTGTAGAGGTTGTCGTCGACGACCGTCGTGTACTCGTCGGGACCGGTGACGCCGTCGATGTGGAACTTCTTGTCGCCGTTCGAGCGCCAGAACCCCAGGTCGGACCACAGGCGGGCGGTCTCGACCAGGATGTCGATGGCCCCGCGCTTCAGGAAGTCGGTGTCACCGGAGGCCCGCACGTACTGCATGAGCGCATGCGCGATGTCCGCGTCGATGTGGTACTGCGCGGTACCGGCCGCGTAGTACGCCGACGACTCCTCGCCGTTGATCGTCCGCCACGGGAAGAGGGCTCCGCGCTGGTTCAGCTCGCGCGCCCGCGACCGGGCGGCGTCGAGCATGTTGTAGCGGAAGCGCAGCGCGTTCCGCGCGACGATCGGCGCCGTGTACGACAGGAACGGCAGGACGTAGATCTCCATGTCCCAGAAGTAGTGACCGCCGTACCCGGAGCCCGTGACGCCCTTCGCCGCGATGCCGTGCCCGTCGGTGCGGGCGGTGGCCTGGGCGAGCATGAACAGGTTCCACCGGACCGCCTGCTGGATCGCGGGCTGCCCCGGGATCTCGACGTCGCTGCGCGTCCAGTAGTCGTCCATCCACGCGCGCTGCTTGGCGAAGGTCTCCTCGACCGTCTCGGCGCGAGCACGGTCGAGCGTCCGCTCGCAGCGGTCGGCGAGTTCCCGCGCCGGCACCCCGCGGGACGTGTGGTAGACCATGTGCTTCACGAGCCGGATCGGCACCCCGGCACGGGCCTGCACGCGGTAGACGTGCTTCGCGAGGTCGTCCTCGATCGACGACGCCTCGTCCCAGGAGTTCTCGGTCTCCAGGTGGTGCTCGACCCCGACGCAGATCGTCATGCCCGAGCTCGACGCCTGGTAGCCGAGGAGCGACCGGCCGCCTGTGCTGCGCTTGAGCTTCGGCTCGAGCACCCGCTCGGTGAACGCCTCGGCCTTGCGCGGGTCGAAGGCGTTCGCCGCGGCGCGCATGCCCGCGTGGTACTCGTCCTGCACGTCCTGCCGGTTGAGGATCTGGCTCGACAGCAGGATCGAGGCGTCCCCGTCGAGCACGGTGACCTCGTAGTCGATGACGGCCAGGTGCCGGTCGGTGAACGAGACCAGCCGGCGGGCCCGGATGAGCACCCGCTTGCCGGACGGCGTCGACCACTCGGTCTCGCGGTACAGGTACCCACCGCGGAACTCGAGCCGTCGGGTGTGCCGGAGGATGTCGGCCTCGGCCAGCACCAGCGGCTCGTCGTCGACGTACAACCGGATGACCTTGGCGTCGGGGGCGTTGATGATCGTCTGCCCGGTCTTGGCGAAGCCGAAGGCGTCCTCGGCGTGCCGGATCGGCCAGGTCTCGTGGAAGCCGTTGACGTACGTGCCGTACTGCACGCCGCCGCGGCCCTCGTCGAGGTTGCCGCGCAGGCCGAGGTAGCCGTTGCCGACCGCGAAGTTCGTCTCCGCGACGCCCTGCTCGTCCGGCGCGTACTCGGTCTCGACGAGTGCCCACTCGTCGACCGGGTAGCGGACGCGGTCGAGGGGGTCGGAGGTGATGGGGTTCATGGCGTGTGCTCCGTGGGAGGGAGGAGTCGTGCGGTGGTCGGACGGTCTGGCCACGCCGTCGGGGCCGTTCCGGGTGGGGGGACTAGCTGGTGCGCGGGGCCGGGAGCTGGTCGACGAGTTCGGCGAGGTCGCGCACGACCACGTCGGCCCCGTGCTCGCGCAGCGCGTCGGCACCGGCACCGCGGTCGACGCCGACGACGAGCCCGAAGGCGCCGTTCCGGCCGGCCTCGACCCCGCTCGTGGCGTCCTCGACGACGACGCACTCGGCCGGGGCGAGCCCGAAGCGTCCGGCGGCGTCGAGGTAGGTGTCCGGCGCGGGCTTGCCGGCCAGGCCGTCCTGGCGCGCGACGAGCCCGTCGACGACGACCGGGAAGTGGTCGAGGATGCCCGCCGTGCGCAGCACCTGCGTCGCGTTCGCCGAGCTCGACACGACGGCGACCTGCATGCCGGCGGCGATCGCGGCGACGAGGAACCGGAGCGAACCCGGGTACGGCTCGACGCCGTGCTCGGTCAGCTCGGCCGTGAACTCGGCGTTCTTCCGGTTGCCGAGCGCGCACACGGTGTCGCTGCCCGGGGCGTCGTCCGGCGAGCCCTGCGGGAGCTCGATGTCCCGGGACGTGAGCAGCGACCGCACGCCGTCGTAGCGCGGCTTGCCGTCGATGTGGTCGAAGTAGTCCTGCTCGCTGTACGGCGCGACACCGCGGTCCGCCAGGAACGGCGTGAACAGGCGACTCCACGCGCGCATGTGCACGTCGGCGGTGGGCGTCAGCACACCGTCCAGGTCGAACAGGAGTGCCCGCGTGTCGGCGAGTCGTGCGGGCGTGCGCCGGTCCGGCATCGTCATCGGAGTTCCTCTGGTCTCGGTGGTCGGTTCGGCTCCGATCGAGTCTAGGACCGCCTCGGCCCGGACGCTCAGGCTCGGGAGAACCTGTGTCGACCGCGCCGAGCGGACCTTCCGAGAGGGCTCGGGCCACTCCGCGTCGATGGTGGGCGCGACGGAAGGCACCACCATGACCAGCGACACCAGCGCTCCCCCGCAGCACGGCTCGGGCTCGAAGCTCAAGCAGGCGATCACCGGCCCGCTCCTGTTCCTCTTCATCCTCGGCGACGTGCTCGGCGCCGGCATCTACGCCCTCATGGGCACCCTGTCGAAGGACGTCGGTGGCGCGCTCTGGGCACCGCTGGTCCTCGCGCTGCTCCTGGCACTGCTGACCGCGGGCTCGTACGCCGAGCTGGTGACGAAGTACCCGAAGGCCGGTGGCGCCGCGGTGTTCGCCGAACGGGCGTACAAGACGCCGATCGTGTCGTTCCTCGTGGGCTTCAGCATGCTCGCCGCCGGGGTCACGAGCGCCGCCGGCCTGTCCCTGGCGTTCGCGGGCGACTACCTCGGCACGTTCGTGGACCTGCCGCCGGTGCCGACGGCGATCGTGTTCCTCGCGCTCATCGCCTGCCTGAACGCCCGCGGCATCTCGGACTCCCTGAAGAGCAACGTCGTCATGACGATCATCGAGGTCTCCGGCCTGGTCATCGTCATCGTCGTGGTCGCGATCATGCTCGGCGGCGGAGGCGGCGACGTCTCGCGCGTCGGTGCCTTCCCCGCCGAGGCGAACCCAGCACTCGCGACCCTGAGCGCCGCGATCGTCGCCTACTACTCGTTCGTCGGGTTCGAGACCTCGGCGAACATCGCGGAGGAGGTCCGCGAGCCCCGCCGCGTCTACCCCCGCGCACTCTTCGGCGCCCTGGCCACCGCCGGCGTCGTCTACGTGCTCGTCGCGCTCGCGAGCTCGATCGCCCTGCCCGCCTCGGAGCTGTCCGACTCGAGCGGCCCGCTGCTGGCCGTCGTCTCGGCGACCGGCGTCCCGATCCCCGACTGGGTGTTCAGCATCATCGCCCTCGTCGCCGTCGCGAACGGTGCCCTCCTCACGATGATCATGGCGAGCCGCGTCACGTACGGCATGGCGGAGCAGCGGCTCCTGCCCGCCCTGCTCGCGAAGGTCCTGCCGAACCGGAAGACCCCGTGGGTCGCCATCGTCGCCACGACGGTCGTCGCGATGGCCCTCACGCTGGTCGGCGACGTCGGCACGCTCGCCGAGACCGTCGTGCTCCTGCTGCTCTTCGTGTTCATCAGCACGAACGTGGGCGTGCTGGTGCTACGGAAGGACCACGTCGAACACGACCACTTCCGGGTGTGGACGTGGGTGCCCGTGCTCGGCGTCGCGTCCTGCGTCCTGCTGCTCACCCAGCAGAGCGGCCAGGTCTGGCTCTACGCCGCCCTGCTGCTGGCCGTCGGCGTGGTGCTGTACTTCGTCGCCCGCGCGACGGGCCGCCGAACCGGACGCGACCACGAGGCGGGTCGCATCCACTGACCGCTCCCCGACCAGCTGACGGACCGGAGGCTCGGTGCCGGCTGGCACCGGGCCTCCAGGCCGTCGTGTGGTCGCGTCAGCCCAGGGTGCGCACCCAGTCCTGGACGGCCGCGCTGATCTGCGCCCGCGCGTCCTCGCGCGAGATCGTCGCCGAGCGGTCGCCGGGCTGGTCGCCGTAGGCGCCGAAGTCGGCGTGGTTCACCCCCGCGATCTCGACCATCCGCGCCGTGGAGGGGAGCTCGTCGCGGGCGGCGGCGACCTTCTCCGGCGTCGAGAGGCCGTCACGGGAGCCGGAGACGCTGAGGACCTGGACGGCCGAGCGCGCGATGTCGTTCGCGCAGTAGCTGCCGAGCAGCAGCAGACCCTCCGCGTCCTTCGCGAGCTGGCACGCGCGGACCCCGCCGAGCGAGTGGCCACCGACCGCCCAGGAGCGGACTCCGGGGGCGTGCGCCTCGAAGGTCGACAGCGGGCGGGTGTCGAAGAACGCCAGGTTGAGCGTCGGCTTCGTGATGACGACGGTGGTGCCCGAGGCGACGACCTGCCGGAAGGTCGCCAGGTACGCGTACGGGTCGACCTTCGCGCCCGGGATGAAGACGATCCCCCTGCCGTCGTCGGCGCCGGTCGGGGTCATCACCACGCTGTCACCGGCGTCGCGCACGGCCACGCGGTCGTCGCGCCAGACCTGCAGTGCAGCGCTCCTGGTGCCCTGCATGACGATGTTCGCGTACACGAGGAACACCACCGCGAGCAGCACCACCACGGTGACGACCCAGGCGGTCCAGCGGAGTGCACGGTTCACGATCGGTCCTCCTCGTCCGGTCCGTCCTCCTCGGGCCGACGGGCCGTCACGGTCAACCAGCGCTCCTCGGCGCCGGGGCGGGTGGTCTCCCGCACGTCGACGGCCACCCACCCGGCGCCCGTGACGGCACCGGCGAGGGCGTCCTCGTCCCAGTAGGTGAACCAGCGGGGGTCGTCGAGCTTCCGGTCGCTCCAGCCGTCGCCCTGGCCGTCGCCGTCGCCGCGCTTCACCGTCGCCGCGAGCACCCCGCCGGGGCGGACCGCGCGTCGGGCACGCTCGAGCACCGTGCCGGTGTCCGACCGCGGGACGTGCAGCAGCACGGCGTTCGCGAAGACGGCGTCGTACGGACCGCCCCAGCCGTCACGGCGGACGTCGAGCACCCGGGCGTCGTGCCCGGCGGCGCGGAGGCGGTCGACGAACGCGACGCTGCCGTCGGTGCGGTCGACACGCAGCCCCGCCGACTCGAGGGCGTCTGCGTCCCGACCCGTGCCCGAGCCGAGTTCCAGGACGTGCGCGCGCTCGGGCACGAGGGCGAGCAGGTCGTCGACGAGCCCCGCGCGGTGGTCGTCGGTCCGCTCCGTGTAGCGGTCCGCACCGCGCTCGTAGGCGAGGAGCGTGCGCTCGGCGGTGAGGTCGCGGCGCATCACGGTCTCGTGCCGCCCGTCCGGGAGCCGGTCGCCGGGGGTGTCCGTCGCGGTGAACCCGATGCGTTCGTACGCCCGGCGGGCGCGGTCGTTGTCGGGCACGACGGAGAGCTCGAGGTGCGCGACCCCCTGCGCGACGAGCACGCGGGCGACCTCGTCGACCAGGAGCGCGACGAGCCCTCGTCCACGGGCGTCCGGCGCGACCCACATCGAGATCAGTTCGGCCAGCGCGGGGTCGTCCGCGTCGGGGACCCCGCTCGCCATCCCCACGACGACGTCGTCCTCGACCGCGAGCAGGTCGACCGCTCCCGGCAGCGACAACCGTGTCCGCCACCGGTGTTCCGGGGCGTCCTGCCAGTCCTCGAGGCGGGAGCCGAACGCCTGGGGCGCGTCGGTGAGGGCGGCGAGGCGGACGGGGCGCCAGACGTCCCAGTCCTCGGCGGTCACCCGGCGCAGTGCGATCGTCACGGCTCGACGGTACCGCCCGGTCCTGTCCTCGGGACGCGGACCGGCGTCGGCTCAGCGAGCGGCACGGACCGGCACGTCGGTCGCCGACGACAGCGGCCAACGCCGGTCGAGCCACGGGCTGAGCACGGAGTCGAGCAGGAACCGTCCGGCCAGCCGCCCGACCGCCCAGTACGCCCCGACGAGCAGGAACACCAGCGGGGACCACACGTGCAGGACGAGGAGCAGGACCGTGACGATCCCGAAGGCGACCCCGATCGCGGAGTACAGCGACCAGAACCCGCCGACGAACCGGTCACGCGCGGCCTGCTCCGACGCAGCTGCAGCCGCTGCGGCCTCGGTCCGCTCGTCGAGCCCGCGCACACCCGGCTCAAGCTCCGCGAGGTCGTCCTGCGCGAAGAGCTCGCGCACCGGCACCTCGAGCGCCCGGGCGATCGCGGACAGGGTCTCGAGGCTCGCGTCGCTCCCGCCCTCGAGTCGTTGCACGGTCCGCACGGCCACGCCGCTCGTCTCGGCCAGGCGTTCCTGGGTCCAGCCACGCTCGCGTCGGAGGGTGGCGATCCGCATCTCGTTCATGGTGCCGAGCCTAGGAACGACGGGGGCGACAGCACCACGACACGGACACGACAGCCTCCCGCCACCCGCCCGACACGGCCCGTCACGCCCCGCTCGGGTCGAACCGGTACCCCATGCCCGACTCCGTCACGAGGAACCGGGGGTGCGACGGCTCGGGCTCGAGCTTCCGCCGCAGCTGCGCCATGTAGAGCCGCAGGTACCCGGAGTCGTTGCCGTGCGTCGGACCCCACACCTCGGTCAGGAGCATCTCGCGGGTCATCAGTCGGCCGGGGTTGGTGACGAGGACCTCGAGCAGGCGCCACTCGGTCGGGGTGAGCCGGATCGCCGGCCCGGTCGGCGGCGTGACCTGCTTGGCGACGAGGTCCACCACGAGGTCGCCGATCGTCACCGTCGGCGTCACGCCCGCGCTCGCCGCCGCCGTCGCCTGCCGCCGACCGAGCGCACGGAGCCGGGCGAGCAGCTCGTCCATCTGGAACGGCTTCGTCACGTAGTCGTCCGCCCCGGCGTCGAGCGCGTCGACCTTGTCCGACGAGTCGGTCCGGCCGGAGAGCACGAGCACGGGCACCTGCGACCAGGCGCGGATGCCGTCGAGCACCCCGATGCCGTCGAGCCGGGGCATGCCGAGGTCGAGCATCACGATGTCCGGGCGCTCGGTGATCACCGCGTCGATCGCGGCCCGGCCGTCCCGGGCGGTGACGACGTCGTACCCGCGGGCGGCGAGCGTGACGGACAGCGCCCGGACGAGCTGCGCGTCGTCGTCGGCGATGAGGACCTTCGTGCTCACTTGACATCCACTCCCAGGTGTCCGGCGATCGGCAGCCGCACGACGACGGTGAGCCCGCCGCCCGGGGTGTCGTCGACCTCGATCGTGCCGCCCATGCCCTCGGTGAAGCCGCGCGCGAGCGCCAGTCCGAGGCCGAGACCGGTCTCGTTGTCGGTGTCGCCGAGCCGCTGGAAGGGCTGGAACACCTCGTCGCGTCGGTCCTCGGGGATGCCGGGGCCGCGGTCGGCGACGCGGAGCTCGACCCCGCCGCCGAAGGCGCTCGCCGCGATGCGGACGCGCGTGCCCTCCGGCGCGTAGCGGCTGGCGTTGGCGAGCAGGTTCACCACGACGCGCTGCAGCAGTCCGGGGTCGGCGAGGACGGGCGGCAGGTCGGCGGGCAGGTCGAGGTCGACGTCGTCCGGGCCGAGCTCGAGCTCGTCGAGTGCGGGGGCGACGACCGTCTCGAGCGCGGTGGGCAGCGGGGTGACGGCGAGGACCCCGGCCTGCACGCGGCTGACGTCGAGCAGGTCTGCCAGCAGGACCGCCAGCTGACGGAGGCTCTCGTCGGCGGTGGTGAGCAGTGCCTCCCGGTCGGACGGCGAGAGCTGGATGTCGGAGGCGTGCAGGGTCTGCACGGCGGCGGAGGCTGCCGCGATCGGTCGGCGCACGTCGTGCCCGACGGCAGCGAGGATGGCGCTCCGGACGCGGTCGGCGGCGGCGATCCGCTCCGCGTCGACCGCGGTGCGGGTGAGCCGCCGGTGCTCGACCGCGGCGTCGAGCTGCTGCTCGACGACGCGCAGCAGTCGGCGCTGGGTCGGGTCGTCGGGTGCGCCTGCGAACTCGAGGACGGCTCCGGACGGGAGGCTCGTGGTCGCGTCCGGCCCGTCGGCGAACGTCCCGGACGTGGCCGGGACCTCGTCGCCCTGCCGGATGCGCACGCCGGTGAAGCCGAAGGCCTCGCGGGTGCGGTCGAGCAGTGCCTGCAGGGCATCGTCACCGCGGAGCACGCTGCCCGCGATCCCGACCAGGAGCCCCGACTCGGCCGCTGCCCGACGTGCCGCACGGCTGCGACGGGCGGACCGGTCGACCACGAAGCTGACCAGCACGGCGCTGATCACGTACATGACGAGTGCCACCAGGTGCCACGGCTGCTGGACGGTGACCATGTAGAGGGGTTGCACGAAGAAGTAGTCGAGGCTCAGCCCGGACAGCACCGCGGTGAAGACCGCCGGCCACATGCCTCCGGTCAGCGCGACGACGAGCACGAGCAGCTGGTACGACAGCACGTCGACCGTGATCGAGTCGGGGTCGCTGCCGAGCGACAGCAGCCAGGTCAGCAGCGGTCCGAGCAGCAGCGAGACCGCGAACGCGGCGGCGATCCGCCCGCGGGACAGGCTGCCACCGAGCTTCGGCAGGGCGAACCCGCCGCCGGCGCGCTCGTGCGTGACCACGTGCACGTCGATGTCGCCCGACTCGCGGACCACCGTGTTGCCGATGCCCGGACCGGTGAGCGCTGCGGCGAGCCTGCTCCGTCGACTGACACCGATCACGATCTGCGTGGCGTCGACCGACTTCGCGAACCGCACGAGGGTGGACGGGACGTCGTCCCCGACGACCTGGTGGTACGTCCCGCCGAGCTGCTCGAGCAGGGTGCGCTGCTTGCCGAGCGCCCCGGGGTGCCGTTCGCGCAGGCCGTCGTTCGTCGTGACGTGGACGGCTGCCAGTTCACCGCCGGCGCTGCGGGCGGCGATGCGGGCACCGCGGCGGAGCAGTGTCTCGCCCTCGGGGCCGCCGGTGAGCGCGACGAGCACGCGCTCCCGGGTCTCCCACCGGTGGTCGATGCCGTGCTCGGCGCGGTAGGCCTTGAGCGCGTCGTCGACCTCGTCGGCGAGCCAGAGCAGGGCGATCTCACGGAGTGCGGTGAGGTTGCCCAGCCGGAAGTAGTTCGAGAGTGCGGCGTCGATGCGGGCGGCCGGGTAGACCAGCCCGTCCGAGAGCCGCTCGCGCAGGGACGCCGGGGACAGGTCGACGACCTCGATCTGGTCGGCGGCGCGGACCACGGCGTCGGGGACGGTCTCGCGCTGCACGGTCCCGGTGATCTCCCGCACGACGTCACCGAGGGACTGCATGTGCTGGATGTTCACCGTCGAGATGACGCTGATGCCGGCGGCGAGGAGCACCTCGACGTCCTGCCAGCGCTTCCCGTTCGGGCTGCCCGGGGCGTTCGTGTGGGCGAGCTCGTCGACGAGGGCGACGTCGGGGGCCCGTGCCACGACCGCGTCGAGGTCCATGTCGTCGAGCGCGACGCCGCGGTGCTCGACGACCCGGCGGGGCACGAGCTCGAGGCCGTCGACCAGGGCTGCGGTGGCGGCACGCTCGTGGGTCTCGACGACGGCGACCACGACGTCCCGGCCCTCGGCGCGGAGGCGGTGGCCCTCCTCGAGCATCGTGTAGGTCTTGCCGACACCCGGAGCGGCGCCGAGCAGCACCCGGAGTTTCCCGCGCTTCACGTGCTCATCCTCTCGCGCGGGAGGTTGCCCTGCCACCGATCCACTGATATTCTGATGACACGCACCCACCAAGGCTCGAGCTTCGGCTTCCTCAAACCGGGTGGGACCTCCCGCCCCGCGTCCTCCACGGACGCGGGGCGGCGTACTTCCTCGCTGACGTTCGTTCCCCACGCTGTAGTTGCTGTCGGCTCGCCCGAGATCTCACGACCAGTCGATCTCGGAGCCGCCCCGTGCAGCAGACACCGGTGAGCATGTCGCGTCACCGCTCGGTGCAGTTCCGCCGAGCGCTCGTCGAGTACGACCTCGAGCCTTCCGACGATGCGGTGCTCCGCGCGCACGCCTTCGACAGCTCCGTCCGATCCGCTGCGATGGCGCTGACGGAGCAGGTCGAGATCGCGCTGCGAGGCCGGCTCGACGTCGCGGTCGAGGCACGCGTCGGTGTGCGCTGGTACCTGTCGCCGAGCACGTTCGGCGCCGACTTCGACCACGCTGCCTTCCGCGCAGTCGCCCGACGGGTCCTCGACCGATCGCTCGAGCCCGCCGTCCGGTCGGCATGGCAGGGCGGCCGCTTCGAGCGCATCCCGTTCGGCATGCTCGCTGAGGAACTCAGCTTCGGGGATCTCGTGCGCCTCGCGAGCGGTGTCGGTCCGACCCCACGCGCCGAGATCGCAGCAGGGTTCCGAGTGCCGACGTCGACGCTCCGCTCGACCCTGCTGCACGTGAACCACGTCCGCAACTGCTGCGCCCACCACGTGCGACTGTGGGGTCGTCGACTCCGGGTGCCACCGCCGACCTTCCGGTCGCCGCTGGAGCTCCTCCGCCGGCTCGACGGGTTGCCGAAGCGCTCGCCCGCGCACTCGATCGAGTTGCTCGCGTACCTCGCCGAGACGACCGGACCCTGCGACCGTCACACCGCCGCCCTCCGCCGGCTGCTCGACGAGCACGACGACCTGGTCGACGGGCTCGGCGGGCGACCGACCTGGGCGAGGGCGTGACAGCACGGTCAGGCCGACTTCGCCAGGGCCAGGTTCAGCTCGAGGACGTTCACGACCGGCTCGCCGAGGAACCCGGCCTGCCGGGACTCGGTGTGCTGCTCGACGAGCTCCCGGACGGCGTCGGTCGACAGTCCGCGGGCCTCGGCCACCCGGGCCACCTGCTGCGACGCGTACTCCGGGCTGATGTCCGGGTCGAGGCCGGAGCCCGAGGCCGTGACCGCGTCGGCGGGCACCTCGGCAGCGCTGACCCCGTCGGCCTCCGCCACGGCGGCCCGGCGCTCCTCGATGCTCTTCAGCAGGTCGGGGTTGTTCGGCCCGAGGTTCGAGCCGGACGAGGCGTTCGCGTCGTAGCCGTCCTCGCCCGCGGCACTCGGACGCGACTGGAACCAGCGGTCGGCGTCCTTCCCCGAGAAGGACTGCCCGATCAGGGACGAGCCGACGACCTTCCCGGACGAGTCGGTGACCATCGAGCCGTTCGCCTGGTCGTGGAAGGCCGCCTGGCCGACGCCCCACACCGCGAGTGGGTAGGCGACGCCGAGCACGACGGTGGCGAGCAGGGCGAGGCGCACGGCCACACCGGTGGAGCGGAAGAAGGAACGTGATGAGGAAGCCATGGTCTAGAACCCCGGGATGAGACCGACCACGAGGTCGATCGCCTTGATGCCGATGAAGGGGACGATGACGCCGCCGAGCCCGTAGACGAGCAGGTTGCGTCCGAGGACGGACGACGCCGAGGCCGCGCGGTACTTGACGCCGCGCAGCGACAGCGGGATGAGCGCCACGATGACGAGCGCGTTGAACACGACGGCCGACAGGATCGCGGACGACGGGCTGTGCAGCCCCATGATGTTCAGCGCCGCCAGGCCGGGGAACGCCGCCTGGAACATCGCCGGGATGATCGCGAAGTACTTCGCGACGTCGTTGGCGATCGAGAACGTGGTGAGCGCCCCGCGGGTGATGAGCAGCTGCTTGCCGATCCGGACGACGTCGATGAGCTTCGTCGGGTCGGAGTCGAGGTCGACCATGTTGCCGGCCTCCTTCGCAGCGGTGGTGCCGGTGTTCATCGCGACGCCGACGTCGGCCTGCGCCAGGGTGGGGGCGTCGTTCGTGCCGTCACCCGTCATCGCGACGAGGTTCCCGCCCTCCTGCTCCTTGCGGATGTAGGCGAGCTTGTCCTCGGGCGTGGCCTCGGCGAGGAAGTCGTCGACGCCGGCCTCGGCGGCGATCGCGGCTGCCGTGCGCGGGTTGTCACCGGTGATCATCACCGTACGGATGCCCATCGACCGCAGCTCCGCGAAGCGCTCGGCCATGCCGTCCTTCACGACGTCCTTCAGGTGCACGACGCCGAGCAGGGCGACCGTTCCCGAGGCCGAGCGGCGTCCGACGACGAGCGGTGTGCCGCCCTGGTCGGAGATCTCGGCGACCGCGGTGTCGATCGCGGCGACGACGGCGGCGTCGGTCGACCCCGCCCAGTCGAGCACGGCGGCCGCTGCGCCCTTGCGGATCTGCGACCCGTCGGCCAGGTCGAGCCCGGACATGCGGGTCTGTGCCGTGAAGGGCACCTCGACCGCACCCGTCGGGGTGCCCGGCGTGATGCCGTCCTGCTCGGCGAGCGTGACGATCGAGCGCCCCTCGGGGGTGCTGTCCGCGGCGCTCGACAGGGCGGCGGCCTCCATCAGCGTCGCGACGGTGACGCCCGGGACGGGCACCACCCGCGAGGCCTGGCGGTTGCCGTACGTGATCGTGCCGGTCTTGTCGAGCAGCAGCGTCGTGATGTCCCCGGCGGCCTCGACCGCACGGCCGGACATCGCCAGCACGTTGTGCTGCACGAGCCGGTCCATGCCGGCGATGCCGATCGCGGAGAGCAGCGCGCCGATGGTGGTCGGGATGAGGCAGACGAGCAGCGCGATGAGCACCGGCACGCTGACGGTCGCCCCGACGAGCCCCGCGATCGGCTGCATCGTCAGGCAGACGATGACGAAGACGATCGAGAGCGACGCGAGCAGGATGTTCAGTGCGATCTCGTTCGGCGTCTTCTGCCGCGCCGCACCCTCGACGAGGCGGATCATCCGGTCGATGAAGGTCTCGCCGGGGGTCGAGGTGATGCGGACCACGATGCGGTCGGACAGCACCCTGGTGCCACCGGTGACGGCGCTCCGGTCGCCGCCGGACTCGCGGATGACGGGTGCCGACTCGCCGGTGACCGCCGACTCGTCGACGCTGGCGATGCCCTCGACGACGTCGCCGTCACCGGGGATCACCTCGCCCGCGACGACCACCACGACGTCACCCTTCGCGAGGTCGACCGAGGCGACCTCCTCGGTGTCGTTCGCCAGGGCGGCAGCGTCGGACGCGTCCCACCGGAGCACCCGGCGGGCGCTGGTCGTGGAGCGGGTCTTCCGCAGGGTGTCGGCCTGCGCCTTGCCGCGGCCCTCGGCGACGGCCTCGGCCAGGTTGGCGAAGACGACGGTGAGCCAGAGCCACACCGCGATCGCGGCGGTGAACACCGACGGCTCGACGAACGCGGTCACGGTGGTGAGCGCGGCGCCGACCTCGACGATGAACATGACGGGGTTGCGCCACATCAGGCGCGGATCGAGCTTGCGGAGCGCGCCGGGGAGGCCCGCCGCCAGCTGTCGGGGTCCGAAGGCGGACGATCGGGTGACCGGCCGGGAGGCACTGGTCGCCTCCGCCTCGGCGGTCGCGGTGGTCGTGGTGTCATGTGTCATCGATGCGGCTTTCATCGTGCGAGCGCTTCGGCGAGGGGTCCCAGGGCGAGGACCGGGAAGTAGGTGAGGGCGGTGACGATCACGGCGACGGCGCCGAGCAGGCCGACGAACAGCGGCCGGTGCGTCGGCAGGGTGCCGACGGTCGCGGGCACCTTGTCCTGTGCGGCGAGGGACCCGGCGAGCGCCAGGACGAGCGCGATCGGGATGAACCGACCGAGCAGCATCACGACGCCGAGCGCGGAGTTCATCCACGTCGTGTTCGCGGTGAGTCCACCGAACGCCGAGCCGTTGTTGTTGGCGCCCGACGTGAAGGCGTAGAGCAGTTCGGACAGCCCGTGGTTGCCGGGGTTGAAGATGCTCGTGCCGAGGACCTGCTCGCGGACGCCCGGGATCACCAGGGACAGTCCGGTGCCCAGCAGCACCAGCGTCGGCGTGACGAGGATGTACAGCGCGGCGAAGGTCATCTCGCGGGCGCGGATCTTCTTGCCGAGGTACTCCGGGGTCCGGCCGACGAGCAGTCCACCGATGAACACCGTGATCACGGCGAGCACGAGCATGCCGTACAGGCCGGAGCCGACGCCGCCGGGGCTGATCTCGCCGAGCATCATGTTGAGGAGCGCCATCATGCCGCCGATCGGCGTGAAGCTGTCGAACATGCCGTTGACCGCGCCGGTCGACGTGGCGGTCGAGGTCGTGCCGAAGAGCGTCGTGCCGAGGATCCCGAAGCGCATCTCCTTGCCCTCCAGCGCCGCACCGGCCGCCTGCGTGGCGCTGCCGCCGCCGGCGAGCTCCGCGATCGACATCACCGAGAGCGACACGAGGAAGATCGCGCCCATGACCGCGAGGATCGCGTACCCCTGACGGTCGTCGCCGACGAGCCGCCCGAACGTACGGGGCAGCGAGAACGGGATGACGAGCATGAGGAAGACCTCGACGAGGTTCGTCCACGCCTGCGGGTTCTCGAACGGGTGCGCCGAGTTCGCGTTGAAGTACCCGCCGCCGTTCGTGCCGAGCTCCTTGATCGCCTCCTGCGACGCGACGAAGCCGTCGGGGATGTGCTGGGTGCCACCCGCGAGCGTGGTGATGTCCGTGCCGCTGCCCCACGACTGCACGACGCCGCCGGCGACGAGGACGATCGCGAAGACGAAGGCGCCGGGGAGCAGCAGCCGGCCGGTGCCGCGGACGACGTCGACCCACACGTTGCCGAGCGTGCCGCTCTTCCGACGCGCGAACCCGCGCACCAGCGCCACGGCGACCGCCAGTCCGACCGCGGCGGACAGGAAGTTCTGCACCGCCAGGCCCGCCATCTGCGCGGAGTAGCCGACGGTCGCCTCGGGCGAGTACGACTGCCAGTTGGTGTTCGCGACGAAGGACGCGGCGGTGTTGAACGCGAGCGACGGACCGACGTTCGGCAACCCGAGGTCGCCGGGCAGCACGACCTGGATGCGCTGCAGCAGGTAGACGAGCAGCACGCCGACGGCGCTGAAGAGCAGCACGCCGCGCAGGTACGCCGGCCAGGACTGCTCGGCGTCGGGGTCGACACCGATCACGCGGTAGACGCCGCGCTCGATGCGGGCGTGCTTCGTGGGTGTGTAGACACGCGCCATCCAGTCGCCGACCGGGCGGTACGCGACCACCAGGAGCAGGACGAGGGTGGCGACCTGGGCGATCCCGGCCCAGGTGTCGGCAGCGCTCATCAGAACCGCTCCGGGTGCACGAGCGCCCACACGAGGTAGACGACCGAGGCGATGCCGAGGACGGCGGCGGCGATGGTGACGACGATCACAGCCGCTCCACCCCCTTGGCGATGAGTGCCACGACACCGAACACGGCGAGGACACCGGCGACGACGAAGACGTCGAACACGAAGGACTCCGTTGGTTGCTGCGGGTCCGACGCCGGGCGGCGCGGACCGCACCACGTGTGGTGCGGTACCGATGCTGGATCCGGCCGTGTGCCTCCAGGCCGGTCCTAACGCAATCCTGACGGCGTCCTGACGGACGCGTGCACCGCCCTAACGGAGCGCTGCTGTCCCGAGGCGCTCCGCCGCCCGCTGGACAGCAGCCCGCAGTTCGTCCGGCCCCTCGACCACGAACGGCACCGTCAGTCCGGCGACCGCGCCGGCGAGCCCGTCCCACGACCAGGACCCGAGCGTCAGCGGCCGTCGCCCGTTCTCCGTCCGGCCGAGCGCGGCGTCCTCGGGCAGGAACGGGACGATCCGCGCGGCGTCGGCAGCGCTGAGTGAGACGGTGCCCCTGCACGGCCACGCGTCGTCGTGGTCGGAGCCCTTGAACCGGGCCGACACGAACGCCGCCGCGTCCTCGCCGGGTACGGGTCGCGGCGCGAACGGCAACCGGGTGCGCATCCGCGGGGCGATCCGGTCGACGCGGTACGTGCGCCAGTCCTCGTGCTCGGGGTCCCAGGCCAGCAGGTACCACCGGCCGTACCGGGCGACGACCGCGTGCGGCTCGACGCGGTGCGGGGTGTCCCGCTCGCCGTACCCGAAGCGCAGGACCTCGCGCCGGTGCACCGCCTCGCTGACGGCCACCAGCACGTCGGGGTCGACGCGCGGGCCGGACGACCCGACGACGGCGTCCACCAGGTCGACGCGTTGCCGGAGCCGGTCGGGCATCACCTGCCGGACCGTCGCCAGCGCTCGGACGGCGGACTCGGCGATGTCGGCCCCGGAGGCCGGGGCGACCGCGAGCGCGAGCGCGATCGCCACGGCCTGGTCGTCGTCGAACAGCAGCGGCGGCAGGTCCGATCCGGCGGCGAGGCGGTAGCCGCCGGCCGGTCCGCGGACCGAGTCGATGCGGTAGCCGAGCTCACGGAGTCGATCGACGTCACGACGGAGCGTCCGGGGGCTGACGGTCAGGCGGCCGGCGAGCTCGTCGCCCGTCCACTCACGGTGCACCTGCAGCAGCGAGAGCAGGGCGAGCATGCGCGAGGAGGGGCCGGCCATGCCACCATCCTCGTCCGAGAAGCGGTCACGATCTGACCGCAACGCCCGTGACACTCGACCCATGAGCATCGAGACCACAACCCACATCAACTTCGACGGACAGGCACGCGAGGCCCTGGACTTCTGGGCGTCCGCGTTCGGCGGCACCGTCACCGCCGCGACGTACGGCCAGATGGGCGCGTCCCAGGACCCCGCCTGGGCGGACCGCATCGTCTTCGGCCAGGTCGCGACCGACGCCGGCTTCCGCATCATGGCGTTCGACGTCTGGCCGGACCAGCCGTACGACCAGGGCGCGAACGCCTTCTACGTCTTCGTGCACGGCGACGACGCCGACGAGGTCACCCGCTACTGGGAGGCACTGTCCGACGGTGCCGAGGTGCGACAGCCCCTCGCCCCGTCGCCGTGGGCCCCGCTCGCCGGACAGCTCCGCGACCGGTTCGGCGTCGTGTGGCAGTTCGACGTCGCGGCGCCGCAGGGCTGAGCCCTCAGCACGTGGGCGGTCCGGCGACCGTCCACGTGCTGACCGTCACGGCGGCCGTCACGGTCGTCGGGGCGAACACCCTGCCCGGGTCGACGTGGTGGTGGCTCGGGCCCATGTGCACGACGTCGTGCACGTCCGCCGCGGACAGGTCCATCGTCCAGGTCAGGTCCTCGGACGACCGCAGCGCGAAGGTCGGCTCGAGCGAGTCCCGCAGCCGCCGCTCCTTCTCCGGGTCGACGGCGATGGTCGCCTCGGCCAGCTCCGCGAGGTGCCCGGTCCGCGGCGTCACCACGGCGAGCACGCCCGCCGGGTGCAGCACCCGGGCGTACTCCCGCTGGTTGCGCGGGGCGAAGACGTCCAGCACGACGGCCGCCGCGTCGTCGACGACCGGGAGGCGCTCGGTGACGTCCCCGACGACCGCTCCCGCCCGCGGGTGGACGCGGGCCGCCCGTCGGATCGCGACCGCGGACAGGTCCAGCGCGACCCCGAGGCGGGCAGTGACGGCGCCTGCCGGAGGCGAGTCGGGCCTCCCGTCCGGCGCGGTCGCGTCCGATGCGGTCTCGTCCGGTCCGTCCGCATCCAGCACGTGCGCCAGGTACGTGCCCGGGCCGGAGCCGACGTCGAGCACGACGCCCGGCGCCTCGGTCGCTGCGACCACCGCGGCGAGCGCCCGCTCGACCGGCGCGTAGTGCCCGCGACCGAGGAACCGGATCCGCGCGTCGACCATCTCCGGGGTGTCCGCGGTCAGGGCGCGACGCTTCGCGGGCAGGAGCGTGAGGTGGCCCTGCTTCGCCTCGTCGAACCGGTGTCCGGTGGCGCAGCCGACCTGCCCGCCGTCGACACGGACGAGGGGCTCGGCGCAGACGGGGCAGGCGAGCACGGGGAGCAGGTCGTCGCGCACCGTCCCAGCGTACGGGCGTCGGTAGCCTGGCCGGATGGCACTGGAGCAGCTCTTCGGCCTCGACGGACGTCGTGCACTGGTCACCGGGGGCAGTTCCGGCATCGGTCGGGCGATCGCGCTCGCCCTCGCGGACGCGGGCGCCCACGTGGTGGTCGCGGCGCGCACGCGGGACGCGATCGACGAGAACGTTGCGACGATCACCACCGGCGGCGGGTCCGCCGTCGGCGTCGTCGCGGACCTGTCGACCCGGTCGGGAGCCCACGCGCTCGCGGACGCCGTCGGCGAGGTGGACGTCCTCGTCAACTCGGCCGGCATCAACCTGCGGCCGCCGATGCCCGACCTCGACGAGGGCACGTGGGACGCGACGATGGCCGTCAACCTCGACGCACCCTTCGTGCTCGGTCAGCGGCTCGCGCCCGGCATGGCCGCACGGGGGTACGGCCGCATCATCGGCATCAGCTCCCAGCAGGCGCACCGCCCCTTCGCTGCGAGCGGCGCGTACGGGGTGTCGAAGGCCGGCCTGGAGGCACTGGCGCGCTCCCAGGCGGAGGCCTGGTCGGGCAGCGGGGTCACCTCGAACGTCCTGGTCCCCGGCTTCGTGCAGACCGCGCTCAACAGGCGGCTGTCCGCCGACCCGGAGCGGGTCGCCGCGCTCGCCGCGCGCACGCTCGTCGGGCGCAACGGCGAGCCGTCGGACTTCGCGGCCGCGGCGGTGTTCCTGGCCGGACCGGGCTCCGCGTACGTCACGGGCCAGTCGATCGCGGTCGACGGCGGCTTCTCGGTGCACTGACGCCCGTGCACTGACCGCCGTGCGGCGGGCCGACGGTGGAAGCCGAGGTGTGCTCGGTAGCGTCGGTGCATGGCCGTCATCCACCGCGCAGAACTCCGACCGTCCAAGGCCGAGGCCCTCGCCGCCTGGCTGCCCGCGCAGCCGTGGAGCGGACTCACCGCCGGTGCCGCCGTCGAGGTCGTCACCCGCTTCCGGTTCGACGACCCCGAGGGCGAGGTCGGCGTCGAGGAGATCATCGTGCGGACGCCCGAGGGACGGCTCCTGCACACGCCGCTGACCTACCGCGGCGCTCCGCTCGACGGCGCCCGGGGCTCCCTGGTGTGCGAGATGCACCACTCCGTGCTCGGGCAGCGCTGGGTGTACGACGCCGTCGCGGACCCGGTGTACGCCGACGTCCTGCGTCGCGCGATCGCCACCGGCGGGCACGAGGCGGAGCTCGAGCGCGCCGACGGCTCCGGACGGCTCGACAAGGAGGGCACGGCGGTCGGCAGCGGATCGGCGCCGGACTCCCCCACGGTGACGTCGGTCGCGGCCAGCACCGACGGGACCGAGACGACGGTGCGCACGGGTCACGGCGACCTCGTCGTGCTGCGGGTGATCGGTCTCCCCGTGCCGGACGGCGAGACACTGACCGCGACCTGGGGCGACCGCTCGGTCGTCGTCGCGGTGCTGCCCGCCTGACGGACGCCGCCCGGCCCCTCGAGGACGTGCCCCGTCCGGGGGACTCGGAGCTTCCGGGCGTCTGATTGCAATGTGCAACTTCGAGGCGGGACCGACTGGGTGGGGCTGCTCCCCGCCGCGGTGGTCACCGCTGCCGTCGACCACGACCTGAGCGGCCCGCTCGCCGACGACGAACGCGCGGCGATCGCCCGTGCCGTCCCGTCGCGGCGTGCCGAGTTCCGCACCGGCCGCCTGCTCGCCCGCCTTGCCCTGACGGCGATCGGCACCCCGGTGACGGCACTGCCCGTGGGCCGGAGCGGGGCTCCCCGCTGGCCCGACGGCGTGGTCGGCACGATCACCCACTGCCCCGGCGTGCGCGCCTGCGCCGTCGCCCGGCGCGACGAGCACGCCGGCATCGGCATCGATGCCACGCCTGCACGTCCCCTGCCGCCGGGAGTGCTCCGACGCGTCGCCGACGTCGCGGACGACCGTGTCGCACGAGGTCTCGCCGCGCTCCGGCGAACCGGTGTTGAGAGTCCGGACAGCGTCCTGCTCGCCGCGACCGAGGCCGTCGCCAAGGCCCGCTCGACCGCGCACGACGGCTGGTTCGGCATCGACGGCGCCCACGTGGAGCTGCGCCCGGACGGGACCTTCACGGCGAGCGCGCGTCGCGGCCCGGCGTTCGCGGCGACGGGACGGTGGGCAGTTGACCGGGGGACGGCGCGTGCGGGCATCGTGCTCGCCGCGCGCTGAGACGCCGCGCGCGGGGGCGCGTCGGACGAACGAGGAAGGGAACCACCATGGTGCAGCAGGACGAGGACACCTCCGTCGAGGCGGTGTTCGACCGGTACGCCGACCGAACGGCGCTCCGACAGCGGGACGGCGACGTCGTCACCGACACGAGCTTCCGGGAGCTCCGCGACCGTGCGCGGGCCCTCGCGGCGGTGCTCGGCGAGACCGTGGCCCCGGGTGACCGGATCGCGGTGCTCGGTCCCCCGAGCGCCGACGTCGTGACCCTCGAGCTCGCGTGCTCGGTGCTCGGCGCGGTGAGCGTGCCGCTGCAGACGAGTGCGCCCGTCGAGCAGCTCCGTGCGATCGTCGACGAGACGACGCCGGTGTGGCTGGGCGTCACCGCCGACCAGGCAGCGACGGCCCGGGCGGTCACCGACGCGGCAGCAGCCGAGGTCCGCACCGTCCTGCTCGACACGGCGGGTGCGGCCGGCGGCGCGACCGGTGCCGAGGGCACCGACGATGCGGCAGCGCTGCCGACGCTCGCCGACCTGGTGGCGCGGGGCCGCGACCGGCCGCAGCCGACCCCGTGGCGACCGGCACCCGACGAGGACCCCCTCGCCCTGCTGCTGTACACCTCGGGCAGCACCGGGACCCCGAAGGGCGCGATGTACACGCGGTCCATGGTCGAGCGGCTCTGGCACGCACTGCCGCCGGACCACCCGGGCGCGGTGACCGTCGGCTACGCCTACCTGCCGCTGAGCCACCTGACCGGTCGCGCCGCGCTGCTCGCCACGCTCGGTCGCGGCGGCACCGTGGCGCTCGCGACCTCGACCGACCTGTCGGCCCTGTTCGAGGACCTCCGGGTCTACGCGCCGACCGAGCTCGTCCTCGTCCCGCGGATCGCCGAGATGGTCCGCCAGGAGGGCGCCCGCGAGGAGCAGCGACGACTCACCGCCGGCGCGACCGGAGCCGCTGGCGCGACCGACGCCGCGGCCGTGCGTGCACAGGTGCAGGACGACCTCCGGACGCGTGCCTTCGGCGGTCGCGTCCGGCAGGCCGTGTGCGCCAGCGCCCCGCTCACGCCCGAGCTCCGCACGTACCTCGAGGCGTGCCTCGGCGTCCCGCTGCACGACCTGTACGGCTCGACCGAGGCGGGCAGCATCCTGCGCGACGGCGTGGTGCAGCAGCCGCCGGTCACCGAGCACAAGCTCGTCGACGTCCCCGAGCTCGGCTACCGCACCACCGACCGACCGCACCCGCGGGGCGAGCTGCTCGTGCGGAGCACCGCGGTGATCCCCGGGTACTTCCGTCGCCCGGACGTCACCGCCGCGGTGTTCGACGAGGACGGGTTCTACCGGACCGGCGACGTGATGGCGCAGACCGGTCCGGACACGTACGAGTACCTCGACCGTCGGAACAACGTCATCAAGCTCTCGCAGGGCGAGTTCGTCGCGGTCTCCGCACTCGAGGCGACCTACGGTGGGACGCCGGAGGTCCGGCAGATCGCCCTGCACGGGGACAGCAGGCACGCGTTCCTCGTCGCGGTCGTCGTGCCCGTCGACCCGGAGGCCACGGAGGGCGACCTGCTCGCCGCCCTGCAGCGCACCGCCCGCGCGCACGGGCTCGCCCCGTACGAGGTGCCCCGAGCGATCGTCGTCGAACCGGACCCCTTCACGGTCGACAACGGCATGCTCTCCGATGCCCGCAAGCTCCTCCGTCCCCGGGTCACCGCCCGCTACGGGGACCGGTTCGCCGCGCTCTACGACGCGGCCGCCGAGCAGCAGAGCGGCACCCTCGTCGCCACGCTGCGCGAGCACGTCGGCGACGAACCGACCGTCGACACGGTCGTCCGTGCCGCCCGTGACCTGCTGGGCGCCGAGGTCAGCACGGCAGCCGCGTCGGCCGCGCGGTTCTCGGACCTCGGCGGTGACTCACTGTCGGCCCTGACGTTCTCCGGGGTCCTCGAGGACGTCTTCGAGACCGAGGTGCCCGTCGGCGTCATCACCGACCCGACGAACGACCTCGCCGCCGTAGCCGCGTACGTCGAGCGATCGGCCACCGACGACCGCCCGACCGTCGCCCGCGTGCACGGCGCGGACCCGGCGGTGCTGCGCGCGTCGGACCTGCGGGTGGACCGCCTGCTCGGCGCGGTCCCCGAGCCGGTCGCACGCGCGCCCCGCACCACCCCGGACGGGCCCCGCACCGTCCTGCTCAGCGGCGCGAACGGCTACCTCGGCCGCTTCACCGCGATGGACTGGCTCGAACGGCTCGCACCGGTCGGCGGCACGCTGGTCTGCGTCGTGCGCGGCTCGGACGACGCCGCTGCCCGTCGTCGACTGGACGCCGCGTTCGCGGCCGATCCCGCGTTCGCCGACCGGTTCGCCGAGCTCTCGGGGGCGCTCGAGGTGGTCGCGGGCGACGTCAGCGAGCGCCTGCTCGGCCTCGAGGAACCGCGGTGGGAGGACCTCGCCACACGGGTGGACCTCGTCGCGCACGCCGCCGCCCTGGTGAACCACGTCCTGCCGTACTCCGCACTGTTCGGGCCCAACGTCGTCGGCACCGCCGAGGTTGTCCGACTCGCGATCGCCGCCGGGAGCGTCCCCGTCACCTTCGTGTCGAGCGTCGCGGTCGCCGGCGGAGCCCGCCCGAGCGCGTCCGAGGACGTCGCCCCCGACGCCCCCGCGGCACTCGACGAACGGGCCGACATCCGGTCGACGATCCCCGAGTGGACGGTCGCCGACGAGTACGCGAACGGTTACGGCGCGAGCAAGTGGGCGAGCGAGGTGCTGCTCCGCGAGGCGCACGAGCAGCACGGGGTCCCGGTCGCGGTGTTCCGCTCCGACATGGTCCTGGCGCACCCGCGCTGGCGCGGCCAGGTGAACCTGCCGGACGTGTTCACGCGCCTGGTCTGGAGCGTGCTCGCGACCGGGCTGGCACCCGGGTCCTTCGTGCAGCGGACCCCGGACGGCCGGGTGCAGCGGTCGCACTACGACGGCCTGCCCGCCGACTTCACGGCCGCAGCGATCGACGCCATCGGCGCGTCCGTGGTCGACGGTCACCGGACGTTCAACGTCGTCAACCCGCACGACGACGGTGTCTCGCTCGACACCTTCGTCGACTGGCTGGTCGAGGACGGGCACGCGATCGAACGCATCGAGGACCACGCCGAGTGGGTCGACCGGTTCCGGTCGGCGCTCGAGGCGCTGCCGGACGAGGACCGCGCGCGCTCCGTGCTCCCGCTGCTGCACGCCTTCGCGGTGCCGGAGGCTCCGCACGCCGGGTCCGCGATCCCCGCCGACGCGTTCACGGCGGCCGTGCGGGCGGTGCGCCCGCTCGGGTCGCCGGACGTCCCGTCGCTCGACCACGCGCTCATCACCAAGGTGGCGGACGACCTGACGTTCCTCGGCCTGCTCGGCCCGGTCGCGTCGCCCACGCGCTGAGCACCGGACGGGAGGCTCGGTGCCGGTCCGACACCGCGCCTCCCGTCCGTCACCCGCTCACGCCGGACGCCCCTGCCGGGCCCGCCCCGACGGGCACCGGCAGGGCCTGTCTGCGCACGGCGAGCTGCTGGCAGGATCGAGCACGTGAAGACACTGGAGTTGCCACAGACCGACCTCACCGCGTCCGACGTCGTCGTCGGCCTCATGCGGATCAACGACATGAGCGACGAGGACATCCGCGAGCTCTACACCGCCTCGCGCGACGCGGGCGTCACGATGTTCGACCACGCCGCCGTGTACGGGGTCTGGCACGGGTGCGAGCAGCGCTTCGGGTCGGCCGTCACCCTGTCGCCGTCCGAGCGTGCCGCGATCCAGCTGCAGACCAAGGTCGGCATCCGCCCGACGCCGGACGGCGCGTACTTCGACTTCTCGTACGAGCACATCATCGAGTCCGTGCACGAATCGCTCGAGGCACTGCGCACCGACTACGTCGACGTGCTGCTCCTGCACCGCCCCGACGCGCTCGTGGAGCCCGAGGAGGTCGCCCGCGCGTTCGACGAGCTGCACGCCGCCGGCAAGGTGCACCACTTCGGGGTCTCGAACCACACACCGGGTCAGGTCGAGCTGCTCAAGCGGTCCGTGCGGCAGCCGCTCGCGTTCAACCAGGTACAGCTGAGCATCACGCACGCCAACGTCATCACCCAGGGACTGACGGCGAACATGGCCGGTCTCGACCAGTCGATCGACCGCGACAACGACATCCTCAACCACGCACGCCTGAACGACGTGACGCTGCAGGCGTGGTCGCCGTTCCAGAAGGGCTTCTTCGACGGCGTCTTCCTCGGCGACCGCGAGCAGTACGCCGAGCTGAACGACGTGCTCGAGGAGCTCGCGTCGGCGCACGGCGTGACCCCGACCGGCATCGCGGTGGCGTGGATCACCCGCCACCCCGCGCACTTCCAGGTCGTCCTCGGCACGACGAACCCGCAGCGCGTGCGGGACTCGGCCGCGGGCTCGGACGTCGAGCTCTCGCGCGAGGAGTGGTACCGCGTCCTGACGGCGGCGGGGCACACCGTCCCCTGACCGGGGATCGGGGCGGCCGGGCCGGGTTCCGGCCCGACCGCCGAGGGTCAGTCGTCGGCGGTCGGGGCGCTCGGCACGCGGACGTCGACGGGTGACACCCGGGTCGGGTCGGCCGATGCTCCGCCCACGACGCCGAACGAGATGCCGAGCTCGGCGGCGGAGTCCTCGTCGAGCTCGAGCCCGTCCTCGGTGGCCTGGTCCTCTGGGATGGCGCGACCCTTCGACGGGTCCCACGCGTTCGCGAACGACATGCGGACGAGCTTGCCGCCCGCGGCTGGCAGCGAGGTGTCAGGCCTCGACGGTGTCCGTCAGAGGTCGTCGGGGTGCAGCCGGTCGCCCGCCTCGGGTCGGCGGAAGACCGGGCCACCGCCGGCCTCGTCCTCGTCCTCGTGCGGGGCGGGTGAGACCGACGGGTCGACCGAGTCGGGGCCGACGTCGGCGCCGCGGTCCTCCTCGGTCTCGGTCTGGTCGCTCCCGTCCACGGGGAGGTCGGCTCCGAGCTGGTCGGCACCGGGCTGCTGCGGATCGAACGGTGTGCTCATCGACATGACCCGAGCGTGCTCCCGGTCGGTGGAGGCGCGGTGGACGATGTCCGCCCACCGCGTCCCGCACCGGACTCGGGTACCCGGCCGCGAACGGGTCAGCCCCGGCCGGGACCCTTCGCCGGCCCCTCGGTGAGCGACCCGACCGTGGTGTCGACCGTCGTGTCCGCCGCGCCGGCCCCCTTGCCCTTGCCGCTGTTGCTCCCGGGACCGTTGCCGTTGCCGTTGCCGTTGCCGCTGGTGCCCTGACCGCCCTGAGGTGCCTCGACGGGGTTCGACGCCGGGCCGCCCGGCTGGGGACCGACGGTCGGGTCGTCGGCGGGCTGGCTCGGTTCCTCCGCGGGCTCGCTCGGCTGCTGCTCCTGGCTGGGCTGCTGCTCGGGCTGACTCGGCTCCTGCTCGGGCTCGCTCGGCTGCTGCTCCTGGCTCGGCTGCTGGTCCGGCTCGCTCGTCTGCTGTTCCGTCGGTGACGAGGATCCGGTCGGCGCCGGAGCGGGGTCGTCCCCGCCGCCCAGGGCGAAGAGCGCGACGCCGATGCCGGCCAGCACG
>NZ_RBLU01000245.1 GCF_003989515.1 Curtobacterium sp. HSID17257
TCGCCACCCACCGGGGCGTCACCCCAGGGCACGAGCACGACCCGCTCGGCCAGCGTGCGGCCCCCGCCGATCCGCGGGGTGGCCACGCCCTCGTGCCCCACGAGCCCCTGCACCCGGGCGAGGGCGTGGTGCACCCGCTCGTCGGGCCCGGTCCCCCAGAGCCCACGCTCGTGGTTCGACGCGTCGTCGACCGCGACCGGCTCGAGCACCACCTGGACCACGGGTGCCTCGAGCCCGGAGGGGTCCACGCCGCCGGCGAGCTGCCACCGCACGCGGTCGACCACGTCGGCGGCGTCGAACCAGCGCGGGTGCACCCAGGTCCGTTCGAGCAGCAGGTCGCGTTCGTCGACGATGCCCACCCGGATCGTGGTCGCGACGAGTCCCGCCGCGCGCAGCCGTGCGGCGAAGTCGTCGGCCGATCGACGGAAGGCGAACGCCACCTGGTCGGCGCGGTCGAGCGGTGGTTCGAAGGACGCCTCGACCCGGAGCTCCGGCGGGACCGTCCGCGCGGCGACCTCGCGCGGGTCGCGGCCGCCCGCCAGCCGGTGCAGGAAGGCCCCGGCGACA
>NZ_RBLU01000246.1 GCF_003989515.1 Curtobacterium sp. HSID17257
TGATACAGATGAGGGGGCGCTGGAAGAGGAAGTAGATAGCGATATTGATGATATAATAGAATACAAAGGTTTTATGTAACGATCGCATAGTTTGTATACCTGTATACGTGTATATAGTAGTACAGCAAATAGTCCTCAAGGTATATCTTATATAGATGTCACGTATGGTGGATTTGTTGAGATGTTTGTGCATGCATGCATGGATGGAAAGTGATGAGAGTATTCAGATACAAAGCATATATGATGATCTACATGAGATGCAAGGGCGATTTAGGACAGGCCAGGACTACGGATGTCCGAAGGTCAGACTGGAAGTACTCGTATTGCTTAAAACGTTGACGCGACATCCGAGCTTCTGGGACATCCCAGGGATGTTCGAAGCTTGGGACATCCATCAGACATTCTCGGAGAATAACCAAAGGACGTCCCACAAAGGAAAGGAGCGATATCGCAGCGTCATTCCACGCGTCTCAAATCTGGACATCCATCGGACATTTCATTTGAGCGGCGGTGTAGTAGAACGAAGCCGGCTAATACAGTCTGCTGGACAGACCCCATCTGCTTGGGTTGATAGCTTTGCCAGCGTTTGTGACAGAGATTTGTATCACCTTGGATGTCAACACCGACTTTGAAGTGGTCTGTACCATCACGGCGTTGTAGATAGGTTATATCTGTTCAGGCAGGAAGATTGTCGTCGGATTACCCTGGCGGAGTTAAAAAGGAGTAGAATTGAGTATCTAGGTTCTTGCAGTTATGTTGCGGAGCAAGGAAGAGGCGTAGTGGCCGAGAATGGAGGCAACGGCAGTTCCACTAATTGTTTGGATAGGGCCGGTATGATTGGGAAATGG
>NZ_RBLU01000247.1 GCF_003989515.1 Curtobacterium sp. HSID17257
CGGTGCGTACTGTCAGCTTGGTCTTATGTGATGTGGCTGATGATTTACCGTGCAGCGATGATGAACCTTTTACATCTTACACGACACCTCAATACAAACTGCATCTCTTTGAGACACCAACTGGGTACAAGTTCGTTCTTCTCTCCGACCCAACGTCTGATTCTCTGCGGTTCATTTTGCGACAGCTCTATATGGGGCCCTTCTTAGAATATGTGGTACGAAATCCTTTGGTCAATTTGGACTCGCGCGAAGAGGGTATTGATAACGATCAGGTTCGTCATTTCTGGAGCCTCATCATACGAATTGTTGCTAATGTGTATGGTGTTAGTTCCGTGAAGCTGTAGACAGACATATGCGGGCATTGTCAATGTTTGGGTCATGACAGCTGCCCTAGCGCCGACGTGATGTAACAGAACAATATGCATGGTAACGATAATGATTGATATACTAAAGACCCAATAATGCTGTGACTTTACGTGGCTTACTCCACTACTTCTGATGCTTATACTGGTACTGGTAAAACAATGTCTACTGACACACTTGTATTTGTACTTTATACACAGGTCATGATTCCGACTCGACAAACTTGGTCCTTAATCGCGTCAACAAGGATTTCCTCGTTTCCTTTGCTGTCTTATCATCGGCACCCGCACCATCCGTACCGTCAAGTGTAATCTCCTCCCCTCCGACCATATCGTCCAGTTGCAGCTTTGTGAGACCAATCTCCAGCATGTCCTCCTGTTGTATTCCAGTTATATATTAGTCATTCTTCTTATAGTCGAGCACAAACAACAAGGAAACCCACATCAATAGAATTCTTGGTAATTAACTTGATCACCTCGACCT
>NZ_RBLU01000248.1 GCF_003989515.1 Curtobacterium sp. HSID17257
CGCGCCCCGCTCCGCGACGCGATCACCGTCGCCCAGGCAGCGGCCGACGTCGTGGTCCGCGAGGCCGGTACGTCGGTCTGCACCGCCGCCGCGCTGATCGATTCGGTCACGGCGCCCGCCGCGACCGTCGTCGACCACGACGACCTCGCGCTGGCCGTCGAGTCCGCCCGCGCCGCCGGCCGCCGGGTCGTGTTCACGAACGGCTGCTTCGACGTCGTGCACCGCGGGCACACCACCTACCTGCGGCAGGCCCGCGAGCTCGGTGACCTGCTCGTCGTCGCCCTCAACGACGACGACTCGGTCCGACGGCTGAAGGGTCCGGAGCGTCCGATCAACACCGCCGAGGACCGCGCCGGTGTCCTCGCCGCCCTCGCCTGCGTCGACCTGGTGACCGTCTTCGCGACCGACACCCCGATCCCGCTCATCGAGCGCCTGCGTCCCGAGGTCTACGTCAAGGGCGGCGACTACTCCCCCGAGATGCTCGAGGAGACGGGCGTCGTGCGGGCGTACGGCGGCGAGGTCGTGATGGTCGACTACGTTCCCGAGCACTCGACGACCGCCGTCGTGCGAC
>NZ_RBLU01000249.1 GCF_003989515.1 Curtobacterium sp. HSID17257
TTGACGGTCCGAGCGCTGGTCGACGCCGCACTCCGGCAGAGCGACAACACCGCGGCGAACCTGCTCGTGGAACGGCTCGGCGGCGTCGGCGCAGTGTCCCGGTGGCTGCACGGGATCGGTGACGACGTGACCCGGGTGGACCGCGTCGAACCCGACCTGAACACGGCGGTCCCGGGCGACCCGCGCGACACGACGACCCCGGCGCAGTCGGCGGCCGACCTGCGCGCGGTGTTGCTCGGCGATGCACTCGACCCCGACGACCGGGCGCTGCTGCGGTCCGCGATGGCGGGGACCACCACCGGCGACGGCACGATCCGGGCCGGCGTGCCGGACGGGTGGTCCGTCGCGGACAAGACCGGGACGGCGTCGTACGGGGTGCGCAACGACGTCGCGGTCGTGCAGCCTCCCGGGCGGGACCCGATCGTGCTCGTGGTGTTCACCACGCGCGACGGTGCCGGCGCGGACGCCGAGC
>NZ_RBLU01000025.1 GCF_003989515.1 Curtobacterium sp. HSID17257
TACGTGAAACCAACGCGACATCGCTAGTGCACGATCTACCTGGTACCGTCACTACTGTATGCAACAGCATACACTGAGTACTTGTATTTCCAGTCTCAGACGATCTTACATTATATCATGTAGATGTGTTCTTCAGACTCCATTCGCTGTATTTATGCTTATTGTATTTAATCAATTATTATGTTACTATTAATGTTTACGCTTCTATTTTTTTTTTTTTTTTTTTTTTTTTT
>NZ_RBLU01000026.1 GCF_003989515.1 Curtobacterium sp. HSID17257
TCGACCGCGGCCCGAGCGACGACCGAGCACGTCGACGCCCGGATCACCCGCGTCGTCCGCCGCAGCGCTCCGGAGGCCGCGGCAGCACGCCCCGCCCGCCCGAGCCGCACGCGCCGTGCCAGCCGGATCACCCTCACCAGCGCCGCAGCCGCGCTCGCGATGTTCGCCGCGTCCGCGATGCCCGCGCACGCCAGTGCCGGGACGTCGGTCGCGACCTCGACACTGGCGCCGCAGGTCCGGACGCAGGACTACGCCGTCACCCAGGCGGTCACGGCGAGCAACCTCGACCGCGACGACTTCACGGTCGGCGGCGGGCAGCAGGTCGTCGTCGCCGGCGACGGCAGTGCCGCGGGCGCGGTGTCGTACGGCGGCGAGGTCCGTTCGCCCTTCCCCGGCCCGGTGCGCATGAGCTCGGGCTTCGGCTACCGCTCCGCCCCGTGCGCCGCGTGCTCCTCGCTGCACCAGGGTCTCGACTTCAACCCGGGCATGGGGGCGCCGATCGGTGCCGTCGCCGCGGGCAAGGTCCGGGTCTCCGGCACCTACTTCTCGTACGGCACCGCGGTGATCATCGACCACGTGATCGACGGCCGTCGCGTCTCGACGCTCTACGGGCACATGATCCCCGGCTCCTCGCCACTGCGTGCCGGTGACACGGTCGCCGCCGGGCAGTTCATCGGCAGTGTCGGCTCCTCCGGCGTCTCGACGGGCGCGCACCTGCACCTCGAGGTCCTCATGGACGGCGTCACACCGATCGACCCCGAGGCGTGGCTCGAAGCGCGCATCGGCCGTTCGCTCACCACCTGACCCGGACCCGGACCCGGACCCACAGCACTCGCGCAGCACGGGTGCGGCGACGTCCCAGCGGACCTGTGCAGGATCACAGCATGGACGATCACCACAGACCGCCCGCCCGTCGCCGACCCTCGGCGGTGTCCCGCTGATGGACGCCGACACCTGGATCGCCTTCGGGCTCGTCATCCTCTTCGTGCTCGTCGGCGGTGTCTTCGCCGCCGCGGAGATCGCCCTCGTCTCGCTCCGGGAGTCCCAGCTGCAGCAGCTCGAGCGACGCGGGTCCCGCGGGGCCCGGGTCGCCGCCCTCGGCCGTGACCCGAACCGCTTCCTGTCCGCCGTGCAGATCGGCGTGACCGTCGCCGGGTTCTTCTCGGCCGCGTACGGTGCGTCGTCGATCGCCCCGGACGTCGCGCCGCTGCTGTTCGGCCTCGGACTCGACCAGGGCGCGGCGGAGGCCCTCGCGCTGGTCCTGATGACGCTGGTCATCGCCTACCTGTCGCTCGTGTTCGGCGAGCTCGTGCCGAAGCGACTCGCCCTGCAACGCGCCGAGGGCTTCTCGATGGCCGTCGCGCCGACGCTCGACCGCTTCGCGACCCTGATGCGCCCGGTGATCTGGGTGCTGTCGAAGACCACGAACGGCGTGGTCCGACTGCTCGGGGGCGACCCGGACGCCCGCAGCGAGTCGATGAGCACCGAGGAGCTCCGCGGCCTCGTCGAGGACCACGACGCGATCGACGCGCAGGGCCGCCGCATCGCCCGGAGCGCGCTCGACGCCGGCGACCGGATCCTCCGCGAGTCGATGCGCCCCTGGTACGACGTCTCGACGATCGACGCCTCGCTCAGCATCGCCGACGCCACCGACCACGCCATCGAGGTCGGCCACACCCGCTACCTGGTCACCGAGGGCTCCCGCGACGACGTCACGGGCTTCGTGCACCTCCGCGACCTGCTCCGACCGACCGACCCGACGGCGCCCGTCTCGACGCTCGTGCGTCCGGTGCTCGCGCTGCCGGAGACGAAGTCGCTGTCGAGTGCGATCGCGGACATGCGCACCGAGGGGCACCAGATAGCGCTCGTGGTGGACGAGTACGGCGGCAGCGCGGGCATGGTGACGCTCGAGGCGCTGCTCGAGGACCTCGTCGGCCGTATCCGCGACGAGTACGATCCACCGGCAGCCGAGTCCGACGGCATCGACGGTGCGACCGTGCTCGAGGACCTCGCGGCCGACGGCGGCCCCCAGCTGCCGGACGGCGACTACGAGACCGTCGGTGGACTCGTGCAGGTGCACCTCGACCGGGTCCCGCAGGTCGGCGATGTGGTCGACGCCGGCGAGCACCGCCTCGAGGTCACCGAGATGGACGGGCACCGCGTGGCGCGCGTGCGGGTCACGTCGCGTGCCGCGGACGCCGCCGAGGCGGCACCGACAACCGCCGAGCCGGTGCACGCGGTCCCGCCCGTCGCCTAGCCAGGCCGCACCGGACGGGAGGCGCGGTGCCGACGCGCACCGCGCCTCCCGTCCGTCACGGGTACCGCCGGTGCCTGTCGTCGCGACGGTCCCGCCACGTACGCTCGTCACATGGGTATCGACGTGCGCAACGAGATCCGTGACTTCCTGTCCTCGCGACGGGCACGGCTCACCCCCGACGAGGTCGGGATGCCGTCGTTCGGCGGCGGCGTCCGACGGGTGCCGGGCCTTCGGCGGCACGAGGTCGCGATGCTCGCCGGGGTGAGCGTCGACTACTACACGCGACTCGAACGCGGTTCGCTCAAGGGGGTGTCGGACAGCGTGCTCGAGGGCCTCGCGGGCGCGCTGCAGCTCGACGAGGACGAGCGGGTGCACCTGTTCGACCTCGCCCGCCTGGCCAACGCCGGCGTCAAGGTCATGCACCGGAACGTGCCGACGCGGGTCCGACCGGGCGTGCAGCGCCTGCTCGACGCGGTCACCGGCGCGCCCGCGTGGGTGCGGAACGAACGCGGCGACGTCGTCGCGACGAACGAGCTCGGCCGCGCGCTGTACGCACCGATGTTCGCGGGCCCGGGCCGTCCCGTGAACACGGCGCGGTTCACGTTCCTCGACCCTGCTGCGCGCGACTTCTTCCCGGACTGGGCCGCGACCGCGCGCGAGGCCGTCGCGGTCCTCCGTGCCGCCGCCGTCGCGAACCCCTGCGAGCCCGGTCTCGTAACGCTCGTCGGCGAGCTCTCCACGCGGAGCGAGGAGTTCCGCGGCTGGTGGGCCGCGCACGACGTCCGGGTGCACCGGCGGGGCGGCAAGCGCATCGCGCACCCGATCGTCGGCGAGCTGCAGCTGGACTTCGAGGCGCTCGAGCTCGTCGCCGACCCGGGGCTGACGATGTTCACGTACTCGGCGGAGCCGGGCAGCGAGTCGGAGCGGTCGCTCGCGCTGCTCGGCACCTGGGCCGCGACGGAGCGGTCCGAGCGGCTCGCCGCCGTGCGCGCGGGCGACGCCGAGCAGGACGACTGACCGGCTGACCGGACAACCGGACGACCGCCGTCGTCAGCGGTCGGGCGTCACGGGGTCGGGCGTCACGGAGCGGACGGTCCTGCGGGTCCGTCCGGGCGAGGGCTGCCGTCGGTCGGGTCGTCGCTGTCGAGCGTGTCCACGAGCGCGTCGACCCGGAGCCGGTCGATGCGCAGCTCCTTCTCGGCCGCGGTCAGCCGCAGCACGCGGATGGCGGCGAACACGAGCACGATGAGCGCGATGACGAGCACGAGCAGCAGCAGCACGACCGCCAGGTAGACGATGCTGACGACGGCGAATCCCCCGGAGACCATGCGACGACGCTAGCAGGGTGCGTTCGTAGGGTGGGGCGATGACGAGGATGCCGGCGGACGACGACACTGCGGCGCTGCTGCGGCGACACCGCCGCCCGGAGCCCTCGTTCGTCCGCGCGGTCGCGACGGCCCTCGGCGGTGCCCGCACCGTGCGCGAGGTCCGACCGGGACCGGTCTCGTACGTCCCCGCGGACCGCGATGTCGTCGCCGCCGGGGATGCCGACGCCACGCTGCTGACCTTCCCGACCATGGACGCACTCACCGCGCTCGCCCTCCCCGCCGGTGGTCGTGTCGTCGTGCTCGCGCGCGACCCGGACCGCCTCCGCGCCGGATGGCTCGCCGAGTACGCGTCCGCGGTGGTCGCCGCCGAGGCGGACACGCTGCCGACGATCGACCGACTGGCGACGCTCGTCGGGCCGTCCGTCGAGGTCGCGCGCCTGCCGGTGCCGTTCACCTGCGTGGACGGCTTCGGCGAGAGCTACTACGCGCGACCCGAACGGCTCCTCGACGCCGAGGTCCGCGCCGCCGACCCGGCGTGGGGCCTGGTCGACGACCTCACCGCCCGCCGATCGGTCGCCGCCCTGCGGAACGCGCTCGCGTCGGGCGAGTGGGACAGCCGGTACGGGGCGCTCCGCCGTCGGCCGACGCTCGACGGGTCGGTCGTCCTGCTGCGGCCCGCTCCGTGACCGGGTCGTCGGCGCGACACGCCCGGCTTGACACACCGTCGTAGGCTGGGACCGTGAGTCAGCAGGAGGTGGTCGGCGCGCAGAGCGCCGGCATCAGGGCGTGACGCCCCCGGCTGTGCCGCTCGGCACGGCCGCGTCCGTCGAACCCTGACCACCCCTCCGCCCGAGCGGCGCGCATCCGCGCCCGGGCCCGTCGAGAGCGACCACACCGTGCTGCCCATCAGCGAGAAGACCATCCGTTCGTCCTTCGTCAACGCCTCCCGCAAGGAGGTCACCGACCTGACCCTGCCGACCGACCTCGAGACGCTGGACTGGGAGTCGCTCGACTTCCTCGGCTGGCGCGACCCGAAGACCGCGCGCCGTGCGTACGCCGTCGTCCCCACGCTCGAGGGCGACCTCGTCGGCATCCTGTTCCGGCAGGCCGAGGCGTCGCCGCGTGCACGGGCGCAGTGCTCGTGGTGCCAGGACGTCAAGCTGCCCAACGACGTCGTCTTCTACGCCGCCAAGCGCTCGGGGAAGGCCGGTCGGAACGGAAACACCGTCGGCACGCTCGTGTGCCAGGACTTCCAGTGCTCCCGGAACGTCCGGCGCCCGGTACCCCCGGCGTACGAGGGCTACGACGTCGAGTCCGCCAGGGTCCGTCGGATCGAGGACCTGCAGCTGCGCGTGGCCTCGTTCGCCGCCGAGCTCTGACATCGACGAGCTCTGACATCGACGAGCCCGCGAAACGCAACCACGGCGGATGCCCGCATCGCTGTACCGCTGCGAGCATCCGCCGACGTTGCGTCCCGCGGAGGAGCTCCGGGAAACGCCGGCGTAACGCGGGGTCCCTAGGGTGTGGCGGGTGGACCTCCGCGACTTCGACTCCGCCCCCGCCGACGACGCCCGATGGACCGCCCTGCAGTGGGCGGCGGTGCCCGGCTGGGCCGACACCCTGGTGGCCGCTCGACCGTTCCGCACCGTGCCGGCCCTGATCGCCGCGGCGACCGAGGCGGCGGCGGAGTGGACCGCGGCGGACCTCGACGCCGCCCTCGCCGAGCACCCCCGCATCGGTGAGCGCACCACCGAGGCGTCGTCGGCCAGGGAGCAGGGCGCGATGGCGACGGCAGCGGACGACGTCGCAGCGGCGATCGCCCGCGGGAACGCCGCGTACGAGGACCGGTTCGGCCGGGTGTTCCTCGTGCGTGCCGCCGGTCGGACGCCAGAGGAACTCCTCGCCGAGCTCGAACGGCGGCTCGCCGGTGACCCGGACGCCGAGGTCGCCGAGGCCACGGCCGCCCTGGCCGACATCGCCGTGCACCGGATCCGTGCAACCTTCGGCGTCCCGCACCTGACCACGCACGTGCTCGACGCCCGCACCGGTACCCCGGCCGCGGGCGTCGCGCTGACGCTGCGCACCCCCGAGGGCCAGGTCCTGGCCACCGGGGCGACCGATGCGGACGGTCGCGCCGGAATCGGGCCCGACGTGCTGCCGCGGGGCGACCTGGAGCTGCGGTTCGACACCGGCGCACACCACCGCGCCGCCGGGGTCCCGTCGTTCCACCCGTACGTCGTCGTGGCGTTCACGGTGACCGGGACCGAGCACCTGCACGTGCCGCTGCTGCTCAGCCCCTTCGCCCACAGCACCTACCGCGGCAGCTGACCGCGCGGCCCGTCAGGCGAGGCTGTCGCCGACCGTCGCGACCGGCGCCGTCGAGCGCACCGCGTCGTAGGACCCCGCCACGGGGTCGTCGCCGTACCGCTCCCGCAGCCCGTGCGACCCGAGCAGCAGGTTGAGCAGGATCGCCGCGACCGCCCCGGCCGAGATGCCCGAGTCGAACACGAGCGTGAACCAGGTGGGGAACGCGCCGTAGATCTCCGGCGCGACGGTCGGTAGCAGCGCGATCGCGAGCGGCAGCGCCACGACGAGCACGTTCCGGTTGTCGAACCGCACCTTCGACAGCGTCCGGATGCCGCTCGCCGCGACCATGCCGAACAGGGCGACCCCGGCGCCGCCGAGCACCGCGTGCGGCACCGCCTCGACGACGGCCGCGACCTTCGGCACGAGCCCGAGGACGACGAGGATGCCGCCCGCCGCCGTCGCCACGTACCGGGAGCGCACGCCGGTCAGCGCGACCAGCCCGACGTTCTGCGCGAACGCCGTGTACGGGAACGTGTTGAAGACCCCGCCGAGCACCGTGCCGAGGCCGTCCGCCCGCAGTCCGTCGGCCAGCGTGCGGCGCGACACCGGACGGTCGACCACCTCACCGACGGCCACCATGTCGCCCGTGGTCTCCGTCATGATGACGAGCCCGACGACGAGCATCGACACGATCGAGGCGAGGTCGAACGTCGGCAGGCCGAAGTGGAACGGCGTGACGACGGCGAACCAGGCGGCGTCGCCGATGCCCGATCCGTCGACCATGCCGGGGACGAACAGCGCCGCCACGGTGCCGAGGACGAGCCCGAGCAGCACCGAGACCCGGGCCAGCCCGCGCGGCGCGAAGCGTTCGACGAGCACGACGGCCAGCAGCACGCCGGCCGCGAAGGCCACGTCGAGCGGATCGGCAGCGCCGCCCTCCCCACCGTCGGTGATCCACCCGGCGGCGACACTCGTGAGCGAGACACCGATGATCAGGATCACGGTGCCGGTGACGATCGGCGGGAACAGCCGCACGAGCTGCGAGAACCACGGCGCGACGAGCACCATGAAGAGCCCGCAGGCGATCGTCGCCCCGTAGACCGCCGTGATGCCGTGCGCGCTGCCGATCGCGATCATCGGGCCGACGGCAGCGAAGGTCACGCCCTGCACGAGCGGCAGGCGGACCCCGAAGCGCCAGAAGCCGACGGACTGCACGATCGTCGCCAGCCCGGCGACGAACAGGTCGGCGCTGATCAGGAAGGCCAGGTCGGCCCGGTCGAACCCGAGCGCCCCGCCGACGATGAGCGGGACGGCGACCGCCCCGGCGTACATCGCGAGGACGTGCTGCAGTCCGAGCGGCAGCAGTCGTGCGAGCGGCGGGACCGTGTCCACCCCGTCCGGTGCGGTGGTCGTGCGTGGTGTCCTCGTGCTGGTCATGGGTGCCCCCGTCGCGTCGCCGGTCACGTGTCACCCCGACGCTAGGGAACCCCTGTTTCCACGCCGTGACGAGCACGGGTCGCGCGCATCACGCGGTCCGGCCCCGGAACGCACGTTCCGGCTGTGCACCGGCGACGACACGGACGGGAGGCCCGTGGCGGGGTCGCCACGGGCCTCCCCTCCGTCTCCTGGGCGCGTCAGCGACCGATGGACGACATGTCCGGGTACCGGTCACCGGTCGGGACGGGCAGCGCCGACAGGCGCTCGAGCTGGTCGGCGGACAGCGTCACGTCGGCCGCGCCGACGTTCTCCTCGAGGCGGGAGACCCGCTTCGTGCCGGGGATCGGGACGACGTCGTCGCCCTGCGCGAGCAGCCAGGCGAGGGCGACCTGGCCCGGCTTCGCGCCGACCTCGGCGGCGATGTCCTTCACGGCGTCGACGATCCGCATGTTCTCGGCGAACGCCTGCTCCGCGAAGCGCGGGTTCTGCCGGCGGAAGTCGTCCTCGTCCAGGTCGGACGGCTTCGTGATCGCGCCGGTCAGGAACCCGCGGCCGAGCGGCGAGTACGGCACCAGGCCGATGCCGAGCTCGCGGAGGGTGTCGAGCACCTCGCCCTCCGGGTCGCGCGTCCACAGCGAGTACTCGCTCTGGAGCGCGGTGATCGGGTGCACCGCGTGGGCCTTGCGGATGGTGGCGGCGCTCGCCTCGGAGAGCCCGATGTGGCGGATCTTGCCCTCCTGCACGAAGCCGGCGAGCTGGCCGATCACGTCCTCGATCGGGACGGCCGGGTCGACGCGGTGCTGGTAGTACAGGTCGACGTGGTCGGTGCCGAGGCGGCGGAGCGAGCCCTCGAGGGCCTCGCGCACGGACTCGGGAGCGCTGGAGATGCCGCGCTGCTGGGTCGGGGTCTGCTCGCCGGCCTCGTGTCGGTACAGGCCGAACTTGGTGGCGATGACGACCTGGTCGCGGCGGTCGCCGAGGGCACGGCGGAGGAGTTCCTCGTTCGTGTACGGGCCGTACGCCTCGGCGGTGTCGAAGAGGGTGACGCCGAGGTCGATCGCGCGGTGGATCGTGCGGATCGACTCGTCGTCGTCGGTGCCGGCGCCCGTGTAGAAGGCGCTCATGCCCATGGTGCCGAGGCCGACGGATCCGACCTCGAGGTCTGCGAGCGTGCGTGTCTGCATGCCTGCAGGTCTACTCCTGACCGCCCCTCGTCAGGGAGGTACCGGCGCAGCTACGCTGAGGGGACGGACAGTGTCCGCGACGGGAGGGGAACGTCATGACCGTGGTCTGGATCGTCATCGGGGTCGTGGTGGTCATCGCCGCCCTGCTCGTCGTGCTCGAGGTGCAGAACGTGCGCCGCCGCGGGGCCCTGGCGCACCTGGAACCCGTGGACCCGCGCGTCGGCGAGCGCGCGATGTCCGAGGCGTCGGCCGCGCACTCGGTGATCGAGGGCCAGGCGAAGTCGGCGCACCCGGGCATCAGCGGCGCCGGGGGCGGTCCGCTCGCCTGAACGACCCCGACCGAGCGGTTGCAGGTTCCGCTGCACGGTGTTGCACTCGACACCGGACGTGCTCGTGCGGTTCCTCCAACGGGATCGGACGCACAGCCCGGCACTGGTGTGATCGATCCGTGAACCTGTACCTCCGGCTCTTCCTGCTCGGTCTCCGCCTGCGGCTGACCGCCCTGCGACCGGGCCCGCGTCCCTCGCTGTGGACCGAGGCCCGGACGCCCTTCCGGGTCCTCCCGACGGACCTGGACACGTTGATGCACGTCAACAACGGCCGGTACCTGACGCTGATGGACCTCGGCCGGTACCACCTGTTGTACGGGTCCGGCTTCTGGCAGGAGTCCGCCCGCCGCGGCTGGTACGCCGTCGTGGCCGCACAGACCATCACCTACAAGCGCTCCCTGACGCTCGGGGAACGCTTCACCCTGCACACCCGGGTGCTCGGCGTCGACGAGCGCGCCGTGTACATGGAGCAGACCTTCGTCCGGCAGGGTGCGGTCGTCGCGCGGGCGGTCGTGCAGGCGCGGTTCCTCCGGCGCGAGGGCGGCCAGGTGACGCCCGACGAGGTCGTGGCCGCGGCGGGCGGCGCGGCGCGGGACCTCACCCTGCCCGGCTGGGTGCACGAGTGGGCCGACGCCGTGCGGATCAGCAGCGGCGGCAGCGTGCGCTGAGCCGGACGCCTGCCTGGGCCGGCGACCGTCCTACGATGACCACGTGGACGACGACGACCTGGTGCTCCCCGACGCCGCCGCCTGGCGTGCCTGGCTCGACGCGCACGAGGACGACCCCGACGGCGTCTGGCTGGTGCTGGCCAAGAAGGGCACCACGGAACCGACCTCGCTGACCTACGACCAGGCACTCGACGAGGCCCTGTGCTCCGGGTGGATCGACGGGCAGAAGCGCGGACGGGACACGGCGACGTTCCGGCAGCGGTTCACCCCGCGCCGCCGGGCGTCGCTCTGGTCACAGCGCAACATCGGGCTGGTCGCCGTGCTCGAGGACGCCGGTCGCATGCGGGCGCGCGGTCGCGCCGAGGTCGACCGGGCGAAGGGCGACGGCCGGTGGGCCCGCGCCTACGCCGGTGCCGCCACCGTGACGGTGCCCGACGACCTGCGGGCCGCCCTCGACGCCGCACCCGCGGCGGCCGCGCTGTTCGCCGAGCTCGACGCGACGAACCGGTACGCCGTCCTGCACCGGGTCGTCACGGCACCGAGCGACGCCGCGCGGGCGAACCGGATCGCGAAGCTCGTGAGCGGGCTCTCGGTCGGTGAGACGCCCTACCCACGCCCGGGTCGCTGACCGCCGCGCGCGCTGGCTACGTGAGCGCCAGGGGGACACCGACCCAGCAACGGGTCACGCCACGGGCGTAGACCGGGATCATGACCACTGGTACCGACACCACGAACCGTCCTGCCGCCGCCTCGGGCACGTTCCGCATCGGCGGCGACCTCGAGGTCCACCGCCTCGGCTACGGCACCATGCAGCTCACCGGCCCGGGCGTCTGGGGTCCGCCGAAGGACCACGACGAGGCCGTCCGCGTGCTCAAGCGCGCCGTCGAGCTCGGCGTGGACTTCTTCGACACCGCCGACTCCTACGGCCCCTACGTCGCCGAGGACCTGCTCCGCGAGGCCCTGCACCCGTACGGCGACGACATCGTCATCGCCACCAAGGCCGGCCTGACCCGCACAGGGCCGAACGAGTGGCCGCCGGTCGGCCGTCCGGAGTACCTCCGCCAGGAGGCCGAGATGAGCCTCCGCCGCCTCGGCCTCGAGCGCATCGACCTCTTCCAGCTGCACCGCATCGACCCGAAGGTGCCCCTCGAGGACCAGGTCGGCGAGCTGAAGAAGCTGCAGGACGAGGGCAAGATCCGCCACATCGGCCTGTCCGAGGTGTCGGTCGACGACGTCAAGGCCGCGCAGCAGCACGCCGAGATCGTCACCGTGCAGAACCTCTACAACCTGCAGAAGCGCGACGCCGAGGAACTCCTCGACTGGTCCGAGGAGCAGGGCATCGGCTTCATCCCGTGGTTCCCGCTGGCGACCGGCGGCCTGACCGGCGAGGACTCGCCGCTCACCGAGATCGCGGAGCGCAAGGGTGCGACGCCGGCGCAGCTCGCGCTCGCCTGGCTGCTGAAGCGCTCGCCCGTGATGCTGCCGATCCCGGGGACCTCGAGCGTCGACCACCTCGAGGACAACCTGCAGGGCGCGACGATCGAGCTGTCCGACGAGGAGTTCCAGGAGCTGTCGAAGCTGGGGGAGTGAGTTCCACCCGAGACCGGACGGGAGGCCCGTGGCGACGCCGCCACGGGCCTCCCGTCGTCTCGTGACCACTTCGTGACCCGTCTCGGCTTGTCCGGGCCTACCGCGTATGTGCATACTCGGTATGTCCAAGGCGGGCGGAGACGGGGGAGTCACGATGAGCGTCAAGATGGGCGTACTCGCGCTGCTGGTGGGAGGACCCGGGTACGGGTACCAGCTCAGGGGGGAGTTCGAGCACCGGACCGGAGGGAGCTGGCCGCTCAACATCGGCCAGGTCTACACGACGCTCGACCGCCTCGAACGCGATGGCCTCGTGGCCCGCGGGGACGCCGACGACGACGGACACGTCGTCTACACCGCGACCGACGCGGGTCGCGAGGAGGTTGCACGCTGGTTCAGCGAGCCGGTGCCCGCGAAGCGCGGACGCGACGAGCTCGCGATCAAGTTCGCCCTCGCCGTCACCGTGCCCGGCGTCGACGTCCCACGACTCGTGCAGGTCCAGCGGGCGTCGGCGATGCGCGCCCTGCAGGACCTGACCCGGCTCAAGCGGACAGCCGATCCGTCCGAGGACCTGGCGTGGTCCCTGGTCCTCGAGTCGATGGTCTTCCAGGCCGAGGCCGAGGTGCGTTGGCTCGACCACGTCGAGAGCTCGGTCGCACGGTACATGCCGCCCGAGGTACGCGATCCCGACCCCCACGGCGGATCCATCGCCGCTGCGGCACGTTCGGCCGTCCGATGAGCGCGACCGGAACGGCTCCGCTGCTGGCCCTCGACGCGGTGAGCGTCCAGTACGGCACCGGCGAGCGGTCAGTAACCGCACTGGCCGGTGTCGACCTGGCGGTCGCGCGTGGGGAGATGGTCGCGGTCATGGGGTCCTCGGGGTCCGGCAAGTCGACCCTGCTGGCCTGCGCCGGTACCCTGCTGCCACCCACCAGCGGCGAGGTCCGCATCGACGGGGAGTGGGTCTCCGACCGTCCGGCCCGCGAGCTCGCGGCGCTCCGTCGACGCCTGGTCGGCTTCGTGTTCCAGGACTTCAACCTCATCCCGTCCCTGACCGCGGTCGAGAACGTCGCGCTGCCGCTGGAGCTCGACGGCTGGAAGGCGAGCAGGGCCCGTCGCGCCGCCGAACTCGCGCTCGAGAACGTCGAGCTCGGGGACCGTGCAGACGCCTTCCCCGACGACCTGTCCGGCGGGCAGCAGCAGCGCGTCGCCATCGCCCGCGGCGTCGTCGGCGAACGGCGCCTCGTGCTGGCCGACGAACCGACCGGCGCGCTGGACTCCCAGACCGGCGAGGTCGTGCTCCGGATGCTCCGTCGGCACGTCGACAACGGCGCGGGTGCACTGCTCGTCACGCACGACGCACGGCACGCGGCCTGGGCGGACCGGGTGGTCTTCCTGCGCGACGGGCGGGTCGTCGACGAGACGGTCTACGCCGGCGTCGAGACCCTCGTCGGTCGAGCAGCCTCGTGAGGATCGGGCCGGCGCTCCGACTCGGACGCCGCCTGGCCTTCGCGAAGATGGGCCGTGCCGCCCTGACCGTCTCGCTGATCGGCATCCCGACGACGGGGTTCGCCGCGGCCGCCGTGGTCGTGCAGTCGACGCAGGCGACCACCGAGGAGTCCCTGCACTACGACCTCGGGCACGCAGCCGCGCAGATGCGACTGGTCGGACCGGACGTCGCCGGCATGCGCCAGGACCCGGTGCAGTGGCAGTACACCGACTCCGCTCCGCACAGCCCGGCGGCCGACGCCACCGAGGACACCCCCTGGGCGGACCTGCTCGACCAGGTGCCGGACGGGGCCGAGGCGATCCCGGTGTCGACCACCCAGGTCGTCGTCACCGGACCGAAGGCGCCGGTGGTCGTCCCCACCGTCGAGGGTGCGACCTGGTCGCCCGTGCTCGACGGGCACTGGCACGTGCTGAGCGGCAGCGCGCCGACGTCGGACGACCAGCTGATGGCCACCCCGGCGACGCTCGAGCGGCTGCGCGTGGCCGTCGGCGACACCGTGACCGTCACCGACCCGGTGCGGAAGCGCTTCACCGTCACGGGGACGATGCGGGACGCCGCGGAGGACCCCGACGGTGAGGGCCTGTTCGTCCCGTCGGGCTCCCTGCCCGCGAGCGACGGTGGTGCATCGTCGTCTCGAGGCAGCGCTGACCTGACGGTGTTCCTGCCGACGGACGCCCCGACGTGGTCGGAGATCCGCGCCCTGAACGCCCACGGCGTCGTGGTGCAGTCACGGCCGGTCGTGCTCGACCCGCCGGACGACCGACTGAGCGGCGGGGGGATCGGCAACGCTGCGACCGCCTACTACGGTGCCCTGGCGCTGCTCGGGGTGTTCGCCGCGTTCGAGGTGGCCCTGCTCGCGGGAGCCGCGTTCCTCGTCGGCACCCGGGCGGACACCAGGACGCACGCGATCGTCACCAGCCTCGGCGGTGAGCGCGGCTTCGTGCGGGCGGTCGTCGCCGGGTCCGGGTTGGTGCTCGGGCTCGTCGGTTCCGTGCTCGGGACGGCCCTGGGCACCGGGATCGGCGTGCTGGCGTTCCGGCTGCTCGACAACGGCAGCGTCACGAGGTGGCCGGGGCTGCACGTGCCGGTGCTCGTCCTGGTGACCGTCGCCGCGGTCGGTGTGGTGGCCGGTCTCGTCTCCTCGCTCGTCGCCGCCCGGGCCGCCACCCGGATCGACGTGCTCGCGGCCCTGCGAGGCTCCCTGCGCCCCGCCGCTCCCCGACCCCGCACCGAGCGGCGCCGTCGGGTGTGGGTCCCGGTGCTCGTCGTCACGGGCGCGGTGATGACGCTGGCGTGCGGGGCCGGGGTGCTCCTGCTCAACGACCGGCCCGTGCAACAGGACCGGTGGGCGTGGGTCGTCGGCGTCGGGGTCGCGCTCGGCCCCTGCCTGGTGCAGCTCGGCGTGGCCCTGGCCTCGCCGTGGATCCTGGCCGCGGTCGCCCGTGCCGCGTCACGACTCGGGCTCGCGGCCCGGATCGCCGCGCGGGACGCCCGCCGCAACCCGGTCCGGACCGTCCCGGTGCTCGCGAGCGTCATGAGCGTGGTGTTCGTCGCCTCGGTCGTCATCACGTGGAGTGCGTCCGAGCACGCCCGGTACGTCCGCCAGTACGAGTACGCCACCGCGGTCGGGGTCGCCACCGTCGACGTCGGGGCCTCGGACGCGGAGGGCTACCCCGCCGGCTACGACGCCACGCTCACCGCGAAGGCGGCCCGCGTGGTCGCCGGCGCACTCGGCAGCGCCGACGTGCACGTCCTCGCCGTGAACCGCGAGAGCGCCGGGGAGGACCCGACGACCGTCACCGTCCCGCACGACTTCGCCCGGCGGGAGTGCCCGACGACGAACACCACGACCTGCGCGAGCTTCCTGCAGTCCGTCGGGTCGGGCACGCCGCACGTCACCGCGGGGACCCTCGACGACTACGCCCTGCTCACCGGACACCGGCCGTCCGCGGCGGTCCGGCAGGCGCTCGAGGACGGACGGGCGGTGTCGCTCTGGCCGGAGTACGTCCACGACGGCGTCGTCCGGATCGACACCTGGCGCGACCGCACTGCCAACGACGTCGAACCGCTCGAGCGCCGTCGTCCGGACGCGACGACGACGATCCCCGCGATCGCCGACGTCCAGACGCCGCGGATCCAGGTCGGGGTGTTCATGACCCGGGAGACCGCTGCCGCGCACGGGGTCCCGCTGGTCGACGGCGTGCTCGCGGTCGACCTTCCCGAGGGCCTCAGCACGCGTGGGTACGACGACCTGTACGCGGCGTGGCAGGCCGGCGGCGGCGCGGACCGCGAACGGTGGGGTGGTCCGACGCCGACGGTCGAACTCGGCCCGGTCGACGACCAGGCGACCGTGCAGGCGCTCGTCCTCGCGCTGGCCGCCGCCGTCACCATCGGCGCCACCGCCGTCGCGGTCGGGCTCGCCCGCTCCGACGGACGCCGTGACGACGAGGTGCTCGACGCGGTCGGGGCCGCTCCGGTCGTGCGGCGCCGGGTGTCCGCATGGCAGGCGGCGATCCTCACCACGATCGGGGCCGTCGTCGGCACCCTGCTCGGGCTGCTCCCGATCCGGGCCGTCACCCTCCGGTTCGGCGACGGTCCGCTCGGAGCGACCCACATGCCCTTCGTGCCCGACTGGCCCCTGCTCGCCCTGCTCGCCCTCGGCCTGCCGCTGGTGGTGACGGTGGGCACCTGGCTGACCGCGGGGCGCGGGTCCCGTCCGGCGGTGCGCCGTGCGCACTGACCGCGGGAGCGTCACCGGCCGCGAACCTGTGAACGGCCACGAGGACCCTCAGTCAGAGCGTCTGTTCCCCAGGTCTGGGGACTGGTTCCGGCGGGCGATCCGGAGGATACCTGTACCCGTGTCCCGCACCACCCGCCTCGCCCTCGTCGCGAGCATCGTCTCCGCCGCCTGCCTCGTCGGAGCCGGTGTCTTCGTCGTCTCCGCCCCCCACACGGCGAGCGCCGAGGACCGCCCCGTCGCCACTGCACCGGCGTCCCGGGTCGAGCGGAACGCCGACCTGCCGCGTCCGAGCACACCGAACCAGGTCGTCTCGGGGGCACTGGACACCCCGGCGCTGTCGGACGCCGTGCCGTTCGCGTACGCCGGCGACTCGATCACCGCGCGACCCGACTCGTGGCTCCACCAGCTCGAGTCCGACGACCGGCTGCACGCCGTCGGCGGGTACGCGCACAGCGGGTACCGCGCCGACCAGGTGCTCGCCGAGATCGGCCCGGTCCCGCAGGCCCGCGTGCTCGTGGTCGAGGTCGGGACGAACGACGTCAACCAGGCCGTCCCGCTCGACCGCACCATCGCGGACGTCGGCGCGATCGTCCGCAAGGTCGGGGCGTCGCGGGTGCTCGTCGTCGCGGGTCCGCCGTCCGACTGGACGTGGAGCAGGTGGGGTGCCGACCGCCGCTCGGGTCAGATCGTCCTGACCGACGCACTGCACACCGACGCCGACGCCCACGGCTGGGCGTTCGTCGACCCGTTCCGGTCGCTCCGGGCGGCCGACGGCGCGTACCTGCCCGGGACGACGCCCGACGGCATCCACCCGACCGCCGAGGCGAACCGCTCGGTCGCCGCAGCGATGGCCGACGCGATCGAACGGACCGCGCGCTGAGACGGACGGGAGGCCCGTGGCGATGCCGCCACGGGCCTTCCGTCCGTCGCCGCTCACTCCGGCAGCGGCTCGGCGTACGTCCGGAACTCCCCGCGCTCGGAGTGGATCGTCCAGAGCCGCTCGGCGACCGCGGCCGACGAGTGGTCGTCCTGCCCGTCGTCGATGCCGAACGGGATGATCAGCTGGCCGACGTGCACGTGCTCCTCGGCGACCGCGTCGTGCAGGAGCTGCGCGTAGGCGCTCTCGCCCGCGAACGCGACCGAGGTGCCGGTGACCCGCGCGCCGGGACGGACGGCGCTGCCCCCGTTGACGAAGAGGATCGTGCCCGTGCCGATCGCGCGCATGCCCGGGAGCACCTGGCGCACGGCGTTCACCGCGCCGTAGACCGAGAACTCGACCGGACCGACGAGGTCCTGTGCCGTGGTCTCGAGCACCGGTCGCATGTACTCCTTGGCGGGCAGCGGGCTGTACTGCAGCACCTCGATCGGGCCGAGCTGCTCGGTGGCGGCCTCGAGCGCAGCGCGGAGCGAGTCCCCGTCGCGGACGTTCGCGGCGAAGCCCTGCGCGCGGTACCCGGACGACCGGAGCTCGGCGGCGAGCGCGTCGAGTCGGTCCTGGTTGCGGGAGATCAGGGCGATGTCGAAGCCCTCGCGGCCGAAGCGGTCCGCGACGGCGCGCCCGAGGCCCTTGCCTGCGCCGACGATGGCGATGGTGGTCATGCGGTGGTCCTTCCGTGGGTGTGGGGCCGACGGTAGGCCGCGCTGCGCAGCGGTGAGGGGTTCCGGCGGGAACCCCCAGCCGTTTCCCGACGGGGCCGTGTGGACTCGGGACACGACCCGGGAGGAACACCGTGGACACCACCCGCACACGCCGCAGCCGACGCACCTGGTCCGCCCTCGGACTGGCCGCCGTGGCCACGCTCGGTCTGACCGCCTGCTCCGACGACCGAACGGCGACCGGGCCGGACGACCCCGCCGGGCAGCGCAGCACCGCGAGCCCGCCGGCCGACCTCGCCGCGGGGCAGCTCGCACCGGACGGCCGGACCACGGACGTCGTCTCCGGCCTCGAGGCACCGTGGTCGGTGGTCCCGGTCGGCGACGACGGGGATGCGTTCGTCAGCGAACGGGACTCCGCACGCGTGCTCGAACTCCGGGCGGACGGGTCGACCCGCGAGGTCGGCACGGTCGAGGGTGTCCGGCACGGCGGCGAGGGCGGACTCCTCGGCCTCGCGCTGCACGACGACGACCTGTTCGTCTACTCGACCGCCGGCGACGGGAACCGGATCGAGCGGTACGACCTGACCGGGGACACCGGCTCGTACCGGCTCGGCGGGGCGACGACGGTGATCGACGGGCTGCCCGCGAACACCTTCCACGACGGCGGGCGCATCGCGTTCGGCCCGGACGGCATGCTCTACGCGAGCGTCGGCGACGCGGGGCAGCGCTCCGAGGCGCAGGACCGCGACTCCTTCGCGGGCAAGATCCTGCGCGTGACCCCGGACGGCGGCGTACCGGACGACAACCCGTTCGCGGGTTCGCCCGTCTGGTCGCTCGGGCACCGGAACGTGCAGGGCATGGGCTGGGCCGCGGACGGCACGATGTTCGCGGCGGAGTTCGGCGAGGACCGCTGGGACGAGCTCAACGTCATCGAGCCAGGGGGGAACCACGGGTGGCCCGAGGTCGAGGGCACCGGTGGCGAGGACCGCGGGTTCGTCGACCCGGTGCAGCAGTGGTCGACCGACGACGCGTCGCCGAGCGGCCTGACCGTGATCGGCGACACGGTCTTCGTCGCGAACCTCGAGGGGGAGTCCGTCCGGGCCGTCCCGGTGTCCGACCCGTCGAGCTCGACCGTGTACTTCCGGGGCGAGCACGGGCGCATCCGCACGGTGCTCCCCGGCCCGGACGACACGCTCTGGTTCGTGACGAACAACACCGACGGCCGCGGCGACCCCCGCGACGGCGACGACCGGATCCTGTCGGTGCCGCTCACGGAGGTGGACTGAGGGCGGAGCGCACCGCGTCGAGCTGACGGTCGGGGTCAGGGCCGGAACGTCTCCGGCACGTCGAGGTCGCCGTGTTCTACCTGCCAGCGCAGGGCGTCGCGGACCGTCTCCGACGCCGTGTACGCCGGTGCGTAGCCGAGCACCCGCTGCGGCTCCTCGGTGCTGAACACCTGGCTGCGGGACAGGTGCTCCCAGCTGGCGTCGGCGTGCTCGGGAGCCGTGGTCTCGCGGAACCGGTCCCAGCTGACGGACTCGAGCCGTGCCTCCCGACCGGCCCACGACGCGACCAGGTGGGCGTACCCGCGCACGGTCAGCGCGGTCGACGCCGTCGCGAAGAAGGCCCGTCCGGCCGCGGCGTCCCGCTGTTCGACCGCGAGCTGGAACAGCTGCGCGACGTCGTCGGCGTGCACGTGGGCCATCGACTCCGCGCCGAGGCCGGGCACCTCGACGACCTCGCCCGCGGCCAGCCGCTCGATGACCGCGGGGTCGAGGTTGCCGAGCGGACCGATCGGCACCCAGCCCGGTCCGCTGATGTGCCCGGGGTGGATCGACGTCGTGGTGACACCCCCGTCGGCGGTCTCCCGCTCGAGCATCCGGGCGATGGCGTCCTTCTGCGTGCCGTACTCGCCGAACGGCGGTGTGGCGGTGTCCTCCGTGATCGGGAGGACGTGCGAGACACCCGCGCGCCAGATCGAGCCGCAGTGCACCAGGTGGGTCCGACTGCCGCGGAGTGCCCGGACGAGCTGCTCGGCCGACCCGAGGGTGAAGCAGACGAGGTCGACGACGGCGTCCGCGCCGAGTGCGGCGATGCGGGCGCCGAACGTGCCGTCGCGGTCCTCCTGCTCGCGGTCGGCGGTGATCCGCTCGACCTGGTCCCACTCGGGGGAGTCCGCGTAGGGGCTGCTGGTACCGCGCGTCACGACGGTGACGCGGTGGCCGGCCCGGACGAGGCGGGGGACCAGGAAGGTGCCGATGTGTCCGGTGGCTCCGATGACGACGATGTCCATGCGGGCCACGCTAGGCGCGCGCTCCCGTGCGCGGCAGGCACTGGTGGTGCTCCCCGGTGGGCGGGACGGCGACGGGGCGGACGACGGACGGACGGGAGGCCCGTGGCGGGTCCGCCACGGGCCTCCCGTCCGGTGTCGGTCCGGTCAGGACCCGCTGACCGCCCGGACGGAACCGGCGATGACCGCCGCGTCCTCGGCGAGCGCGCCGACCGGGTCGGGCAGGCCCGAGCTGCTGAGGAGCTTGCGGGCGGCCCACCCGGCGAAGCTGCCGACGACCGCGCCGACGCCACCGAGGATCGCGCCCTCGATGCGGAGGTCACGGCTGCCCGTCGTGCCGAGCGCCGCCCCGGCGAACGCGCCGGCGCCGATGCGGCCGACCAGGCCCATCGGGGAGATGCGGGCGGGGGCCTTCGGGGACTTGTCGCCGATGAGCTCGCCGATGGCCGACGCGACGAGCAGCCCGCGGCCGAGCGGCGTGCTGAAGGCCTTCCACTGCTGCCAGTCGCCCTTCAGGGCCTTGTTGTCGTGGTTCAGGGCGAGGACGGCCAGCGGGGTGCCGCTCCGACCGCCGCTGAGGACCCCGAGTGCCAGGGTGCGGACCAGGGTGTGCTGTTCGTGCTGCTTGCTCATGGTTCTCCCGTCGTGTCAGGTCGGACGGTACTCGCGCGACGCTCGGGGGACGCGGCGGCTTGCTGTCGCTCGGAGCCGCTCCGCGTAGCGTCCGCGGCATGAGCAACGTCATCCTGTTCGGCGGCCACGGCAAGGTCGCACTCCTCGCCACCCGCATCCTCACCGAGCGCGGCCACAGCGTCACGTCCGTGATCCGCAACCCCGACCAGCAGGACGAGGTGCGCGCCCACGGCGGCGAACCCCGGGTCGCCGACGTGCAGGAGCAGTCGCTCACCGACTTCGCCGACCTGGTCCGCGGGCACGACGCCGTCGTGTGGTCGGCCGGGGCCGGCGGCGGTTCCGCCGACCGCACCTGGGCGATCGACCGCGACGCCGCCGTGCTGTCCGTGCAGGGTGCCGCGCAGGCCGGGGTCGACCGGTACGTGATGGTCTCGTGGTCCGGGTCGAAGCTCGACCACGGCATCCCGCAGGACCAGGACTTCTTCGCGTACGCGCAGTCCAAGATGATCGCCGATGCCGTCCTCCGGGACTCCGGGCTGCAGTGGACCGTCGTCGCGCCGAGCACCCTGACCGACGACGAGCCGACCGGCTCGGTGGACTGGGACGGTTCGGCGTCGCAGGTCCCGCGCGGCGACGTGGCCCACGTGGTCGCCGACGTCGTCGAGGACCCGTCGACCGCCGGCCGCACGATCCGCTTCAACGGCGGCGGGACGGCGATCGCCGACTTCCTGCAGCAGCGGTAGCGGCACGCTCGCGGCGGCGGACGGACGACCCTCCGCCGTCGCGGGCCCGTCCGTCATCCTGAGCAACCGCACAGGAGGTCGGGCACCATGGACGGATGGCCACGACGAGACCACCTGACCCCGCCGCCGACCAGCTCCGCCCGGGCGAGCCCGTCCGGACCACCCCGGGGCTGTCCCGCTGGGTCTTCTGGCCCGCCGCCGTCATCGTGCTCGCGTTCGTCGCGTGGACGCTCGTCGCGCCGGCGTCGGCCGAGGCCGTCTTCACCGCGCTGCAGGCCGGCATCGTCCGGAACTTCAGCTGGTACTACGTGCTGGCGGCTGCATTCTTCGTCGCCTTCGCCCTGTTCGTGGGCTTCAGCCGGTTCGGCGACATCAAGCTCGGCAAGGACCAGGACGAGCCGGAGTTCAGCACGCGCTCCTGGTTCTCGTTGCTCTTCGCCGCCGGCATGGGCATCGGGCTCGTCTTCTACGGCGTCTCCGAACCGCTGAGCCACTTCGCCGACCCGCGTCCCGGTGTCTCCGGGTCGGAGCAGCACCTGGCGCAGGAGGCCATGACCCAGACCTTCCTGCACTGGGGTCTCCACGCCTGGGCGATCTACGTCGTCCTCGGCATGGCCCTGGCGTACGCGATCCACCGCCGCGGCCGCCCGGTGTCGATCCGGTGGGCACTCGAACCCCTGCTCGGCAACCGCGTCCGGGGCGGCTGGGGCAACGTCATCGACGTCGTGGCGCTCATCGGCACGCTGTTCGGCGTCGCGACGTCGCTCGGCCTCGGTGTGCTGCAGATCGGCGCGGGCCTCGAGAGCGCCGGCATCGCCGAGAGCAGCACCGTCAGCCAGATCGCGATCATCGCCGTGATCACCGCGCTCACCATCGTGTCGCTCGTCACCGGTGTGGCGAAGGGCATGAAGATCCTGTCGAACGTGAACCTGCTGCTCGCCGCGGCGCTGCTCGTGTTCGTCCTGGTCGTCGGACCGACCCAGTACCTGCTCCGCGACTTCGTGCAGTCGATCGGCGCCTACCTGCAGAACGTCGTCGGCCTGTCCTTCAACGTCACCGCGCAGCAGGGCGCCGCGGGCGAGGAGTGGCAGGGCGCCTGGACCACGTTCTACTGGGGATGGTGGATGTCGTGGGCCCCCTTCGTCGGCATCTTCATCGCCCGGATCTCGCGCGGTCGCACCGTCCGCGAGTTCGTCTTCGGCGTGCTGCTCGTGCCGACCGCCCTGACCTTCCTCTGGTTCGCCGTCCTCGGTGGTGCCGCCATCCACCAGGAGACCGACGGCGCCGGCGGCCTCGTCGGTGCGGACGGCTCCGTCGACGTCGAGGGGTCGCTCTTCACGTTGCTCGCCGACCTGCCCGCCGGCGTCGTGCTGACCTTCGGTGCGATCCTGCTCATCGGCGTGTTCTTCGTGACGTCCTCGGACTCGGGGTCGCTCGTCATGGCGATGATCGCGTCCGGCGGTGACATCGAGCCGAAGAACTGGCTCCGGGTCTTCTTCGCGGTCGTCGCCGCGCTGCTCGCCGTCGCGCTGCTGCTGACCGGCGGGCTGAACGCGTTGAAGACCGCCGCGATCACCACGGCGCTCCCGTTCAGCGTTGTGCTGCTCATGGTCTGCTGGTCCACGGTCATCGCCTTCAATCGGGAACGCCGGGCGTACGACAAGGCGGAGCGCGAGGTCCTGCTCGAGCACGTCGGTGCCTACTACGGCCTCGAGGTCGACGCGCCGGAGCAGCGGCAGTCCGGTCGTCCCTGGGACCTGGTACGCCGGTTCCGCGGCGGCCGTGGGCGGACCGCACCGGCCGTCGGCGGGGTCAGCACCTCGCCGGACGCCTTCCCGGTGCACACGCAGACCGTCTCGCCGGACCCCGGCATCGACGCAACCCTCGATCCGGCACCGGGGGAGACGTCCGTCGGCCGGTCGGACGAGCGCTCCGGGTCCTGACGCGACCGGGTGACGGACGGGAGGCGCGGTGCCGGCTGGCACCGCGCCTCCCGTCCGTCTGCGGTCGCCTCGCAGCATCGACGGGTGGTGGCGCGCAGGATCGGGGTGTAAAACGGGGGGCATGACAGTTGCAGCAGGGATGCACCACGCGCGGTCGACGCGGCTCGACCTGCGGGAACTCGTGCAGGAGCTGAACGCGGCTCTCGGCCCGACACTCGTGGCCGCCGCTACCGGGAGCAAGGACCGCAAGCTCCCGCTGAAGTGGGCCAAGTCCGACGGTCCTCGCCCGGGGAACGACTTCGAGCGGCGACTCCGGCTGCTCTCTCGCACGTGGAACGCCATCGCTGAACACGAGGGTGCGCACGTCGCCCGCGCCTGGTTCATCGGCGCCAACCCGTTCCTCGAGGAGCGCACTCCACTGACCGCCGTCCGAGAGGACGACGCTGCGCAGCTCGGGCGAGCGGTGCAGTCGTTCATGGACGGCACCGCGGACACGTGACGAGCCGAGGGCCACGCACCTGCACGACGACGGGGCTTCGACTCCTCCCTGCTCGGAGCGACACCGGGTACCGCGTCGCGAAGAGCAACCACCCGCCGGTGTCCGCACCGACTCGCGGTCGGCACGGCGACCACGCTGCAACAGAACGCTCGAGCTGGGGTCGTTACGACGCCGCCGGTACGGAGACCTACTACACGGCCGAACTCCGCACCGGTGCATTCGCCGAGGTGCTCGCCGCGTTCAAGGTCCCGCTCGGCACGGGCAGTGCGCTCGAGGTGGACGCCGCGGCCGTCGGGCTGACCCTCGAGGAGTTCCTCGCCGATGTCGCCTCCGACTGGGACGAACGGTCGTTCATGCAGACCGGAACGCTCCCGCGATCGTGGCGCGACGACCGGACAGTCCTCTCGTTGGAGCACCCGAGCACCGGTTGGTACGTCGACGTCGAGCACCCCGACACACTGAGCGCCATCGAACCCAGCCTCCGATCGCACCTGCTCGTCGGCGGGTGGTCGTCCTTCACCACTGCCGTCCTCCGATCGGACGACCGGTCGGTCACCACCGCCGTCGCCGATCTGGTGCACGACGCCGTCCTCGACGATCAGACCCACCCACTCGGCATCCACTTCGGGAGCAAGCACGGCGAGTCCTGGTGCCGGGCGACGTGGCTCGACAGGACCCGGGACCTGTCCGTGCTGTCCAGCCGGGCCATCGAGCTCGGCGACCCCGACTTCCGGACGGCGACCCACCGGTTCGGCCTCCGAGCCTTCTGACATCGACGCGACCCTCCGGACGGGAGGCGCGGTGCCGGCTGGCACCGCGCCTCCCGTCCGTCCTGCCGTCAGCCGAGCTGTGCCGCGAGCACGTCCGGCGTCTGCTGGAGCGACGCCTTGACCATGGCGCTCCACTCGTCGACGACGACCTCGGAGAGCCCCTGCTCGACCCCGTCGAGCGAGGCCCGTGCGACGTCGGCCGGGTCGGTCATGTGGCCGTCGTACCCGGCCATCATGTCGGTGTCGGCCGCGCCGAGGTGCAGCCCCTGGACGGTGATCCCGGCGTCGCGCAGCTCGAGCCGGACGGCGTTGGTCATGTTCCACTCCGCGGCCTTCGCGACGCCGTAGGCACCCGATCCCGGGTACGCGAACCAGGACAGCGCGGAGAGCACGTTGACGACCGCGCCGCCACCGTTGCGCTCGATGACCGGCGCGAAGGCCCGCAGCATCGACAGGTTCCCCCAGAGGTGCGTGTCGAGCAGCCGGTGGGCGTCGGCCAGGTCGTCGCGCAGCAGCGAGCCGGTCCCGGCGATCCCGGCGTTGTTGACGAGCAGCGTGACGTCCTGCGCGGCGGCTGCCGCAGCGGCGACGGACGCCTCGTCGGTGATGTCGAGCGGCAGCACCTCGACGCCCTCGACGTCGACGAGCTCGGGGCGGCGTGCGGTCGCGTAGACCTTCGACGCGCCGCGCTCGAGCAGCTGCGTGACGAAGCGGCGGCCGATGCCCCGGTTCGACCCGGTGACGAGTGCGACGGATCCGGCGATGTCCATGGTGTCCTCCTGCCGGGCGGGCACTTCCCGCGGCGGCTCGGCTACGGTAGGACCTCACATCGGTGTCAGGTGCAAGTGCAGATCGGAGACGACGTGCGGATCGGTGACCTCGCGGCAGCGACCGGGGCGAGCGTGCGCTCGCTGCGGTACTACGAGGAGCAGGGGCTGCTCACGGCGGAGCGGACCGCGGGCGGCCAGCGGTCCTACGCCGCGGCGTCCGTCGAACGGGTGCAGCTCGTGCAGCAGCTCTTCGCCGCCGGACTCCCGAGCCGCACCATCGTGCAGCTGCTGCCGTGCGTCGACGCCGGGGTGGCGACACCCGAGTCGTTCGCGCTGCTCGTGGCCGAGCGCGACCGCATCACCGCGCAGCTCGCCGAGCTCGAGGCGGCTCGGGACCGGCTCGACGAGGTCATCGCGATCACCGAGCACCCGACGGCCGAGCACTGCCCGGCGCTCCGGGAGCACGCCGCAGCGGCCTGAGCACCCGGCGCGCGGGAGGCGCGGTACCGATCGGCACCGTGCCTCCCGCCCGTTCACCGGTACAGCTGGATCTGGTCCAGCTCCGCGAACCCCGTCCCCTTGGTGAAGGTGATCGTGTTCGTGCCGGCGTTCAGCGTGACGCTCTTCTGCGCCCAGCCGAAGCGGCCCCAGTTCACGGTCGGCGTGTAGCTCACCGCGGACGCCGTCCCCCCGTTCACCGAGACGGTGTGCGTGCTCGTCGCGCCGGTGCCGTTGTCGTACCGGACGTTCATCGTGTACGTGCCCGCAGTCGGCACCTGGACGGTGAACTGCACCTTGCTCGTGGCGTTGTTGATGTTGCCGACCTTCTGCCCACCGACGGCGTCCACCTGCGTGACCGTGCTCGTGTCGGTGCGGGTGGCGGACTCGGCCTCGTACCGCAGCGCGTTGATCGGGACGGACCCGACGCGGACGTCGTTGTACGTCGTCGACAGGTTCTCGACGTTCGTCGCCTGGTACAGCGTCCTCCCGTCAGCGCTCGAGTCGAAGCTCTGCGCGAAGCCCGAGAAGGTGCCTCCCTCGGTGTCGCGGGCGTCGTAGGTCACGGCGTACGGCAGCTGCTCCCACGCGCCGGAGCCCTGGTTCCGGTTCACGGCGAAGGTCTGCCCGCCGTCGATGTTCCCCGACGCGTCGACCGACCACTTCGACGACACGACCACCATGCCGTTCGGGTTGCCGGCCTCGGGGATCCACCGCACCTCGGGCGAGGAGCCGAGCCCGCGTCCGTCGGCGAACGCGAGCTTCGTGCCGATGCTCGTCTCCGGGCTCCAGGTCAGGCCGTCCGGTGAGGTCTTGTAGTACACCGGCGCGGTGTTGTTCGTCCGACTCGGGCGGTTCACGACCTCGAACGTGGCGATGTAGTTGCCGTTCGGCATCCGCGTCACGGTGATCATGCCCGGTCGGTCGCTCGTGTTCGTGGGTGCGGACACGTTGACGAGCGGACCCCAGGTCGCGCCGCCGTCGGTGGACCGGCGGTAGCTGACGGCCTGCAGGACGCCCTTCGCCTTCTGCCGTTCGTCCGAGAAGTACGTCACCAGGCCGCCGTTCGCGTCCACGGCGACGGACGGCTCCCACACGGTCGAGGTGGTGGAGGTCGGACTCGGGTCGTACGTCGCGGGGCCGCCGGTGTCGACGGTGCTGACGAAGGACCAGGTCAGTCCGTGGTCGAGGCTCTTGTACATCACGAGTCGGCTGCTCGACCGATCGGACGGCATGATCATCCCGCTGAGCAGCAGCGTGCCGGCGGGCATCGACCCGAGCTGGATCGGTGTCTCGTACAGCGACGGCTGCGCAGTGCGGGTCAGCGCGGGGAACTGCTTGCTCGGCGTCACCGTGGCGACCCGCGACCACGAGGTGCCGTCGTTCGTCGACCGGTAGATCGGGTAGACCTGCACGCCGTTCTCGAGCACGAGCTGGTCGAACGTGACGAACTGCTGCCCGTTCGCGGAGCCGCTGTTCTTCAGGACGACCATCTTGGCGTAGGTGGTGCCGGCTGCGCGGCCGCCCTCGGGGTTGAAGGACGTGCCGGCGGCGGGGGAGTACACGAGGGCACCGTTGCCCGTCGTGACGGCCTCGGCGGGCGCGGGCCCGACGACGCCGACCAGGAGCGCGGCAGCCGTGGCGGCTGCGGCGAGGACGAGCGCGTGCGCTCGTCGGGGCGCCCGGAGGGCGCCGGTGCGGAGGGACATGGGACTCCGATCGGTGGTGTGGTGGTGCTGGTCGTCGGACGGGAGGCACGCCGTGGGGTCGCCACGGGCCTCCCGTCCGGTGTCGGTCGCCCTCGGGTCGCGACCGGTGTCCGCGGGCCGGCCGCGGACACGTCTCAGGCCGCGATCGCGGCGGCCGACCGCGCGTGCCGCGCGAACGCGTCCGCGACCGGGTTGCGGACGCGGTCCAGCCCGCCGTCGCCGTCCTCGACCAGGTCGTAGAGCCCCATGGTCAGCAGGTGCTCGGAGCGGGGCGCCTCGGTGTGCCGCCAGGTCCACTCGTACATGTCGAACAGCGGCCACCACGTGTAGCCGACGACGGGCAGCCCCTCGGACCGCAGCTCGTGCAGCGTCGACACCGAGTCGTCGAGCCAGGCGATCCGCTCCTCGACCGTGCCCGTGACGCAGGTCTCGGTGAGCATGACGGGGGCACCGTACCGCTCGGCGTAGGTGGTCAGGACGTCGCGCAGGCCCTCGGTGCCGGTGTCCCGGTACGGCCGCGGGTCGGCGAAGCCGCCGCCGTGGTGGACACCCCGCTCGAAGACCTCGGTGGAGTGCAGCGGGTAGTAGTTGACGCCCATCACGTCGGGGCGGACGGCGTGCTCGCGGAACCAGTCGAGCTGTGCGGGCGTCGTGCCGTGGGCGAGGAGCCCGGCGCCCAGCGGGTGGTCCGCGTCGACGCCGCCGGTGACCAGGTCCTCGACGAGGAAGGCCTGGTCGCGCAGCCGCGCCACGGTGTCCCGGTGCTCGGGGGCGTCGACGTCGCCGACGTAGCGGATGCCGGCCTCGACGTGCACGAAGCGGGCGGCGTCACCGAGCTCCCGGGCGATCGCGTGCTGCGTCGTCACGAACCCCGTCGCGAGGGCCGTCGCCATCCGCGCGGAGCCCGCCGCGCCCGTCAGGTACGGGGGCCAGTAGCCGTACTCGCCGGTGAAGAGCGCGTGGATCACGGGTTCGTTGACCGGCGTGTAGTCGGTGGCGACGTCGCCGTACCGCGCCGCGAAGCGGGCCGCGTACTCGGTGACGTGCGTCGGGTAGTCGGGGTTCGCGAACTGTCCCTCGAGCCACAGCGGCGTGCCGTAGTGCAGCAGGTCGACGACGGGCGTGAGTCCGGTCTCGCGGAAGCGGGCCATCACGCGGTCGACCCAGGACCAGTCCCAGACGCCGGGCTCGGGCGAGACGCGGTACCACGGGACGCCCCAGCGGAGGAGCTCGGCACCGACGTCGACGGCGAGCCCGAGGTCGGAGGCGTAGCGCCGGTAGTGGTCGGTCAGCTCGTACTCGTCGATCGCGCGTTCGCCGGGCCGGGCCTGCGGGACGAAGGTGTCCTCGATACCCAGGGCGAAGTGCAGGCGGCCGTCGTCGGACCAGTGCATGGTGTCTCGTTTCGTGGTCACGACGGTCGGGGTGCCGACCGTCCGCGAGTCGGGTGCGACCGGCGCGGTCACTTCAGCCCCGTGCTCGCGACGCTCTCGATGAAGCGGCGTTGGACGAGCAGGAACATCACGGCGAGGGGGAGCACGGCGATGAGCGCGCCGGCCATCATGACGCCCTGCGGGATGATGCCGCCGGGCCCGGTGAGCAGGGTCAGGCCGGAGGTGATCGTCCCCATGTCCTGGTCGGTGGTGAACACGAGCGGCCAGAGCAGGTCGTTCCAGTTGTTCACGAACGTGAAGATGCCGAGCGTCAGCAGGGCGGGGACGGCGTTCGGCAGGATGATGCTCCGGAAGATCCGCCACTCCGACGCACCGTCGATGCGCGCGGCGTTGTCGAGGTCACGGGGCAGTGCGACGAAGAACTGTCGGAGGAAGAAGATCCCGAACGCGTCGGCGGCCCGCGGTGCGATGAGGCCCGCGAAGGTGTTCACCCACCCCAGGTCCGAGACCAGCTGGTAGATCGGGATCAGGGTCGCCTGGAACGGGATCATCAGGCTCGCGATGATCACGATGAGCAGGACCTTGCTGCCACGGAAGTCGAGCCGGGCCAATGCGTAGGCCGCCAGGGCGTCGAAGGCGAGCGCGAACAGGGTGACCCCGCCCGCGAACGCGAAGCTGTTGCCGATGAGTCGGGCGAAGGGCAGCTGCGTGAAGATCGCGCGGAAGTTGTCGAGCGTCCACGTGTGCGGGAACAGGGTCGGCGGGTAGGCGTTCACCTCGCTCGCGGGCTTGAACGCCGTGAAGACGATGATGAGCACGGGGAGCAGCACGGCGAGCGTGACCACGAGCACCGCGGCGAACCCGAGCCAGCGCAGGGGCAGGGGCTTCCGGGCTGCGGTGCGGCGGGTGGCGAGCACCGCGGGCCGGGGCAGGGCGGTCATGATGCGGTGTCCTCCCCGCGCTTGCCGAAGAACAGGAACTGGACGAGGCTCAGCAGCAGCGTCGCGATGAGCAGCACGTAGGCGAGCGCGCTCGCGAACCCGATGTCCAGGTCCTTGAAGCCGGACTGGTAGACCTGCATGACGATCGTCTCGGTCGAGCGGTACGGACCGCCGCCGGTGAGCACGTAGATCTGGTCGAACGCCTGCAGTGCTGCGATGAGCGCGACGATGACGACGAACGCCATCGTGTTGCTGAGCATCGGCCAGGTGACGTGGGCGAAGCGTTTCGGAGCGTTCGCACCGTCGAGCTGCGCCGCCTCGTACAGGCTCGTCGGGATCTCCTGCAGGCCGGCGAGGAAGATCACCATGTAGAAACCGAAGTTCTTCCACACCGCGACGAGCACGACCGTCGGCATGGCCAGGGTCGGGTCCTGCAGCACGTTGCCGAGTCGGATGCCGACCACCTGCAGCCAGTGGTTGAGCAGGCCGATCTGCGGGTCGAGCAGGTACGACCACGCGAAGGCGGCGACCGCGAGCGACACGATGAACGGCAGGAAGAGCGCCGAGCGGAAGAACCCGCGGAACGGCAGCGCGGGGTGGTTCAGGACCAGGGCGAGCACCAGCGCGACGGCGATCGCGACCGGAGTGAACAGCACCGAGTAGAGCGCGGTGTTGCCGATCGACCGCAGCACGTCCGGGTCGGTGAACACCCGCGTGTAGTTCGCGAGCCCGACCCAGGACGGGTCCCCGAAGCCGCTCGCGTCGGTGAACGACAGGCGGAGTGCGGACACCATCGGCCAGAGGACGAAGGCGCCCATGACCACGATCGCCGGGGCGAGGAAGCCCACGATGGTCGCGCGTCGGCGGAAGGTGCCGCCGACGGGGGTTCGGCCGCCGAGCTGTGCGGGCGGACGGTAGCGCGGGCGGCGACCGAGCTGCTGGGTGGTCATGGGGTCTCCCTGCTGGGGGCGGTGCTGGCGGAGCGGAAGGAGGCGGGCGGGGAGCGCAGGTCCCCGCCCGCCGGTCTCATCGGAGGGCCGAGCGGACGCTGGCGTCCGCGGCCCCGAGCAGCTCGGCGGGGTTGCCGCCGGCGAGCGCCTTCTGCGTGGCGGTGTCGACGGCGGTGAGCACGTCGGCACTGTTCACCACACCCGGCAGCAGCGGGATGGTGGTGCCGGGCAGCCCGGTCAGGGTCGCGACGGTCGGGTTCTGGCCGACGTCGCTCGCGGTGATGTCGGTGCGCAGGGGCGGCCACCCGGAGCCGAGCGCCCACTTCGTGGCGACGGTCTTCTCGTTGAAGTAGGCGAGGAACTGCTCGGCGGCGCGCTGCTTCGCGTCGTCGGTCTGCGCGGTGACGCCGAGCGAGATGCCGATCGCCGACGCGGTCTGCGCCTTCGGACCTGCAGGGATGGCCGCGATGCCGTAGTCGATGCCCGCGCCCTCGGCGACGCTGGCCATCCACGGCCCGCCGATCTCCATGGCGGTCTTGCCCGCGGTGAAGAGCTTGTCCGCGGCGATGCCGTCGACACCCGTGGGCGAGATCCCGTCCTCGGTCACGGCCTTGGTCCAGTACGCGAGCGTCTCGCGGTTCGCCGCGGAGTCGATGGTCGACTTCGTGCCCGCCTCGTTCGTGACGGAGCCGCCGTTGCCCGCGAACAGACTCGGCCAGATGCCGTTGCCCACCGTCTGGTGGTCGGGCAGGACGAGGCCGTACTGCTCCGGTGTGCCGTCGCCGTTGGTGTCCTTCGTGAGCTTCTTCGCGTCGGCGACCCACTCGTCCCAGGTGGTCGGGAAGGAGTCGATACCGGCCTCGGCGAAGAGCTTCTTGTTGTAGATCACCGAGAGCGGCACGAAGCCGCTCGGGACGCCGTAGCGCTTGCCGTCGACGGTCTCCATCGCGACCGCCTGCTCCTTGAGCTCGCGCGTGTTGCTGGAGGTCTCGTCGTAGAAGTCGTCGAGGTCGACCAGAGCCTTCTTCTGCGCGTACACCGGCAGGCGGTCCGACGTCATCGCGACGAGGTCAGGGCCCTTCTTCGCGGAGAGCGCCGGGAGCATCGTGTCGTCGATGACCGCCCACGTCTTCGTCTGGGTGGAGATCGTCACCTTCGACTGCGAGGCGTTGAAGTCCTTGACGATCTGGTCGAGGACCTTGCCGTCGGCCTCGGTGTACCCGTGCCAGAACGTCAGGTCGACGTGGGCGTCGGAGGACGAGGAACCGGGGGAGCCGGCGCACCCGGCCAAGGCCACCGCCGCGGCTGCAGCGAGCGCGACGACTGCGACGTGCTTCTTCATTGAACACCTGCCATCCGTCCGGCACAGCGGTGTGCGGGACTCTCGGGTTGCCGGATTTACACCGGTGTAAATGGAAGGTAACGGGCAGTGGCGAGGACGTCAAGCACCAGTCCTGTCGGCCCGGGGTCAGTCCGTCCGAGCGCCGTCCGCCGAGGAGGCCCGCACCACCAGTCGGTGGGGGGACCGGACCACCCCTGCCACCGCGGCCTCGCCCCGCTCGAGCTGACCGACGAGCATGTCCACGGCGGTCGCCGCCACCCGGTCGAGGTCGGCGGAGACGGTGGTCAGGGCGGGCGTGGAGTACGCCGACTCCTCGATGTCGTCGAACCCGACCACGGCCACGTCGCCCGGCACGGACCGACCTGCGAGCTGCAGGGCGCTCATCGCCCCGAGCGCCAGGGCGTCGTTGCAACAGACGACGGCGTCGACGGCGCGGCCCCCGGCGAGCAGTCGCGTCGCTGCCTCCGCCCCGTCGGCCCGGTGCCAGAGCGGCGTCGACACGACGAGCTCCGGCCGGAACGGCAGGTCGTGTGCGTCCAGGGCCGAGCGGTACCCGCGCAGACGCTCCTCCGCGGTCCGCACCGGACCGTCCGGGTCCGCACCGACGAAGGCGATGGCCGACCGGCCTGCCCGCACGAGGTGCTCGGTCGCATCACGGAAGGCATCGGCGTTCGACATCGTGATGAACGTCGCGTCGCTGTCCTCGACCGGTTCCCCCAGCACGACCAGCGGGAACTTCACGTCGAGGGCAGGAGCGTCCCCGGGTCGCACCGCGAGCGGGCTGTAGATGATCCCGTCGATGGAGTGCTCGCGCATCCGGGTGATGGCGTCCGGCTCCCGCTCGCCGGAGGCGGTCTGCTCGACGAGCACCGTGTACCCGAGCGCCCCGGCAGCGCGGATGACCGCGTCCGCGAGCTCCGCGAAGTACGCCTGACGGAGCTCGGGCAGCGCCAGCCCGAGCACGCGTGAGCGGCCGGAGCGGAAGTTCCTGGCCGACACGTTCAGCTCGTAGCCGAGCTGCTCGACAGCGGCCATGACGCGGTCGTGCGTCCGCGCCGACACGTGCTCGTACCCGGCGAGCACGTTCGAGACGGTCTTCTTCGAGACACCGGCGACCGCTGCGACGTCGCTCATCGTCGGCGGCGAGCGGTGTCCGTCGACCATGGACGCGCTCCCTCCCGACAGCGTGGACTGCGTTCCGCAGGAACCTACCGCACGCAGCACGGCTGTCGGTGGCCCCGCCTAGCGTGACGACATGCCCGAGGGTGACTCCGTCCACCGCCTGGCAGCCCGACTCCGTGCCGTCGACGGCGCCCTGGTCGCCCGTGGCGAGCTCCGCGGCGGCGCCGACGCCGGCACCCCGCTCGGCGGCCGACGCATCGTCGAGCACGCCACGCACGGCAAGCACCTGCTCACCCGGTTCGACGACGGCACGACGCTCCACACCCACATGCGGATGACCGGCTCGTGGACCACGACGGGCGCGGGGAAGCGGCTGCCGGCACGCGCCGCGCAGGACGCCCGGGTGCGCATGGCCCTCGACGACGGTCGCACGGTGTGGGGGATCGCCCTGCCCGTGGTCGAACTGCTCGCCACCCGCGACGAGCGCCTGGCGGTCGGGCACCTCGGACCCGACCTGCTGCACGAGGACTTCGACCGTGACGAGGCCGTCCGCCGCTGCGCGGCCGACCCGGACCTGCCCGTGCGCACCGTCCTGCTCGACCAGCGGCGCGTGGCGGGGCTCGGCAACCTCTGGGCGAACGAGCTCGGCTTCCTGCGCGGGCTGCACCCGGATCGGCCGATCGGCACGGTCGACGTGGCCGCGCTGCTCGACGCCGCCCAGCGGATGCTCCGCCACTCCGCGACCACGCCCGATGCGTACCAGGTGACGACCGGGGTGCTCCGTCGCGGCGAGCGCCACTGGGTCGTCGGCCGCGCCGGTCGGCCGTGCCTGCGCTGCGGGACGCGGGTGCGCGCCCGCGACGACGTCGAGGTGGTCGGCTCCGCGCCCCGACGTGTCTGGTGGTGTCCCCGCTGTCAGCCCGCGGCGAGCTGACCCTCCGGCGCCACGGGACGGACGGGAGGCACGGTGCCGGCCCGCCACGGGCCTCCCGGCCGTCGCCCGGCCCGGTCGTCGGCCGTCCCGTCCGTCCACCTCGGTACGGCAGGATGAGCGCACCCTTCCCGACCGACCACCGGAGTCACCGTGCCAGACCAGAAGCCCGCCGTCCTGTTCGTCTGCGTCCACAACGCCGGCCGCTCCCAGATGGCGGCGGGGTGGCTCCGGCACCTGGCCGGTGACCGCGTCGACGTGTTCTCCGCCGGGTCCGAACCCGCTGACCGGATCAACGCGGTCGCGGTGCAGGCGATGGCCGAGGAGGGCATCGACATCGCGGGCGAGCAGCCCGCCGTCCTGACCACCGGCGCGGTGCGTCAGGCCGACGTCGTCGTCACCATGGGGTGCGGCGACGCCTGCCCGGTGTTCCCGGGCAAGCGCTACGAGGACTGGGCGCTCACCGACCCGGCCGGCCTGCCGATCGAGCAGGTCCGTCCGGTGCGCGACGAGGTCCGGCGGCGGGTCGAGACGCTGCTCGCCGACCTCGTCTAGACCAGCGCGGCGATCCCGAGCGCGACCAGCGCCAGGAGCGGCAGTGCGCCCTGGGTGCTCGCGGCCCGGCGCTTCGTCGCGTCGCTCGTGAACAGCACCAGGGCGGCGGCGAGCATGCTCCCGGTCCCGGCGACGACGAGGGTCAGGCCGACCGCGGTACCGCCGGACGCGACGACGACGATGCCGACCAGCACGAGCACGGCGAGGAACAGGTTGTAGAAGCCCTGGTTGAACGCGAGCGAGCGGGTGGCCGCGGCCTCCTGCTCCGAGGTGCCGAAGGTGTTCCGCGCTCGCGGAGTGGTCCAGAGGACGGACTCGAGCACGAAGATGTACACGTGCAGGAGCGCGGCGAGGGCGGCGAACACGAGGGCGACGACGGTCATGCCCCGACCCTACGACGTCCGGTCAGCGGCGTCGCGTGGCCCGGCGTCGCGCGAGCCCGAGCGCGAGCGCAGCAGCCGCGAGCAGGCTGCCGATCACCGAGCCGACCCCGTTCGTGACCAGGTCGCTCGTGTCGCAGGCCCGCCCGATGCCGAGCACGAACGCCTGCAGCGCCTCGATGCCCGCGGACAGGCCGATGCCGGCAGCCGCCGTCAGCAGCGGCCTGCCGGTGCGCAGCCCTGCCAGGAACACGACCGGGACGAAGAGCAGCACGTTCGCGATCGACTCGACGGCGGTCGGAGCCAGGTACGGCAGGCCGACCGAGCAGGCGACCGCCGCGGAGGGCGTGCCCTCCGGGTACAGGGTGAGCGCGAGCACGGCGACCAGCGCCAGGAGTGCGAGCACGGTGGTCGTGCGTGGCACGCGGACGAGCAGGACCCCGAGGAAGGGGGCGACGACGACGACCGCGACGAGGACGCCGAAGGCGAGCCACGGCACCTCGACGAGCAGGGTGGAGAGCAGGGGTCAGGTCCTCCGGAGCGCGGGGAGCGGGAGCTCGTGCGCCGCATCCCACGGCTCCGCCCAACCGAGCCGGTCGAAGAGCGCGTCGAGGAGCATCGCGGTGAACCCCCAGAGCGTGTGCGCGCCCTCGTCCGACCGTACCGTGAAGGCCGGCCCGCGCCACTCCTGACCGCCTCGGCGCAGCACGGTGACCCCACGGTTCGCCGGGTCGAGGAGGTCGGCGACGGGTGTCCGGAAGACCGCGGCGGACTCCCGCTCGTCGACGACCCGCACGGGTGTCGGTTCGCGCCACCACCCGAGCACCGGCCGCACCAGGTGGTTCGAGTGCGCGAGCGGGACGGCGGGCAGGGTGCCGAGGACCTCGACGCCGGCGGGGTCGAGCCCGGTCTCCTCGCGGGCCTCGCGCAGGGCTGCTGCGGGCGCATCGGCGTCACCGGGGTCGATGCGCCCGCCGGGGAACGCGATCTCGCCCGGGTGCGAGCGGAGGGTCGACGCTCGTGCGAGCAGCAGGACGTCGAGGTCGCGGTGCACGGCGTCGGCCGCGGGCGCGCG
>NZ_RBLU01000250.1 GCF_003989515.1 Curtobacterium sp. HSID17257
CTGCGCGGCGGGCGGGGACACGGACGCCGATGCCCTGGCGACCCAGGCCGCTGCCGCCGCTGCCCGCGTCGACGCCGCACGCGCGGCCGCCGTCCACGTCGCCGAGGTCGAACAGCGCCGGCTGGCCCACGACGACGAGACCCGAGCGCTCGAACGCGAGCACCACACGGTGCAGGCCGAGCACGCCGTCCTCGTCGCGACGAGCGCGGCCGAGGAGGAACGGCTCGACCACGACACCGCTGCCGTCACGGACGCACGGCTCCGGGCAGCGTCCCTCGCCGTCAGTCCCTGGACCGCAGCCGTCCACGACGACGATCGCGCGCCGGACGACCGCTCCCTCGCACGGACGGTCCGACAGCTCGACGACCTCGCCGCTCGAGCCGTCGAGGTCTCCGCTGCCGAGGCGCAGGCGGCCACGGCCGCGCAGACCGTGGTCGAGCGGACCGGAGAGGTCGCCCGCGCGCTGGCCGAGCAGGGCTTCGACGCGGTCGACGCGGCCCGGGCAGCGCTGCTCCCGCCGGAGCGGGCAACCGCACTGCAGGCCGAGATCG
>NZ_RBLU01000251.1 GCF_003989515.1 Curtobacterium sp. HSID17257
CACCGAAGGCGTCCCGGAGCGCGTCGGTGCCGGCCGGCGACGGCACCGCGCCGGCCGGCCCGGAGGCGGCCGACGTCGTGCCGGTCGGGGTCGTGCTCGTCGGGGTCGTGCCCGTCGGTTCCTGGGCGGGTGACGGATCGGTCACGGTCGTGCTCCTCGTCGGTTGCGGTGGGACGTGCGCGGGGTCGCGGAGTGCGGGGTGGTGGGGTGTGCGTCGGGGGCGCCGGTCGCGGTGCGGACGGCACGCTCCAGCTCGTCGAGTGCCGCAGCGCCGTCGACGAGCGCCCGGTCGTCGGTGGTCGGGCCCCCGACCAGGACGGCTCCGACGGCGGCGTCGGGGCGGCCGGTCACGCGGGCCGCGGAACGGACCACCTCGTCGACGTGGGTGTCGCGGGGGAGTCCGAGCCGCTGCCCGATCCGGCGCAGTGC
>NZ_RBLU01000027.1 GCF_003989515.1 Curtobacterium sp. HSID17257
TCAGTGCGAGCAGGAACGCGATCGCGATGAACGGCAGCAGGTACCAGAACACCGGCGCGAGGGAGTCGGCGTACGCGTTCACGATGCCGTCCTGCACCGCCTCGGGCAGCTTCGCGACGGTCGCCGGGTCGATGCTGCCCGCCGAGAACGCCGCGTCGGTGGCGGACCCGCCGGCCGAGGTGAAGACGTCGGTCAGCGCGCTCGTCAGCCGTGCCGTGAACAGCGCGCCGAAGACGGCGGTGCCCAGTGATGCGCCGACCTCGCGGAAGTAGTTGTTCGTCGACGTCGCGGTCCCCACCTGCTCCGCGGGCACGGCGTTCTGCGCGACGAGGACGACCACCTGCATGATGAGCCCGAGCCCCGCGCCGAACACGAACAGGTAGGCGCAGATGAGCCAGATCGGGGTGTCCGCGGCGAGCTGCGTCATGGCGAGCATGGCCAGCGCGACGAGCACCGTGCCGACGATCGGGAACGCCCGGTAACGGCCGGTCTTGGTGATGAGGTTGCCGGACGCGATCGACGTACCGATGAGGCCGACCATCATCGGCAGCATGAGCAGGCCGGACACCGCGGCCGAGGTGCCCGACGCCATCTGCAGGAACGTCGGGACGAACCCGATCGCGGCGAACATGCCGATGCCGAGCACGAGGCCGATGCCCGTCGCGAGCAGGAACGTGCGGTTGCGGAAGAAGGACATCGGCAGCACCGGGTCCTCGACGCGCGACTCGACGAGCACGAGCAGCGCGGCCGAGACGACGAGTCCGGCGAACCAGGCCCACGTCTCGGGGGCGTCCCAGCCGTGGTCCCTGCTGCCGCCGAACTCGGAGAAGAACACGAGGCAGGTGGTCGCGGCGGACATGAGCACGACGCCGAGCACGTCGATCCGCTTCTCGGCCTTCTTCGTCGGCAGGGTCAGCGCGAACCAGGCGACGAAGAACGCCGCGATGCCGACCGGGATGTTGATGTAGAACGCCCAGTTCCAGGTGAGGTGGTCGACGAAGAACCCGCCGAGCAGCGGGCCGCCGATCGCCGACAGGCCGAAGATCGCGCCGAGCGGGCCGAGGTACTTGCCGCGCTCCGAGGCGGGGACGATGTCGGCGATGATCGCCTGCGACAGGATCATCAGGCCACCGCCGCCCAGGCCCTGCATCGCGCGGAAGACGACGAGCTGCGTGAAGTCGCCGGCGAAGGCGCAGCCGGCGGACGCGATCGTGAACAGGGCGATCGCGACGAGGAACAGGTTGCGGCGCCCGAGGACGTCGCCGAACTTGCCGTAGATCGGCATCACGATGGTCGATGCGAGCAGGTACCCGGTCGTGAGCCAGGCCTGGTGCGCGACGCCGCCGAGTTCGCCCACGATGGTGGGCATCGCCGTCGACACGATCGTCTGGTCGAGGCTCGACAGGAGCATCCCGGCGATGAGGGCGGAGAAGATGATCCAGATGCGTCGCTGCGTCAGCAGCAGCGGTCCGTCGGATCCGGGTCGGGCACGCTTCGTGCCCTGCGCGGTGGCGCTCATGCGGTGTGGTCCTGTCCGGTGGTGGTGATGGCCGCCCTGAGCTGGCGGAGGTTGTCGGTGAGCAGCGCGTCGAACGACGGCCCGCTCGCCTCGTCGAAGGCGTCGTCGAAGTACTCGCCGGCCGTGACCTTGAGCAGGCCGGCGGCGGCCTCGGTGACGAGCTGCGCGCGCCGGTCGTCCGGGTCGGTCCAGTCGAAGCGCTCGCGGACGGCCCGACCGACCGCGGTCAGCTGGACGTCGGCGGCGGCGAGGAACTTCGCGACCATGACGGGTTCGCGCTCGAACACCCGGCGGACGAGGGCCTCGTCGGCGCGGTCGAGCCCGGCGACGTGCATCTGCTCGATCGCCAGGGCGACGACGGACCCGAGCGGGTCGAGGTCGTCCGGCACGAGGGCGCCCGACGCGTAGGCGCGGAGCACCTCCTCCGTCCGACCCTGCTCGATGCCGAGCACGGCGTCGTCCTTCGACGCGAAGTGGTTGAAGAACGTGCGCCGGGAGACGCCGACCGTCTCGCAGAGCTGCTCGATGGTGAAGCCGTGCAGACCGTGCTCGATCGTGGCCCGGCGTGCCTCGACGACCATGCGTCGGCGCAGCGTGCGGGTGCGTTCGGTGGGGCTCACCGAGCAAGAATTGCACTCTGATGCTGAGAGTGCAACAGGAGGACGGGTTACAGCGCCTTCGCGAAGCAGAACGACCAGGGCATGGTCGCGGCGTACGGCTCGTAGACGTCGATCTGCTGCCACCCAGTCTTGCGGTACAGCGCGACGGCCTCGGGCTGCTTGTCGCCGGTCTGCAGGATCACGCGGGACACGCCCTGCTCGCGTGCGACCTGCTCGCCCTCGGTGAGCAGCGCGGTGGCGGCGCCCTTGCCGCGGGCGGCGGCGAGGACGATCAGGCGCTTCAGCTCGACCTCGTCGCCGAGGTGGCGGACGGCGATGTGTCCGAGGGCGGTGCCGTCCTCGTCGATCGCGAGGAGCGAGGTGATGACCGTGGCCGGGTCGACGGCCAGCACACGGTTCCGCTCGGCGGTGACGGCCGGGTCCTCGTCCGCGTGCCCGTCACCGTAGCGCTCGTGCATCTCGTCGTCCATGGTGGCGCGGAGGGCAACTCCACGGGGGTCGTCCCAGGCAACGCGCTCGATCGTGATCACGATCGTCCATCCTCGCACGCACGGGGGCGGGACTCAGGCCAGCGCGGCGATCGGCCCCTCGCCCGCCCGGAACGCGGCGAGCACGGCGGCTGCGTCGTCGTACACGGCCGCGGCACCGGCTCCGCGGAGTTCGTCGCCGCCGATCCCGCCGGTCATCACACCGACGCAGGGCAGCCCGACCTTCCCCGACGACTCGACGTCCCACATGGCGTCACCGACCATCACCGCGCGATCCGCAGCGACGCCGACCTTGTCGAGCGCGACCTGGATGATCCCGGGGTCCGGCTTCGCCTGCTCCACGTCCTCCGAGCTCGTCTCGGCCGTCACCCACGCGGACGCGTCGAGCATCTCGCGCAGCACCGACAGCTCCGACTCGGGCGCACTCGTCGCCAGCACGACCGCGTGGCCGGCGTCGGCGACCGCCTCGAGCAGCTCCCGCGCCCCGGGCAGCAGCCGCAGCTGCGGCATGTGCTCCGAGTAGTAGGCGGTGTGGAACTGCTTCGCGGTGTCGCGGACCTCGTCGGAGGCGTCGGGCAGCAGCTCCTCGAGCAGGCGCCGGGAGTCCATGCCGATCGCCCGGTGGATCCGCCACGCGTCGACGGACTCGCCGGCGGCTCGGAACGCTCGCCACCATGCGTCGACGTGCGCGTAGTTCGAGTCGGCGAGGGTGCCGTCGATGTCGAAGAGGACGGCGGTCGAGGGAGCATCAGGCATCCGCCCAGCCTGCTCCCACGACCACCGGTTCGACCCAGGGTCGCGCGATCAGACCTCGATCGACGAACCGACGGGCAGGATCGACGCCGGGACGCCACCGAGGCCCTCGGTGCCGAACATCCGGACGTTCATCTCCTGACCGCCCTCGCTGAGGAGCAGCTCGTGGATCTGCACCACGCGCTCCGGTGCGACCGCGCGGACGTAGTCGACACCCTCGCCGGTCTTCGCCCACGGCCCGCTCGTCGGGACGAGCAGGGTCCGGACCGGGACGTCCGGCACGAGGTAGGCGTCGCCCGGGTGGAAGACGGCGTCGTTCACCAGGTAGCCCACGTTCGCGATGGTGGGGATGTCGCGGTGGATGACCGCGTGCTCCTCCCCGAAGACCCGGGCGCGGAAGGGCCCGACCTCGACCGTGTCGCCCGCGGTGACCGTGCGGACGCGGCCGTCGTGGTCGCCGAGCTGCTCGACGACCGACGCCGGACCGTGGACGACGACGTCGGCGCTGCGCTCCAGACCCGCACGGATCGCGTCGACGGCGAAGTGGTCGGCGTGCTCGTGGGTGACGAGGACGACCGTGGCCCCGGCGACGAGGTCGGCGGACTCGGGCGTGAACGAGCCCGGGTCGATGACGAGCGAGGCGCCGTCCTGCTCGAGGACGACGGTGGCGTGGTTGTACTTCGTCAACTGCATGACACCAGTCAACGCCGGCCGTACCGGACCGCATGCCCTCGCGTCCTGAGGGCACGCTCAGTCCCGGCGGGCTGGACGACGGACGGGAGGCCCGTGGCGGCGTCGCCACGGGCCTCCCGTCCGTCACGGGGTGACGTCAGCTGCTGCGCACGTCGTCCGCAGCACCCTTCGCGTGCTCCTGGACGTCGGACGCGGCGCCCTGCGCTTCGTCCTTGACGGTCTGCGCGGCATCCTGCGCGGTCCCCTTGAGGTCCTGCGCGTGCTCCTTCGCCACGTCGCCCAGCTGCGAACCGACGTCCTTCGCCTGGGACTTGACGTCCTCGACGAGGGGTGCCGCCTTGTCCTTGAGCTCACCGGCGAGCTGCTCCTCCTTGTCGGACGTCGGGATGAGCGACGAGGCGAGCCACCCGGCGCCGAACGCGATGAGCCCGACCGCCAGCGGGTTGCCCTTGGCCTTCTCGACGCCCTCGTGCGCGACGTCCTTCGCCCGGTCGGTCGCACCCGAGGCAGACCCCGAGACGCTCGAGCCGGCGGAGTGCGCCGAGCCCATCACCGAGTCGCGGACGCCCTGGAAACGGTTCTTCACCCGGTCGGTCTGACGGTGCGCGATCGAGGACGGGTTGACCTTGTCGGCCAGGGCGTCGACGTCGGACCCGAGGGCACCGCGGGTGCGCTCGATGTCGGCACGGATCTCTTCTGGGGTGCTCATGGCTTCCTCCCGGTGTTCGGCTTGAGTGCTTCGGGGACTTCCTTGACGGTCTCGACCGTCTGCGGGGCGCCCTGGATCTCCTTGATCTCCTTGCGCCCCCGGACGGCGAGGATCGCGGCGACGATCGCGTAGACCACGGCGATCACGACGGCGGACCACGCGTTGCCGATGAGGTACCCGAGACCCCACCACGCGGCGATCGACAGGAACAACAGGGCGAACAGGGCGGTGAGCCCGGCGCCGCCGAACATGCCGCCGGCCTTGCCCGCCTTCTTGGCGGACTCGGTGAGCTCCGCCTTGGCGAGGGCGACCTCCTGGCGGAACAGCGACGACAGGTCCTTCGACACGTCGGTCAGCAGTTCGCCCAGGGGCGTCGTGGCGGCGCGTTCCTCGGGCGTCGGCTCACCGAGCGGGGTCGCGCCCGGGACCGTGTGGCTCATACGCCGCTCCCCGTGCCGGTCGAGGTCTCGCCGGCCTCCTTCTCGTGCTTGACCTCGGTGGCGAGGGCCTTCGTCAGGCGTCCGGCGAGGATGCCGGCGCCCGCGGCGAGCGCGATGAACGTGCCGGGGCGCTTCGCGGCGAAGGACTTCACCTCGTCGAGGAGCGAACCCGGGTCGCGGTTCTCGAGGTACCCGGCTGCGGAGCCCGCACGGTTCGACAGGTCGCGGACGACCTTCGCGGCGATGCCCTGCTCGTCGTCCTTGTCGGCCATGCGGCCGAGCTGCTCGCCGAGGCTGCGGAGGCCCCCAGCGGCGCGCTCCTGCTGGCCGGCCGCCTGCTCCTTGAGCGTGTCGGAGGCCTGGGAGTAGAGCTGCTTGGCGTGGTCGGTCGCCTCGGAGGCGACGTTCGACGCCTGCTCCTTCGCGGTACCGGCCACGTCCGCGACCTTGTCCTTCGCATCGCCGGCGACGTCCTGCGCGGCACCCTTGGCTGCGTCGGCCTTGCCGCCGCCGGTGCTGTCGGAGCCACCGACGCTGCCGACGCCCGCGGTCGAGCCCGTGGACGAGGCAGCGGACGAGCCCGCGCTCGGGACGTACCCGGCGGAGGTGCTCGTGGAGTCGACCAGGGGCGCCGAGGCACCGGCGGCCGACGGGGTCGCGGGGAGCTGCTCGTCGGCGGGCAGCGCGTCGAGCGGCTCGACGTCGTCGAAGCCCTCGGGGCGGGTGGCCGGCGTGTCACTGGCGTACGACGGCACGGTCACGCCCGGGTACACCTCGTGTCCCTCGGCAGCCGCCGTGCGGTCGTGGATGGGCGTCCCGGAGTCGTTCCCGGGTGGGTTCGTGGTCATGGTCGGCCTTCCGGTTCGGTCGCGGCGGGTACGGCACCCGTCGCGCTGGACCCGACCGTGCGCGAGCACCGCTGCGCTGCGGCACAGGAACGTCGGAAGGCGCGGCCGGACCGTCCACGGAACGCGGTGGAGGCCTGCGAGCACCGAGCCCGACGGTCCCTCCAGCACGGCTCCGGCAGGATCGGCAGGGTGCTCCTGGTCTCCGTCGTCGTCCCCGTGCTCGACGACGCCGAGCACCTCGCGCGCTGCCTCGACGCCCTGGCCGCGCAGACCCATCCCGTGCACGAGGTCATCGTCGTCGACAACGGCAGCACCGACGACAGCTCCGAGGTCGCCTGCGCCGCCGCGGCCGTCGTGCTGCACGAACCGGTGCGCGGGATCGCACGGGCCTCGGCACGCGGCTACGACCACGCATCGGGCGACGTCATCGCCCGGCTCGACGCGGACTCGGTCCCGCCACCCGGCTGGATCGCCGAGGCCGTCCGGCTGCTGGCTCGGCCGGGTGTCGTCGCGGTGACGGGACCCGGTCGCCCCCGCGACGGCGGCGCGGTCCTCCGCCGGGTGTGGAGCGGGCTCTACATGGGCCCGTACTTCGTGCTGATGTGGTCGGCGCTGGGACGTCCGCCGCTGTTCGGCTCCGCGATGGCCGTGCACCGTGCCACGTGGACGGCGGTCCGGGGTCGGGCGCACCGTGACGACCCCGAGGTGCACGACGACGTCGACCTCTCCATGCAGCTCGACCCCGCATGGCACGTGGTGGCCGCCCGGTCGCTCACCGTCGAGGTGTCGGCGAGGCCGCTGTCCGGCGCGGCGTCGATGCTCCGACGGACGCGGCGGGCCTTCCACACGTTCCGGGTGAACGGACGCCGGGCGAACCCGGTGCGGAGGTGGGCGCGACGGGGCCGGGTGGCGCTCCGAGCGCGGGCGTCCGGGTCCTGGCCGCACCGCCGCTGACCGGCTGCGCCGGCCCCGGCCCGACGGCCGGCGGATCGGCAGTCCGGTAGTCCGGTAGTCCGGCAGACCGGCAGGTCGACCTCGGACGTCACGATCGGATCGCGATCCGGTTCCGATCGGAGCACGCCCCGCCGCCCGCCGCCCGGGCACGACTAGCGTCGTGGACACGTCGACCGGCAGCCGGACGACGCACCTGAGGGGGGACATGCCGCACATGCGCACGACGACACTGCTCGCCACGATCGGACTCGGTGTGGGCCTGGCGCTCACCGTGTCCGGGTGCACGAGCGGTGACGGCGACGCCGTGACCCCGACCCCGAGCACGAGCACGACCGCGCGCGCGACCGGCACCCCGACCCCGGCGGGCAGTGCCACACCGGGCCCGACCCCGGGAGCCGGTGCGTCGAGCACCACGACCGCCCCTGCGACCGCTGCGGGCAAGGTCCCGGCGACGTGCGACGACGTGGTGACGCCGGGCAGGTTCGACTTCACCGACGTGATGCCGCTGAACGACCCCGCCGTCGTCGGCGGTACGGAGATCCCCCGCACCGCCCTGACCCCGGCGGGTCGGTCCGACGGACAGCGGCTGTACTGCGTCTGGCGCGACCCGCGGGCGGACGTGTCGAACCTCACCGTCCTGGTGGAGGACGTCGTCCCGGCGCGCGCGACCGAGGCGCTCCGCGGGCTGTCCGGCTTCGACTGCTCGACCGTCGACGACGGCTTCCGGTGCCAGCAGGTCAGGCAGAACCAGCAGTACCCGGTGATCGACGGCGACACCTACTTCACGCGGGGCGGCATCGGCATCCACATCCACCAGTCGAACGTGCCGACGGACGGCCTGCTCGACGACGTCGTCGGGAACGTCTTCCGCTGAGTTCAGCCGGTCGGCCGTGACCGCACGTGCGCCCGCTCCCCCTGCGGCCCGTACAGGCACAGCACCTCGGCGACCGCGTCCGAGGTGTTCCCCACCCAGTGCGGCGTCCGTGTGTCGAACTCGACGACCTCGCCCGGCCCGAGGTCGAAGTCGCGCTCGCCGAGCAGCAACCGCACCCGACCGGAGAGCACGTAGAGCCACTCGTAGCCCTCGTGCGTCTTCAGGGTGCGGTCGCCGTTCGCGGGCATCGGCGGGATGAGCTGCTTGAACGACCGCACGCCGCCGGTGCGCTCGGTCAGCGGGATCACCACGCGCCCGCCGTGCTGCTCCGGCTTGAGGTGGACGCGCGGGTCGCCGGTCTGCGGTGCGCCGACGAGGTCGTCGAGCGGCACCTGGTACGCCCGGGCGAGGGGCAGCAGCAGCTCGAGGGTCGGCCGGCGCTGCCCGGACTCCAGCCGGGACAGGGTCGAGACCGAGATGCCGGTCTCGGCTGCGAGCGCCGCCAGGGTGACGTCGCGTCGTTCGCGCAGCCACCGCAGGCGGGGGCCGACCGCGTCCACCACCTGGGCCGTCGTCGGCGGGGTGGGGCGTGCCTCCAGAGCGTCCATGCCGCGATCTTGCCATACCGGCAACGGATGTTGCCATCGACGGCTGGGCCGCCACAGGATGCCGCCATGTCCGATCACTTCGACGTCATCGTCATCGGCGGCTCCGCCGCCGGCCTGTCCGCTGCACTCATCCTCGGGCGCTCACGGCGCTCCGTCCTGGTCGTCGACAGCGGCGAGCCCCGGAACGCGCCCGCCGAGGGCGCCCACAACTACCTCGGACGCGAGGGCGTCGCGCCCGCCGAGCTGACCCGCATCGGTCGTGACGAGGTGGCCGCCTACGGCGTCGAGGTGACGGCCGGGAGGGTCGTGGCCACGTCCGCCACCGACGGCGACGGCACGGAGGCGGTCGGCTTCTCGGTCACGCTCGACTCCGGCAGGGTCGTCACCGCACGCAGGCTGGTCGTCGCCTCCGGCGCCGTCGACGTGCTGCCCGACGTGCCGGGGCTCGCCGAGCAGTGGGGGCGCGGGGTCGTGCACTGCCCGTTCTGCCACGGGTGGGAAGTCCGCGACCAGCGCATCGGCGTCCTCGTCACCACGCCCAACGGGGCGCACCACGCGCAGATGTTCCGCGCGTTGAGCGACCGGGTGACGGCGTTCGTCACCGACCCCTCGCTGGTCGACGACACCGCCCGCGCCGGTCTCCGTGCTCGCGGCGTCGAGGTGGTCGAGGGAGCGGTGTCCCGTGTGCTGTCCTCGGACGGCCCCCTGACCGGTGTCGAGCTCGGCTCGGGGCAGGTCGTCGCGCTCGACGCGCTCGCGGCGTCGAGCACGGCGGAGCCGCGCGTCGGGTTCCTCGAGGGCCTCGGGCTGCGCGCGGAGGACGTCGTCGTGAACGGCTTCCGGTTCGGCGGTGGGCTCACGGTCGACGCCGTCGGCCAGACGGGTGTCCGCGGGGTGTACGCCGCGGGCAACGTCACGTCACCGATGGCCACCGTCATCGCGTCGGCAGCTGCGGGGACACAGGCCGGAGCGGCCGTGCACGGTGACCTCGTGCAGGCGGACATCGCGGCGGCGCTGGCCGTCGTGGTCGAGCCGGTGGGTCAGTCGACGCGGTAGCCGGCCTGCGCTGCCAGGAGCGGCGCGAGGGCGAACAGCTGGTCGGTGCCGATCGTCGCCCCGCGGAGGCCCTCGAGCCGCTCCACCCGGTCGAGGTCGGCGTCGCGCAGGTCCACGTGCTCGACGCGGGTGTTCGTGCCCTCGACGGAGCGGATCCGCGTGCCGGGGAACGCCACGCGCAGCAGTCGGGCGTCGGCGACGTCGAGCTCGTCGACCACGCAGTCGCGGAACACCACGTCCGTGAGCGTCGAGCCGCGCAGGTTGAGGAACCCGAACTTCATCCCGACGAACTCGACACCGTTCAGCGTCGCGTCGTACAGCTCTGCGGAGCCCACCCGGCCGCCCGCGACCCGGACCTCGCGCCAGGCGCTGCTCGACGCCCGGAGCACCGGGGCGTCGAGCGTCTCGACGACCGAGTCGCGGATGCGCAGCCCTCGCAGGTCGGTGCCGTCCGCCCGGAGCGTGTCGACCACGCACTCCTCGAGCTCGAGGTCGGGCAGGCGCTCACCCGCCACGTCGAGCGTCTCGATGCGCTTGCCCTCGATCCGGTCCCCGGTCAGGACGTCACCGGGTGCCGGCGCCCAGTCCTCGAGGTCCCGCGGGCCGATCGGGGCGATGCGTGGGGCCGTGGTACCGGTCGAGGAGCGTGCCATGTGCTCAGTCTGCCGTGGCGGACCGACGCTCGAGCACGCTGTCGAGCCGGTGGTCCTTCGCCGGGCCGCGGGCCTCCCACCGGACCGTCCAGCGCTCGGCGTCGCCGACGAGCACGCCGACGTAGTGGTCCGGGGCGCAGGGGTGCTCGACCGGGGCGCCCCAGGCCCAGGGGTGGAAGACGCGGCCGTCGGCGAAGTGCACCGTCCAGCGGCCGTCCGCGCCCCGCCGGACGAACAGCGTGCGGGACACCGGGGTGACGAGGTCACCGAGGTGCATCGTGCCGGACTCGTCCCACCGCACCTCGTCCGGGGTCGTCAGCGTCAGGCTCGTGGTCCCGGTGACGGTGCCGGTGACGCGCGCGAGCCGGTCGTCGATCGTGCGGCGGAGCGTCCAGTCCCCGAGTAGGTCGGTCGGCAGCAGCGGACTCGTCGGCAGCACGGGCCCAGGCTACGCGCGGAGCGCCTCGGCCCGGGCCGTGCGGTGCTCGACATCGGAGATGACGCCGCGGCGGTGCAGGTCGTCGAGCTCGGCGAGCCGCTGCTCTCGTGACACCGTTGGGGCGAGCACCCCGCTCTGCATCGCCCGGTACGCCAGGTCCTCCTGCATCGTCCACGGGTCCTGCCCCCGGGCCCTCATCCGCCTCGCACGCAGGACCGAGACGACGACGATCGCGGTGATGCCGAGGAGCGTGACGATGCCGCCGACGGCCACGAGGGTCCAGACCAGGTCGTACACCGGCGGGATCAGCGGGTTGTGGGTCTCCCCGCCGGGAGCCCCGAAGTCGTCGATCGCCACGCCGCCCCTCCCCCTGCTGGGCACGCTCGCGCCCTGGCCTGGAGCGTAGCGCGCCCGGTGCTTCCCAGAACAGGTGCGATGCCAGGAGTTTCCGGGCGTACCTGGTCGAACCGACGCACCAGGCACGCCCGGTCCCACCAGGCACGCCCGGTCCCACCAGGTACGCCCGAGCACGTCAGGCCCGCGCGGAGCCCGTCAGCCCCGGAGCGGCTCCGACGCCGCGACGTTCGCCCCGTCCGCGAACCCGCCCACGAGCTCGCGCAGCGCCTCCTCCGCCGTGTGCTGCGGCTCCCACCCGAGTTCGCGTCGGGCCCGGTCCGTCCGCATGATCGGCACACCGGCCGCGATGTCGAGCCACCCGGCGTCCGTCGGTTGGAGCCGGAGCCGCCAGGTGAGCGTGACGATCCCGCGCAGCAGCCGCATCGGCACCCGCACCGCCCCGAGCATCCCCGCCGCCCGCGCCATCCTCGGCGGCGTGAGCACCGGCGTCGCGGCGATGTTGAACGCACCCGCGGCCCGCCGGTCGATCGCCCGCCAGAACGCGTCGGCGAGGTCGTCGGCGTGCACGGCCTGGAACACGAACGGCAGTGGCAGCGGCAGGACCGCGAACCGGGCCGCCCGCACGATCGACATCGGCACGAGGTGCCCGAGGAACAGCCCCCGGAGCTCGGCCGCGACCCCGCGCTGGAACACCAGGCCGGGCCGGAGCCGGGTCACGACGACGTCGGGGTGTGCGCGCTCGAACGCGTCCATCGCCCGCTCGTTCTCGGCCTTGTGGATCGAGTACGTCGCCGTCGGGATGCCGGTCGCCGGGAACGACTCGTCGACGGGGGTCCGCTTGCCCTCGACGTCGACGCCCCGGTAGGCCCCGACGGACGACGACACGACGACCTGCCCGACACCGGCCCGGGCGACCGCCGCGAGCACGTTCGCCGTGCCGGTGACGTTGGTCCGGTGCTGCGCCGGGATGTCGTGCGTCGGCTGCAGCGCCCACGCCAGGTGCACCACGGCGTCGGCACCCTGGAACACCGCCGTCAGCTCGTCGACCGCGCGCGGACCGCCGACGTCGACCGCGTGCCAGACGGCCACGTCGTACGGTGCGACGCGCGCGTCCGGCACCCGTCGGGCGACGCCGACGACCTGCAGGCCGTCCTCGTCGCCCGCGCGGCCGTCACCGGTGAGCCGTGCCGCCGCGAGCCGCCGCAGCACCGCGGTGCCGACGTTGCCGGTCGCCCCGACCACGACGACCCGCATCAGCGCGACCGTCCCGGACGGTTGCCGACGAGCGGCGACGGCCCGGTCATCAGGCGGCGGCCATCGACGGGTCGAGCACGACCTTGATGCACCCGTCCTCCTTCTTCTGGAAGACCGAGTACATGTGCGGGGCGTCCTCGAGGGACACCCGGTGCGTGGTGAGGTCGAGCGTGCCGAGCGGGTCCGAGGGGTCGGACACGAGCGGCATGAGGTCGTCGACCCAGCGGCGGACGTTGCACTGTCCCTCGCGGATCGTGATCTGCTTGTCGAACAGGGTCATCATCGGCATCGGGTCGGCCATGCCGCCGTAGACGCCGGACAGCGACACCGTGCCGCCGCGGCGGACGAGGTCGATCGCCGCGTGCACGGCTGCGAGCCGATCGACGCCGGCGGTCTCGATGGCCTTCTGCGCGAGCTTGTCGGGCAGCAGGCCGGCGGCACGCTGGGCGAACCCGGCGACGGGGTTGCCGTGCGCCTCCATGCCGACCGCGTCGACGACGCCGTCGGGTCCACGCCCGTCGGTGAGGTCGACGAGCTTCGACACCATGTCGTCGTCGAGGTCGAACACCTCGATGCCGTGCTTCGCCCCGAGGTCGCGGCGGACCTGCTCCGGGTCGACGGCGAGCACCCGGTAGCCGAGGTGCTTGCCGATCCGCGCCGCGAACTGTCCGACCGGGCCGAGGCCGAGCACCGCGAGCGTGCCGCCCTCGGGGACCTCGGCGTACTGCACGGCCTGCCAGGCGGTCGGGATGATGTCGCTCATGAACAGCCACTGGTCGTCCGCGCCGGTGTCGGGCACCTTGATGGGGCCGTAGTCGGCGTGCGGCACGCGGAGGTACTCGGCCTGGCCGCCGGGGACCTGGCCGTACATCTTCGTGTACCCGAAGAGCGAGGCGCCGGTGCCGTACTCCTTCACCTGGGTGGTCTCGCACTGCGACTGGAAGCCGTGCTGGCACATCCAGCAGTGCCCGCAGGAGATGTTGAACGGAACGACGACGCGGTCGCCGACCTTCAGGTTCGTGACGGCGGAGCCGACCTCCTCGACGATGCCCATCGGCTCGTGGCCGAGGACGTCGCCCTTGTCGATGTACGGGCCGAGCACCCGGTACAGGTGCAGGTCGGAGCCGCAGATCGCCGTGGACGTGATCCGCACGATCGCGTCGGTCGGCTCCTGGATGGTCGGGTCGGGGACGGTCTCGACGGACACCTTCTCGGTGCCCTGCCAGGTCAGTGCGCGCACGTCGCGTTCCTCTCGTGGTCGCTTCGCGGCCGGCCGGGAGGCACGGCTCACGTGACCTCATCGCTACGCGCCCGCCCCGTGGTGCCCTCCCAGCCCCGTCCGCGGCGCGCGCTGACGGCGGCGGTGGGGCGGGCCTCCCGTCCGGACCAGATCCGCGCGAAGGATGCCGATCCGCGTGAAGGATGCCGTTCCTTCCTGCTCCCGACGCGCGGAACGGTCCCCCACTGCACGCGTGATGGGTCGGAAGGATGGCCGATCGGCCAGCCGGAGGTCCGTCCGGCCGCCGATGCGCTGGCCCCGGTACCGCCGTCAGGCTCGGAGCGATGGACCACAGCACCACGCGCAGGGCACTCCTCGTCGGCGCGACCGGCTCCCTGGCGGCCGGGCTCCTCGCAGCCTGCACGCCCGGCGCCGACGCACCCCGGGGCTCCGCGACCCCGACCGCGACGACGGCTCCGACACCCAGCCCGACACCGACACCGACGACGGCTCCGACACCCAGCCCGACACCGACGCGACCCGCGCTGACGAAGGTGCCCGTGCCGCACGGCACCGTGACGGGACTGCCGGCGGGGACGCCGGGGATCGCGTGGACCGTGGACGACGGAGCCTCGTCCGAGGTCGTCGAGGCCTACGCCCGCTTCGCCGCCGAGACCGGCACGCGCCTGACGTTCTTCGTCAACGGGGTCCGGCCGTCGTGGACCGAGCACGCCGACCTGCTGCGCCCGCTCGTCGACTCCGGGCAGGTGCAGCTCGGCAACCACACGTGGGACCACCCGGCGCTGACGAAGCTGGGCGACCAGGCGATCCAGGACGAGCTGATGCGGAACCACGAGTTCCTCGAGCGCACGTTCGGCGTCGACGCCCGCCCGTACTTCCGACCGCCGTACGGCTACCACGACGCCCGGGTCGACCGGGCCGCCGCCGCGGTCGGGTACACCACGCCGACGCTCTGGTACGGCTCTCTGGCCGACTCGGGGGACATCTCCTCGGACCAGATCGTGGGGTTCGCGGAGCAGTGGTTCCAGCCGGCGCACGTCGTCATCGGGCACGCGAACTTCCCGGGCACGATCGGTGCGCTGCCCCGGCTGCACGCCCTGCTCGAGCAGCGCGGCCTGGCGACCTTCACGCTCGACGACGTCTTCACGCGCTGACGCCCGGCCGGGTTCAGGGTTCCGGGTTCCGGGTTCCGCAAGACGCAACGTCGGCGGCTGCTCGCAGCGCTGCACCGCTGCGAGCCGTCGCCACGGTTGCGTCTTGCGGGGGACGGGGCGGGGTGAGGTGAGGCGCGGGGTCGGGGTCAGGCGGGCTCGGCCAGGGCGAGGAGCGCGTCCCGCGCGACCGCGAGCTCGCGGGCATCGAGGTAGGGCGGGACGGACGATGCGGCTGCGAGCCCCTCGGCTGCGTGCCGCACGACCAGCGAGCGACCCTCGGGCAATCCGTCCCGCGCGAACAGGGTCCGCCAGTGCTCCGCGTCCGCCGCCACCACCGGCTCCATCCCCGGCACCGACATCAGGCCCGACCACAGCGTGTTCGGCGAGAAGACCGCCATCGCCCGTTCGCTCCCACCGCACAGCGTCCGGACGTAGGCGCGGAGGACCTTGCCGGGCCGGTTCTCGGCGAGGTCGACGTGCCGCACCACCTCGTCCACGAAGGTCTGCAGGCCGTGCTCGGCGACCGCCACGAGCAGGGCGTCCTTCGACGGGAAGTGGTGCAGCAGTCCGCTCTTCGACACCCCCGCGGCCCCGGCCACCTCGGCGACGCTCACCCGGGTGCCGCGCTCGCCGAGCAGCCGCTCCGCAGCCTCGAGCACGGCCGCCCGGGTGCGGTCGCGATCACGGGTGCCGTCAGTGCTCACGGGGACCATCCTGCCGGTTCGGGATCACCCGCAGGGCCACGACCGACGCAACCGCGAGCAGCACGGCGGCACAGACCGACGCGAGCTGCATGCCCCCGGTGAACGCGTGCTGCGCCTGCGCGAACGTCGGCGACGACGGGTCGAGCACCTGGGCCGCGCCGGCGAGCGACTCGCGCACCGGGTCCGGCGCACCGGCGTCGAGGTTCGCCCGGTAGAACGCGGTCTGGAGCGACCCGAGGACCGCGATGCCCATCGCGACGCCGAGCTCGTACCCGGTCTCCGAGATGGCGCTGGCTGCACCGGCTCGCTCGCGCGGCGCCGCGGCGACGACCGCGTCGGTGGCGAGCGTCATCGAGACCCCGACGCCGAGCCCGACCACCGCCAGGGCGATCGCGATCCCGACGTAGGTCGGCAGCCCCTCGGCGAACGCCAGGCCCGCCATGCCGACCGCGGCGACCGCGGCGACCGCGAGACCGAGCCCGATCGAGCGACCGGGTCCGACGCGACGGGTGAGCAGCCCGATCACGGCGATGACCGCGATGGACGCCACCGTGGCCGGGAGCTCCGCGGCTCCGGCGAGCAGGGGCGAGAACCCGCGCACGAGCTGCAGGTACTGCGAGAAGAAGAACAGCAGCCCTGTCAGGGCGAACACCGAGAGCGAGTTCGCCACGACGGCACCGGAGAACGCCGGGATCCGGAAGAGCTGCAGGTCGATCAACGGCGTCGTGAGCCGACGCTGCCGTCGCACGAACCACCAGCCGGCGCCGATGCCGACGACCGCCGCGACGGGGACGGTCCAGTCGGCGCCGTGCCCGACGAGGTGCTTCACGGCGTACACCACGGGCACGATCGCGGCGACGGAGAGCACCGCCGAGAGCAGGTCGATCGGGGTCCGGCCCCCACCCTTCGACTCGGGCAGCAGGACCGCACCGGCGACGACGATCACGACGATGACGGGGATGTTGATGAGGAAGACCGAGCCCCACCAGAAGTGCTCGAGCAGTGCCCCGCCCACCAGCGGACCGGCGGCGGCTCCACCGGTCGCACCGGCCGACCACACGGCGATCGCCCGCGTGCGCTGCCGGGGGTCCCGGAAGATCCCCCGCACCAGCGACAACGTCGACGGCATGAGGGTCGCGCCGGCGACCCCGAGCAGCGCCCGGGCGGCGATGAGCGCCTCCGGGCTCGGAGCGAAGGCGGCACCGGCCGAGGCGATCCCGAACGCGACCGAGCCGATGAGCAGCAGGCGCTTCCTGCCGATCCGGTCGGCGACGTTGCCCATCGTGACGAGCAGGCCCGCGAGTGCGAACGAGTACACGTCGCCGATCCAGAGCACCTGCGTGGCCGTCGGCGCGAGGTCTGCGGTCAGGGCGGGCACGGCGAGGGCGAGGACGGTGCCGTCGATCGCGAGCAGCACGACGGCGAGGGTGAGGACCCCGAGGGCCGCCCACTCCCGCGGGGTCGCACGGTGGGTCGAGGTGACCGTGGTCTGCGTCATGCCCCCGACCCTAACCGACCGAACGGTCGGTCGTGCCGACTGCACAGTCAGTGTGCAGGACCACCCACACGAGTCAGGCGCGGAGGCGGTCCCGTTCGGCCGGTGGCAGGTGCTCGGTCGCGGTCGCGCGCGCTGCCGGACTCAGGAAGCGTCCGTTCCGTTCGAGGAAGGCCACGAGCGCCGCCTCGGACGCGCGCTTCCCGGTCTCGCGCAGCACCCAGCCGAGAGCGGACTGCACCGTCGCACCGCGTTCGCGGACCAGGCGTCCGGCGATCGCGAGCGGTACCTCGGCATCGCCCTGCTTGGCGAAGGCGAGCGTGGCCACGACGGCGATCCGACGGACCATCGACACGTCGGACTTCGCGAGCGCGAACAGCGGTCCGGTCGAGCCGCCGACGAGCGGGGCACCGACGAGCTCCTCGGCTGCGACGTCGACCAGCACCGTGTCCTCGAACCGCTCGGCCTTCGCCGCGGCGAGGTACTCGTCGGTCAGCTCCGGATCGGGGTGCGCGCGCATCGCCTGCACCAGGAGCACGACGGCGACCAGCCGCGCCCCTGCGTCCTCGCTCCAGAGCAACGCCGAGCGCTCCCCCTCGTCGAGGTCGGCGAACTGCCGCGCGACCCGGCGTGCCCCTGCGACGTCGCCGGGAGTGCGGGCGAAGGCTGCCAGCACCGCCTCGGCACCGTGGACCTGCATCGGGCCAGCCTACGGCGACGGGTGCTCGGACAGGTTTCACACGATCGAAACACGATGTGTACAAAGCAGCGCCGACACCTGTGATTGTATGCAATCACCGCACTCCTGAGCGTGACTCCACAAGAGTCGCCACGCACACCAGCAGCTCCAGGAACACGATGTCCCAGACCTCCGCTCGACGCCGCCGGACACTCCTCGCCGTGCCCGCCGTCGCCCTGGCCGCCTCGCTCGCGCTCACCGCCTGCGTGCCGGTCCAACGCTCGAAGGCCGGCGGCGCGACCGCCGGCACCGTCACCACCGTCGCGATCGGCGACCAGCAGGTCCGCGAGGGCGGTGACCTCGTCATGGCCCTCTCCGCCGAACCGGACCGCCTCGACCCCACCACGTCGTCGTCGCTCTACACCCGGTACGTCATGGAGACGATGTGCCAGAAGCTCTACGACATCGACGCCGAGGGCACGGTCGTCCCGATGCTCGCCACCGAGCTGCCGACGGTGTCCGACGGTGGGAGGACCGTCACGTTCCCGGTGCACACCGGCTACCGGTTCGCCGACGGCACCCCCTTCGACGCGGACGCCGTCGTGACGACGCTCGAGCGCAACCTGACGAAGGACGACTCGAGCCGCAAGAGCGAGATGGGTCCGGTGTCGAGCATCGAGGCGGTCGACGACCACACCGTGCGGCTGCACTACGCGACCCCGTTCGCCCCGATCACCGCGGCACTGGCCGACCGTGCGGGCATGGTCATGTCGCCGACGGCGCTGGAGCAGGAGGGCGACGGGTTCGGCGACCACCCGGTCTGCATCGGCCCGTACAAGTTCGTCGAGCGGGTGCCGCAGACCTCGATCACCGTCGAGCGTGACCCGGAGTACCACGACCCGGCGAGCGCGCACTTCGACCGGATCACCTACCGGATCATCACCGACGCCAGCATCCGCGCGCAGAACCTGAAGTCCGGGGACGTCCAGGTCGCCGACACGATCTCCACGCAGGACGTCGACGAGCTCCGGAAGCGGAAGGACCTCAGCGTCCTGCGCACCGGTTCCCTCGGCTACCAGGGCATCACGATCAACCTCGCGAACCAGGACGGCGTCGGCACGGACCCGAAGCCGCTCGACACGCCGCTCGCCACGCAGCGGAAGGTCCGGCAGGCCCTGTCGATGTCGATCAACCGCGCCGAACTCGTGCAGAGCGTGTTCCGGGGCTGGGCGGACGTCGCGTGCTCCCCGATCCCCGACACGAGCGCGTTCGCCACCGACGCGAGCAAGGCCTGCCCGGAGTACGACCCCGAGCGGGCGAAGGAGCTCCTCGAGGAGGCCGGCGTCGAGCAGCCCTTCCCGATCGAGATGGAGGTGACGAACACCCCCGACACCGTCCGGTTCGCCCAGGCGCTGCAGGCTCAGGCCCGCGCCGGGGGCTTCGCGATCACGATCACCCCGGTCGAGTACACGACCCTGCTCGACGACCAGACCCGCGGCGACTTCCAGGCGCTGCAGCTGGGCTGGTCCGGCCGGGTCGACCCGCACGGCAACATCGGCTCGTTCCTCGGCACCGGCGGCGGCAACAACTACCCCGGGTACAGCGACCCCGAGGTCGACGACCTGATCGCCCAGGCGTCGCAGGCCACCGACCAGCAGGAGCGCGCCGACCTGTACGGGCAGCTCGTGACGAAGGTCCAGCAGGACGACCCGATCATCTACCTCTACCGGACCCGCAGCATCACCGGCGTCAGCACCGACGTCGCCGGGGTCTCCACCTACGCCGACGGCGTGGTCCGACTCAGCCAGGCGGCGTTCGTGGAAGGCGGCGACAAGTGACCCGGTACGTCCTGACCCGACTCTGGCAGGCGGCGCTCACGCTCGTCCTCGCCTCGATCGTGGTGTTCTTCGGGGTCCGGCAGCTGCCGGGCGACCCGGCCCTGGCCCTGGCGGGCGAGGAGGCCAGCCCCGAGCGGCTCGCCGCCGTGCGCGCCGACCTCGGCCTCGACGACTCCCTGGTCGTGCAGTACTGGCGCTTCGTCGTGAACGCGCTGCAGGGCGACCTCGGGCAGTCCACCCGCACCGGCACCCCGGTCACGGAACTGCTCGGCGCGACGCTCCCCGTGACGCTCTGGCTCGCGCTCTACGCGATCGTCGTCGCCGTCGTCGTGGGAGTCGCCCTCGGCACCCTGGCCGAGCGCTACCGCGGGCAGTGGCCCGAGTGGATGGCGAACGCCGCGGCCCTGGTCGGGCTGAGCGTGCCGAACTTCTGGCTCGGCATCCTGGCGATCGTCTGGCTCGCCGCGGGCCTCGGCTGGTTCCCGGCCTCGGGCTACGTCCCGGTGACGCGCGACCCGCTCGGCGCACTGCACCACCTGACGCTCCCGGCGCTCATCCTCGGCACGTCGCTCGCCGCCGTCATCATGCGGCAGACCCGCGCGTCGATGATCGAGACGATGAAGACCGACTTCGTCCGGACCGCCCGCGCGAAGGGGCTCAGCCGTCCGCGGGTGCTGTTCCGCTACGGGCTCCGGAACTCGATGATCGTCGTCGTCACGATCGTCGGCCTGCAGCTCGGCGGCCTCATCTCGGGCGCGGTCGTCACGGAGCGCATCTTCGCCCTGCCCGGCTTCGGCAAGCTCACGCTCGACGCCGTGTTCACCCGCGACTACCCGGTGATCCAGGCCGTCGTGCTCGTGATCACCCTGGGCTACGTGCTCATCAACTTCGCCGTGGACGTCCTGTACTCGGTCATCAACCCGAAGATCCGCGTCGGAGGCGCCGCATGACCACCATCACCGCTCCCTTCGACCTGGGCTCGAGCCGCGGGCGCATCTGGAAGCAGGTCCGGACGAACCGGCTCGGCATGACGGGCGGCATCATGCTCGCCGTCGTCGTGCTCGCCGGGGTCACCGCCCCGCTCGTCGCTCCGCACGACCCGACCGCGACGCACTTCGACCTGCCGTTCCAGGTCCCGTTCACCGTCGGCTTCGGGTTCGGCACCGACGACCTCGGCCGCGACATCCTGTCCCGCACGCTGTACGGCATCCAGGTCTCGCTCGTCGTGGGCGTGCTGTCGGTGCTGCTCGCGGTCGTCGTCGGCACCCCGCTCGGGCTCCTCGCCGGGTACTGGCGCTGGCTCGACGCGATCATCTCCCGCCTGACCGACGTCGCGCTGGCGTTCCCGTTCCTCATCATCGCGGTGGGGCTCGCGGCGATCAGCGGTCCGAGCCTGACGAACGCCGTGATCGCGATCGGCATCTCGCACGTGCCGGCGATGATCCGGATCGTGCGCGGCGAGACCCTGCGGATCACGAGCGCGGACTTCGTCACGAGCGCGAAGACGTTGGACGCCGGCGGCGCACGCATCATCGCGCAGCACGTCCTGCCGAACTGCGTCTCGGCGATCATCGTGCAGGCCACCGTGATCATGCCGGTCGCGGTGATCGGCGAGGCGCTGCTGTCCTTCCTCGGCCTCGGCATCCAGCCGCCCACCCCGAGCCTCGGCATCATGCTCTCGGACGCGCAGCAGTACCTCGGCCAGGCGCCGTGGGCCGCCGTCGTGCCGGGTGTCGCGATCGCCGTGATCTGCCTCGGCTTCAACCTGTTCGGCGACGCCCTGCGCGACGCCCTCGACCCCACCGCCTCGGACCGCTGAGGAGCACCAGCACCATGAGCACCAGCACCATGAGCACCACCACCAACCCCGCCTTCACCACGCCCCCGGCGGAGACCACCCGACCGGACCTGCAGGGCACCTTCGGCATGGCCGCGTCGACGCACTGGATCGCGACCGCGACGGCGCAGGCCGTCCTGGAGCGCGGTGGCAACGCCTTCGACGCCGCCGTCGCCGGCGCCTTCGTCCTGCACGTCGTCGAACCACACCTGAACGGCCCCGGCGGCGACGTGACCGCGGTCTTCGCGACGGCGTCCGACAAGACCCCGACCGTCCTGATGGGCCAGGGACCGGCACCCGCGGGCGCGACGCCGGAGCACTTCCGGTCCGAGGGTCTCGACCTCGTCCCGGGAGCGGGCGCGCTGGCGGCCGCCGTGCCCGGCGCCGTCGACGCGTGGCTGCTGCTCCTCGCCGAGCACGGGACGTGGGAGCTCGCCGACGTGCTCGCCCCCGCGATCGGGTACGCCCGGGACGGCCACCCGGTCGCACCGCGGGTGGTCGCCACCATCGCGACCGTGCAGGACCTGTTCCGCGACCACTGGCCGTCCTCCGCCGAGCGGTGGCTGCCGGGAGGCTCGGTGCCGGTCGCCGGGTCGATGGTGCGCAACGAGACCTACGCCACGGTCCTGGAACGGCTCGTGCAGGCCGGGTCCGGTGTCACGACGGGCGACGACACCGCCGACGCGCGCGTCGCGCGCATCGAGGCCGCCCGCACCGAGTGGGCCGAGGGCTCCGTCGCGCAGGCGATCGACGCGTTCGTCCGCACCCCGCACCGGCACGCGTCGGGTACCGACCACGCCGGCGTGGTCCGGGCGAGCGACCTGGCGGCGTTCCGTGCGTCGACCGAACCCGCGACGACCGCCGAGTTCCGCGGGCACACGATCGCGAAGACCGGGCCGTGGGGCCAGGGCCCGGCGCTCCTGCAGACCCTCCGCCTGCTCGACCCGATGGACGACGAGCGGCTCGACCCGTCGACCGTGCTCGGAGCCCACACGATCGCCGAGGCGCAGAAGCTCGCGCTCGCCGACCGTGAGGCGTACTACGGCGACGGCGACGTCCCGATGGCCGAGCTCCTCTCGGACGCGTACTCCGACGAGCGCCGCGCCCTGATCGGTGACCGGGCGTCGCACGAGCTGCGCCCGGGCACGGTCTCGGTGCCGGCCGGTGCGCTGCCGCCGCTCCGCGAGACCTACACCCCGGGCGGCGAGCCGATCGCGGGCGTCGGTGAGCCGACCGTGCCGGGCGCGCGAGGGGACGCTCCGGCGCCCGACGCCTTGGCCGTCCCCGCCGAGGACGACGCCGTGCACGAGGACCGCGGCGAGCCGATCGTGATGGCGACGGGCGAGACCCGCGGCGACACGTGCCACATCGACGTCGTCGACCGATGGGGCAACATCGTCAGCGCAACGCCGTCCGGCGGCTGGCTGCAGTCCTCGCCGACGATCCCCGAGCTGGGGTTCTGCCTCGGCACCCGCATGCAGATGACGTGGCTCGAGGAGGGCACCGCGTCCACGCTGACCCCCGGTGCCCGGCCCCGCACGACCCTCACCCCGACGCTCGTGCTCCGCGACGGCGAACCCGTCGTCGCGATGGGCAGCCCGGGCGGCGACCAGCAGGACCAGTGGCAGCTGCTGTTCCTGCTCCGCACGATCGTCGGCGGGTGGACCCCGCAGCAGGCGATCGACGCCCCGGCGCTGCACACCACGTCGTTCCCGGGGTCGTTCTGGCCCCGCACCTGGACCCCGGGCGGCCTCGTCGTCGAGGACCGTCTCGGCGACGACGTCATCGCCGGGCTCGAGGAGCTCGGCCACGTCGTCACCCGCGCGGGCGACTGGTCGCTCGGCCGCCTGTCGTGCGTGACGCGCGACCCCGACACCGGCGTCATGGGCGCCGCCGCCAACCCGCGAGGAGCACAGGGCTATGCCGCAGGACGCTGAGGACCGGACCGTGCACGACGGCGACACGACCACCGGGGCCGCACCGCGCCTCCAGACCGACCAGACCGACCAGACCGACCGGACCGACCGGACCGACACCCTGCTGTCCGTCCGCGACCTGCGGGTCGCCTTCGGCGACCGCGAGGTCCTGCACGGCGTCGACCTCGACGTCCGCCGCGGCGAGCGCGTCGCGATCGTCGGGCAGTCCGGATCGGGCAAGTCCACGCTCATCGCGGCCCTGCTGCGGCTGCTGCCCGGCGCGGGGCACATCACGGGTGGCACGATCCGCCTCGGTGACGACGACATCGCCCACGCCGACGAGGCGCTCATGCGGCGCGTGCGGGGCGGACGGATCGGGCTCGTGCCGCAGGACCCGTCGACGAACCTCAACCCGTCGATGCGGGTCGGTGCACAGATCGCCGACGCGCTGCGGGCCGGTGGGCTCCGGGGACGGGCGGCGATCCGGGACCGGGTCGTGGCGCTGATGACCGAGGCCGGCATCCCCGAGGCCTCCCGTCGGGCGGACCAGTTCCCGCACGAGTTCTCCGGCGGCATGCGGCAGCGCATCCTCATCGCGGTGGCGCTCGCCCGTCAGCCCGAGCTGCTCATCGCCGACGAGCCGACCAGCGCCCTCGACGTGACCGTGCAGCGGCAGATCCTCGACCACCTGCAGACCCTGGTCGACCAGCACGGCACGACGCTGCTGTTCGTGACGCACGACCTCGGGGTCGCGGCCGACCGGACCGACCGCGTCGTCGTGATGCTCGACGGCGACATCGTCGAGCAGGGTGCGCCCGAGGCGATCCTCCGCGACCCGCAGCACGAGTACACCAAGCGGCTCATCGCAGCGGCCCCCGCGCTGTCCGGGGTGGCGCCGGAGCCCGTGGCCGCGGGCGAGCCGATCCTCGTCGTGTCCGACCTGGTGAAGGAGTACCGGCTCCGCGGTCGTGGTGCCGGAACGCTCAAGGCTGCCGACGGGGTGTCGTTCGCGGTGCGTCGCGGCACGACCACCGCGGTCGTCGGCGAGTCCGGCTCGGGGAAGACGACCGTGGCGCGGATCGTGCTCGGGCTCGAGACGCCGACGTCGGGCACCGCCCTCGTGGACGGGAAGTCCATCGGGGCCGCACGTGGCGCCGAGCGGCGGGAGATCCGACGCCGGGTGCAGCCCGTGTTCCAGGACCCGTACGGGTCGCTCGACCCGACCTCGACCATCGAGCGGATCATCGACGAACCCCTGCGGGTGTTCGGCATCGGTGACCGGGCGTCGCGCACCGAACGGGTCGCGACGCTCCTCGACCAGGTGGCGCTCCCCCGCGAGGTCGCGCAGCTCCGGCCGAACGAGCTGTCCGGTGGGCAGCGGCAGCGGGTGGCGATCGCCCGGGCGCTGGCGCTCGAACCCGAGCTGATCATCCTCGACGAGGCGGTGTCCGCGCTCGACGTGCTCGTGCAGGAGCAGATCCTCGCGCTGCTCGAGGAACTGCAGGACCGACTCGGGCTGAGCTACCTGTTCATCACCCACGACCTCGGGGTGGTCCGGCGGATCGCCGACGATGTCGTGGTGATGCGGCGGGGCGAGGTCGTCGAACGGGGATCGGTCGCCGCGGTGTTCGACGACCCGCAGGAGCAGTACACGAAGGACCTGCTCGACGCCATCCCGGGCAAGCGTCTCGCCGAGGCGGCTGCGTGACGGACCTGCTCGACGCCATGCGGCACCCTCGGGCGCAAGGCGCTGGCCGAGGCGGCTGCGTGACGGGGTCCCGGGTGGCCGACCGACAGAGTGTGGCACGATCGGCTCCGTGCTGAACGGGACGAGCGTCATCGACGCCATCCGCCACGACATCGTGACCGGCGCCCTGCAACCGGGCACCCGGGTGACCGAGGCGTTCCTCGCGGAGCGGTACGGGGTCTCCCGGGTGCCGGTCCGCGAAGCCCTGCGCGGCCTCGAGGGCGAGGGCTTCGTCGTCTCCCGCCCGAACGTCGGCTCCCGCATCGCCGCGATCCCCTTCGACGAGGCCGACGACCTGTTCGCCGTGCGGGAGGCGCTCGAGACCGCCACCGCCCGCCGCGCTGCGACCCGGGCACGGACGCTGTTCGACGCCGACGCCCCGCCCGAGGACTGGTGGCGTGTGCGCCGCGAGCTCGGCGTCGTCCTCGACGACGGGGACACGGCAGTCGAGCGGGACGAGCTCGAGCTGCTCGTCGACCTCAACGAGCGCTTCCACCTGCTCGTCGCCGAGCTCTCCGGCAGCTCGACGCTCGCGACCCTGCTCCGCCAGCTCTCACGGAAGATCGAGTGGCTGTACGCGCTCGACACCTCGTCGCGCGGCAAGCGGCTGTGGCCCGACCACCGGCGCATCCTCGCCGCGATCGACGCGGGGGACGTCGAGGCGGCGGCCGAACGGATGGCGTGGCACGTGCGGGAGAGCCGCATCGGGTACGCGGCGCGCTCGTCCCCGGAGCAGGCGACCCTGCTGCGCAAGGCGGGCCCCGCCCTCTGACGCCGAGGCCGCCGCCGCACGGCTGGCCGGACGTGCCCGAGTCTCGTGCTCAGCGACGCCCCTCGCGCCGATCAGCCCGAGAGCGGTCGCACAGCTCGAGACTCGCTCAGGCGTCCGTCCTTCCGGCGGCGCCGACCTGCGTACTCACCGAGAGCCGGTTGCGAGAACGAGCGTTCTCCGATTGACTCGGACACGTCGGCCCGCAGCGGGTCGACTCCCCGACGAAAGGAGCGGACATGCCCACGCGCACCGCACGCACCGCCTGGCACGGCGGCCTCAACGACGGTTCCGGCCAGGTCGAGCTGTCGAGCTCGAAGGTCGGCACGTACGACGTCTCCTTCCCGAAGCGCGCCGCCGACGAGGCCGGTGGCACCACCAGCCCCGAGGAGCTCATCGCCGCAGCCCACTCGGCCTGCTACGCGATGCAGTTCTCGGCGATCCTCGGCGAGGCCGGCGGCACGGTCGAGGCCCTCGACGTCAAGGCCGACGTCTCGCTCGGCCCGGACAGCGCGGGTGGCTTCAAGCTCACCGGCATCACCCTCACCGTGAACGGCGAGGTCTCCGGCATCGACGAGGCCGCCTTCCTCAAGGCGGCGGACGAGGCCAAGGCGACCTGCCCGGTCTCCAAGGCGCTCACCGGCGTCGACATCGAGCTCAAGGCGACCTTCGAGCAGTAGCCGCGACCACGTGCCGGACGGGAGGCGCGGTGCCAGCTGGCACCGCGCCTCCCGTCCGTCCGTCGGTACCGTGGGTTGCATGCGTCTGTTCCGCACCCGGACCCACGTCGCCCTGTGGCTCGGCATCGTCGTGGCAGTGGTCGGCGTCGTACTCGTCCTCGCCGCACCGCCGTCGTCGTCCGGCTGGTTCGTGACCGCGCCGGAGTCCGACTTCTCGTACGTCGCCGGCGTCCGCCCGTGGCAGCTCGTCGTCGGACCGGCACTCGTGCTCCTGGGCGCGGTCGTGGCGGCCTTCGCGGCCGGACGACTCAGCGCACAGCGCCGTCACTGATCCGTCATCGGCAGCGTCCAGCCGACGTCCGGACTCGGGCGCGAGCGGCTGGCACCATGGTCTGATGGCCGAGCAGTTCCTCCCCGGCGTCCCGCGGCCCGGGCGTCCACCCCGGCCGCGCGTCCGCAACCTCGCACAGCACGACATCCGCGACGCCCGCGCTCGGCTGCGCGGCACGATCTACGAGGACGTCACCCCCGACACCCGCCCGCGCGAGCAGTACTCGCCCGTGCAGATCGTGGACTTCTGCCTCGACCTGGCGGAGGTCATGCTCGCCTCGGGCGCCGACACCCGCAGCGTCGAGACCGCCGTCGTCGCGGTGTCGACGAAGTGGAACCTCGCGCCGCTCGACCTCGACTTCTCCGGCAGTTCGGTGACGCTCCAGTACGCCCCGGCCGACCACCCGCCGCTCGTCAAGGTGCGGACGGTGCAGTCGGACGGCTCGGACCTCGACCGGCTCGCCCGTGCGAACCAGATCGTCGACGACCTGGTGCACGGCGAACGCGACATGACGAGTGCCGTGAGCGCCCTGGTGGCGGTGCTGCGGCTGCCGAGTCGCTGGCCGTCCTGGCTCGCCGACGTCGGGCTCTCCGTGCTCGGCACCTCGATCGCGATGCAGGCCGGCGGCGGCTGGCGCGCCGGCGCGGGGGCCTTCGTGCTCATGCTCGGGATCATCCTGTCCGGCCGCTGGCTGACGGGCCGGGGCTTCCCGCAGTTCTTCGTCTCCGGAGCACAGGCAGCGGTCGCCTCGGCGATCGGCACCCTGGCGATCTGGGCCGACGTCCTCACCGCGACCGGTGCGGCCACGATGGTCGCCGCGCTCGTGGTCCTGCTGCTGCCGCACGTGTCCCTCGTCACCTGGGCCCAGGACGCGATCTCCGGCTTCCGGGCGATGGCCGTCGCCCGGGCCTTCTACATCGTGCTCGTGATCGCCGCGATCGTCGTCGGGGTGCCCGCGGGCATCGCCGTGCTGCAGTGGCTCCGGATCGAGGTCGACCCGTCCGGCATCGTCCTGCAGCCGCTGCCGCTCTGGGCCTCGTTGTCGCTGACGGTCGTGTCGGCGGCGGCGAACTGCTTCGTGCAGCAGGCCAGCGCGCGGGTGATCCCGGTCGCGGTGGTGTTCTCGGTCACGGCCGGGGCGTTCCTCTGGGAGCTCCGGCACCTCGGGATGCCGCTCCTCGGAGCGACGTTCATCGCGTCGGTGCTGCTCGGCGTGCTGTCGACCATCGCGGCCGCCCGGATGCGCACGGCCGTGGCGGCGATCGCGGTGCCGGCGTTCTGCGGCGCGCTGCTGCCCGGTGTCGCGGTGTCGAACGCACTGCTCAACTTCATGTCCGGGTCGTCCGGCGCCGCCCTCGACTTCGTGGCGGCGGTCTCGGTGGCGCTCGGCATCGGCGCCGGACTCGTGCTCGGCGGCCTCGTGGCGACCCCGGGCGCACGGCGGGCCCTGCGGCGCGCGCGTCGGGTGACGGTGCACTCGGTCCACAACGACACGACGGCGATCCCCGTGCTGCGGGACACCGGGTACGACCCGGGCAACGGTTCGGTGCCGCGGGGCCACCGCCCGCGCTAGGCCCCCCGGACGCGAGACTCGGGCTGGGCGACCGATCTCGTGCCCTGGAGCACGAGGAACGTCGCGCAGCCCGAGTCTCGGGTACGCCTGGGTGCCGGTCAGCCCTTGTCGGAGACGGCCTTCGTCACCGCGGTGGGAGCGTCGTAGTCGCCGTCCGGGATGTTCTTCAGCGCGTCGAGGACGTCACCGGGGGCGTCCTCCTTCTCGGCGGTCGCCACGATGTCGTCCTTCGAGGCCGGGTAGTCGATGCCGCTGAGGTACTTCTGGACCTGGATCGGGTTCGGTGCTGCCATGTCGGTTCCTTCCGTCGGAGCCTCCACGACTACGCCTGCGCGGCTCCGCGTCGGTCCGGCCGACGCGCGTTGCGGCCAGGCCTCAGATCTCCCAGCTCCCGCTGTCGCTCCACTGCGAGAAGCGCTGCGCAGCCTGCGGCTCGTACCGTTCCATCCACCCACGCTCGAGCCGCGCGACGGCACGGTCGAACGCCGGCACGAGGTCGAGGTCCGGACGCAGCATCGCCTGCAGCTGGAGCCCCTCGTACAGCGCGATGAGCTGCTCGGCGCCGCGTCGCGGGTCCATCGTGTGCGGCGCACGGCCGACGGCGATGTCGTGCTCGAGCCCTCGGCGGATCTGCGAGAAGAAGAGCTGGTAGCGCGAGCGCAGGTAGGTCGACATCGGGTGCGCGGGGTTGCCGGCGACGGAGAGCAGCGCGACGAGCAGCCGCATGAGCGCGGGGTCCTCGGCGTTCGAGGCGACGATCGCCCGCAGCAGCTCGACCGTCGGGCCGTCGCCGACCTCGTGTGCGACCTCCTCCAGACGGGCGCCGTTCCACCGGTCGACCGCGGCGAGCACGAGGCCGTCCCAGGAGGGGAAGTGCTGACGGAGCTCCGCGGTCGTGATGCCCATCCGCTCGGCGACCATGCCGACGTGGGCCTCGTGGAAGGGCACGTCGCGGAGCACGTCGACCGTGGCGCCCACGATGGTGATCCGCAGGTGCAGGGAGGCGGCCGCGGCGGCTGCCGCCTGCGTGTCCGCGCTGGTGTGTTCGAGCATCGTGCCCTCCGTCGTGCGGCGGACGTCCTGTCCGCACCCCTGATCCAACCGCAGTGTCGGGGGACACGGCATCCCCGGTACGGGTGTCGGCATGTCGGGGGACAAGTGTCCGACCCCAGCGCAGACCGAGCGTTCCGTGCGACCATGCCGGGATGGACCCGCAGGACCCCGTCGCGCAGGGACTCGCCACGATGGCGTCGGCCGGTTTCGAGTTCGGCAGCGACGACGCACAGGTGGCGCACGACGTGCGGACGATGTGGGAGCAGCTCGGCTCCCCCGCCGGCGCCTTCGACGCCGCGGCACGGGCGATCGCGCGCCTGCCGCAGCGTCCCGAGGTCCCGGTCGCCGACCAGGCCCGTCGCCGCGCGTTCGAGCGGGCGATCGGGATCAACCCGGTCGAGGTCGAGCTGACCGCGGCGATGTCGGCACGCGAGCTGCTGGAGCGGATGGCGCGGTCCGTCGCCTGCTGACCGTCGACGGTCGACCCGGCCACGTGACGGACGGGAGGCACGGTGCCAGCCGGCACCGTGCCTCCCGTCCGCTGCTGGTCGCGACTACGGCGTCGGCATGCCGCCGTCGACGTGCAGCGTCTCGCCAACCACGTAGGACGACTCGCCGCTCGCCAGGAAGACGAACGCCGGCGCGAGCTCGGCGGGCTGGCCCCAGCGGCCCAGGTAGGTCTGCTCGCCCGCGGACGGCAGCGCCTCCGGCGGCTGGCCACCGGCCGGCTGCAGCGGCGTCCAGATCGGGCCGGGCGCCACCGCGTTGACGCGGATGCCCTTCGGCGCGAGCTGTGCCGCGAGGCCCTTCGCCATGTTGTTCACGGTCGCCTTCGTGGCGGCGTAGTGCACGAGGTGCGGCGACGGCGCGTACGCCTGGATCGACGTGGTGTTGATGATCGTCGAGCCGGGCTGCAGGTGCGGCACGGCGGCCTTCGTGATGCGGAACGTCGCGTACGCGTTCGTCTTGAAGGTCTCGTCGAACTCCTCGTCCGAGATCTTCGTGATGTCGTCGACGTTCTGCTGCTTGCCGGCGTTGTTGACGAGGATGTCGAGCCCGCCGAGACCGTCGACGGCCCGCTGCACGAGCTCCTCGCAGAACGCGAGGTCCTTGATGTCACCCGGGATCGCGACGGCCTTGCGACCGGCTGCCTCGATGAGCCCGACGATGCGGTCGGCGTCCTCCTGCTCCTCGGGCAGGTACACGATCGCGACATCGGCACCCTCGCGGGCGTACGCGATCGCGACGGCGGCGCCGATGCCCGAGTCGCCACCGGTGACGAGCGCCTTGCGGCCCTGCAGACGCCCCGAGCCGCGGTAGGTGTCCTCGCCGTGGTCGGCGGGGACGTTCTCCGCCATCTCCTCGTCGGTGCCGGCACCCTGCAGGTACTGCTCGTCCGGCTTCTTGTCCGCGTACATCTTCGTGGGGTCCTGCATCGAGTACTGGTCGAGCCCCGTCTGTCCGGGCCCTGCCTGGTCGTTCTGCTGCTCCGTCATGGCCTGGACGGTACGCACCCGGACACGCTCGGCCGTCCAGCCGGCTGTCCCCCGCGCCGCTCTTCGTGACACATCCCCAAGATCACGAACACGTGACGAGAGGGCTGCGATTCGGTAACACCTGTCGTCCTGCACGGCTGGGGGTCGTACGGTCGACTGGTGACTCCCCGTACCCTGCTCGCGCTCGGCGCAGCCGCGCTCGCCTTCGCAGCCGGCACGGTCGGGTTCGACGTCACGGCTCCCGGGGGTGCGGCACCGGCTGCGGCTGCCGAGGACCGCAGCGACGTCGCGAGCCCGGCGCAACCGCTGGTCCGGGTGACCGACCGCGACCTGCGCCGCGTCGACACCGTCGAGCTGGACGCCGAGTCACTCGTGCTCCGTCGCGGCGACGCCACCGTCGCCGAAGTGTCCATGCGCGACGCGCGGTCGACCGTCACGCTGCTCAACCGACTGCTCGGCACCCCGTCGCGCACGCAGACCGCGGCCGGCGACGGCGGCGCGTGCTTCCCGTCGGGCACCACCTACACCTGGGGCGGCGCGGTCCGCGTCGCCGCGCTCGACACACCGTCCTCCGTCGGCAACGCGGTCGAGATCCGGGTCCTCCGGGACTCCGTGCGGAGCCGGACCGGTGAGCGGGTCGAGCTGACGGGGCCCGACGGCGTCCAGGTCGGCGACGACGTGGCGGACGCGATCCAGGCCGCGCCGCGCTCCGACAAGGTCTCGTTCGGATCCGGCGACTCCCAGGCGTGGCAGCTGCTGCTCGAGTCCGGCTGGGCACCGGACGACGACGCCCCGTCCGCAGGCGACCCGCGTACCGGGCACGACGGCACCACCGCCGGTTCCGCGCCCACGGGCGACCAGGGCGCCGACGGCAGCGGCGACGGCGCGGACGACGACGCACAGGGCACGAACGGTGTCTCGGCACTGACCGACGACACCGAGGTCACCGTCATCGGCTCCCCGATGCCGGTGCACGCACGCCGCTCCTGCTGACGCCACCCGCTCGCGGCTGCCGTCAGCGCACCGCCCGGCGGCTCAGGCCACGCGCAGCGTCGCCACGACCGGGAAGTGGTCGCTCGCGGCCCACGTCTCGGGTCCGTCGTGGTCCATCACCACACGCTCGGCCGTGACGTCGCCGCGGGTCAGCACCCAGTCGATCCGCTCGCCCGAGTCCACCGGCGCCTGCCAGCCGTTGAAGGACGCCGTGCGGTCGGCGGGGTCACCGGCATCGGTCCAGGCGTCCCGGTACCCGGCGTCGGTGAACACGCGGGAGGCCGGACCCGCGCCCCACGGCTCGTTGCAGTCGCCCGCGAAGACGACCGGGCCGTCGACCGGAGCGAGCCGCTCGACGACGAGGGCGGCGCTGCGCCGACGCACCTCGTCCCCGTGCTCGTTCTCCTCGTGGTCGAAGTGTGCGGTGAGGAGCGTGAACGCGGGCCCGTCGGTGTCGAGGAACCGCGTGTGGTTGGCGACCCGCGGGTACAGGCTCCCCCAGGTGTTCGACACCGGCTCGTCCGGGGTGTCGGAGAACCAGAAGGTCCCGACGTCGACGGGGCGCAGCCGGTCGCGGCGGAAGAAGATCGCGGCGTGCTCCCCCGCCGTACCGCCCTCGCGACCCTGCCCGACGGCGTCGTGGTCCGGCAGCCCGTGCCGCAGGGCGTCCATCTGGTGGTCGAACGCCTCCTGCACGCAGAGCACGTCGGGGTCGTGCCGGCGGATGACGTCCAGCACCAACGGCAGCCGTGCGGGCCAGTCGTGCCGCGGGTCCGGGTTCTTCACGTTGTAGGTCATCAGGGTGATCGGACGTGCGGCGTGGGTCACCGGTCGAACCTACCGGCACGCTCCCGCCGGGGACCCCAGGGTGGTGTCGGCTGCGTCAGTTGATGCAGACGCCTTCCTCGCCGTAGTTCTTCACGTCGGTCGAGCTCGGCGCGGGCTCCGGCTCCGCCGGCTGCGACGCCTCGGCCTCGGGTGCCTCCTCCGCCGGGGCGGACGTCCCGTCGGCAGGGGCGGCCGGGGCGCTGACGGTGATGCCGTCGGTCCCGAGGACGAGCGTGACGCCCGACACCGTGGTGGACCGGACGACGACCGCACCCGGCACCAGCGCGGCGACGGCCTTGGCCTGCGCCTCCTGTCCGGCGGGGTACTGCACCTGCGTCTTCTGCGTCGTGTCCGAGGAACCCGGGGTCCCGACCTGGAAGCCGCGCGCGGTGAGGTTCGCGGTCGCGGTCGCGGCGGCGCCGGACGTCCCGCTGCCGTTCAGCACGGTGGCGGTCGTCGCGGCGGGCTCGGCGGCCGTGGCCTTCGTGTACTCCTCCGGCTCGCCCACGAGTCCCTGCACGAAGGCGGGCAGTCCGACGGTGTCGATCTCGACGATGGACAGCGGGCGGCCACCCACCGTGATGGTCGGGGTGCCGAGCGTCGGGATCGTCGCCGACTGGATGTTCCCGGGCCGCAGGTTCCGCATCTGCGTCGCGAGCGAGACCAGGTCGGTGTCCGTCTGGATCGAGCCACCGACGGCACTGAGGATGTTGTTCATCTTGATCGGGTTCAGCAGCGTGCCCGCCGAGAGGACCTTGCGGGCCTCCTGCGACAGGAAGTACTGCTGCCGCACGTTGCGGTCGAGGTCGCCGTTCGGCAGCCCGTGCCGCTGCCGGACGAACGACAGCGCCTGCTTGGCGTCGAGTTCCGAGGTCCCCGCCGGCAGGTCGACGCCGGAGTAGGGATCGTTCACCGCGTTGTTCAGGCAGACCTCGACCGGCCCGAGCTCCTTGACCACCTGGTAGAAGCCGAGCAGCGACACCCGGACGTAGTGGTCGATCGTCAGGCCGCTGAGGTCCTGGATCGTCTGGATGAGCAGCTTCGCGCCGCCGGTGTCGCCGCCGCCGTTGAGCGTGCCGTAGTAGAACGCACTGTTGAGCTTGCCCTTGCCGACACCGGGGATCGGCACGTACGAGTCACGCGGGAACGAGATCATCGTCGCCCGGGACCCGTCGGCGCTGATGTGCAGGACGATCATCGTGTCGGTGTTCGTCGCGCCGCCGTCGTCCTCGGTGCTCAGCTCGGCCATCTGCTCGGGCGTCGCGTTGTCCGGGCGGTGGTCGTCGCCGACGAGCAGGATGTTCTGCGCCTGGCCGTCCACGTCGTCGCTGTCGTCGTCGCTCGAGCGCGGGCTGATCGCATCGATCTTCGTCACGCCGCTGTTCAGGCTCGTGAAGGCGAAGGCGGCGTAGCCTCCGGTCAGCACGAGGCCCATGGCCAGCACACCGGCCACCGCCGGCAGGACCACCCCGCCCCCGCGCTTCTGGCGCCCGTGGCGCGGCGGCACGTGGCCGCGGCGGGCACGGCGCGTCGTCTGCTCGGGTTCGATGCTCACCCGGAAACCATAACGGCACAGCGTGGATCGGACAGGGAGATCCCTGAGGGTCCGCGGCCGACGCTGTACGCGCCCGACGTGCTCAGTCGCGCGTGGGCAGGAGGTGGATCGCCTCCATCGCGAGCTCCGCGGCGACGGGTTCACCCGCGACGACCGCGGCGCGGAGCTTCACGAGCTCAGGACGCACGACGTCGGTGGGGACGAGCTCGGCGAGCTCCGGGACCCGGAGCCGGAACGCGAGGCCGTCGGTGGTCGAGCGGCACAGCTGCGCGAGCGAGGCGTTGCCGCAGGCGTCGGCCCACATCGAGTAGACGTCCGCGCCCTCACGCGCGAGGTCGGCCTGCTGGTCGGCGTCGAGGCGCGCCAGCACGTCGTCGAGCACCCCGAGGACGCGCTCGCGTTCGGCGTCCGAGAACCGCGGGACGGCCAGCCGGACGACCCCGCCGTAGATGACACCGAGGGTGCGGTATGCGTCGAGCAGCTCGTCCTTCGTCGGGGCGGCGACGCGCGTGTAGCGGTTCGGCGCCATCTCGATCAGTCCGGCCCGTGCGAGTTCTGCCAGTGCCTCGCGGATCGGCGTCCGCGAGACCCCGAGCCACGCGATCAGGTCGTCGTCGTTCAGTCGTTCACCCGGCTCGAGCGTGCCGTCCATGATCGCGTCGCGGATCTTGTCCTGCACGGTGTCGCGGAGCAGCTTGCGCTCTGCGGCCGGCTGCGTGGAGGGGACTGGCATGCCACCAGCGTGTCACATGTGACGGGCTGCGCGCGAGAGGCGCGACGGCCACCACGCACGGCGGCCCAGGTCGATCACGAGCGCCGGGACGAGCAGGGACCGGACCACGACGGTGTCGAGCAGCACCCCGAACGCCACCACGAAGGCGATCTGCGCCAGGAACAGGATCGGGATCACCCCGAGCGCCGCGAAGGTCGCCGCCAGCACGATGCCCGCTGACGTGATGACGCCGCCGGTGGCGGCCAGTCCGCGGAGCACTCCTTCCCGCGGACCGTGTCGCAGCGACTCCTCGCGCACCCGGGTCATGAGGAAGATGTTGTAGTCCACCCCGAGCGCCACGAGGAACACGAACGCGTACAGGGGCACGGACGGGTCGGCCCCGGGGAACCGGAACACGTGGTCGAAGACCAGGGCGCCGACACCGAGGGCGGCCGCGAAGGACACGACGACGCTGCCGACGAGCACGAGCGGGGCCACCACGCTGCGGAGCAGCAGCACGAGGATCAGGAGGATGACGGCCAGCACCACGGGGATGATGACCGACCGGTCCCGGATGCCGGTGTCGTTCGTGTCGACGGCGGTCGCCGTGACGCCGCCGACGACGGCGCCCGGGTCGACCCGCTCGACGGCGACGCGGAGGTCGCGAACGGTCCGCTCGGCGGCGGCGGAGTCGGCGGGGT
>NZ_RBLU01000252.1 GCF_003989515.1 Curtobacterium sp. HSID17257
GGACACGGCACCCGCGGGGACGACGGCACCGGAGCAGTCGACGACACCGGAGCAGTCCCCGACGCCGTCGGCTCGTGACGACCTGCCGGTCGACGACTACCCGCTCGACGACGAACCGTACGACGACCGATCGCCGTTCCCCGATCCCGGGCCCTCCTCCGTCGGCCGGGCGGTCCCGCCCGGCCCCGGGCAAGGCCCGCAGCCGTCCTGCGCGGCGGCACGTCCGCGGACGAGCGAGCAGCCGACCGCCGGCGCGGCGGACACGGCACCCGCGGGGACGACGGCACCGGAGCAGTCGACGACACCGGAGCAGTCCCCGACGCCGTCGGCTCGTGACGACCTGCCGGTCGACGACTACCCGCTCGACGACGAACCGTACGACGAC
>NZ_RBLU01000253.1 GCF_003989515.1 Curtobacterium sp. HSID17257
CACGCAGGTCCGTCCGCACGGCGTCGTGGAGGCCGACGGCACCGACACCTCGATCGACGTCCTGCTCTGGGCGACCGGCTACCGCCCGGACCTCGACCACCTGGGACCGATGCACCTGCATGGCCCGCTCGGTGGCGTCCCGATGTCGGGCACCAAGGTGACCCGCGAGCCGCCGGTGCACCCCGTCGGGTAGGGCCCCCACGCAGGTCCGTCCGCACGGCGTCGTGGAGGCCGACGGCACCGACACCTCGATCGACGTCCTGCTCTGGGCGACCGGCTACCGCCCGGACCTCGACCACCTGGGACCGATGCACCTGCATGGCCCG
>NZ_RBLU01000254.1 GCF_003989515.1 Curtobacterium sp. HSID17257
GGGTACGGCTGGCACTCGATCGGCACCGGCTCCACCGGACCGAGCGACCCCTTCGCAGCCGTGCTCGCCGTGCTCGGGTCGATCACCGCCTGGTCGCCGTCGACCTCGGTCGTGGTCGTGCTCCTGCCCCCGTTCCCGCTGTCGGCCCCCGGGGCGGGGTTGCCGGTGCCCAAGTTGCCCCCCCCCACCCGGGGTACGGCTGGCACTCGATCGGCACCGGCTCCACCGGACCGAGCGACCCCTTCGCAGCCGTGCTCGCCGTGCTCGGGTCGATCACCGCCTGGTCGCCGTCGACCTCGGTCGTGGTCGTGCTCCTGC
>NZ_RBLU01000028.1 GCF_003989515.1 Curtobacterium sp. HSID17257
TTGCGGCGGTCACGCCGAGCCCGCCGAGGAGCAGCGCTGCAGCGGCCGCGGATCCGATCCCCACGCGACGCAGCGTGCGGCGGCGACGGTCCGGAGCGGTGACGGGCTGGTCGTGTCGTTCGTCCTGCATGGTGTGCCTTCCGTGTCGGTGTGACCGGACCGGGGTGGTCCGGCGACGAGGACGACGGTCGAGCTCGAATCTGAAGCAGGACTGAAGCACAGCGGTCCTCCAGCGTCCTCCATGCTCCTTGCAGGCAGTGCCCACCTACCGTGTCCGCCGTGAACGCACCCGCTCGTGTCCTGGTGGTCGAGGACGACGACTCCCTCCGCACCGCCGTCGCCGCGACCCTGCGCGCCGAGGGCTTCGTCGTGACCGAGGTGTCCGACGGCCGCTCGATCGCCGAGGACCTCGACCGGGCCGCCCCCGACCTCGTCCTGCTCGACTGGATGCTGCCCGGCCCGAGCGGCATGCTCCTCGCGGCCCGGATCCGCACACGGTCGGACGCCGCCGTCGTGATGATGACCGCGCGGGACGAGCTCGACGACCGACTCCGCGGCTTCGCCGAGGGGGCCGACGACTACGTGGTGAAGCCGTTCGCGATGGCCGAGCTCGTGGCCAGGGTGACCGCGGTGCTGCGTCGCCGCGGTCGGGTCCCGTCGGTGATCGAGGTCGGCGACCTGGTGCTCGACCCCGAGGGCGCGACCGTCCGACGCGGTGGTGTCCTGCTCGACCTGACCGCCACGGAGTTCCGGCTGCTGCGCTTCCTCGCCGAGAGCCGGGGCCGGACGGTGTCGAAGGGACAGATCACGACACAGGTGTGGGGCTACGAGGACATCGCGCCGAACCTGGTCGAGGTCCACCTCAGCGCACTCCGCCGCAAGATGGAGGCGCACGGACCCCGGCTCGTGCACACCGTCCGGGGGCTCGGGTACCGGCTCGCCGTGGACAGGGGCGCAGCGTGATGCCGCGGTCGGCGGTCGGCTCCGTACCACGTCGCTGCGGTTGCGGACCGTCGTGGCGGTGCTCGTGCTGCTCGCGGTGCTGCTCGCCGGACTCGTCGTCGCGGTCGAGGCGGTGCTCGGCGCCCGGCTCCACGCCCAGGTCGAGGACCGACTGCGGGACCGGGCGGCCGCCGCGGCCGCGCTCGTCGGGGTGCTCGACGCGGACGACCTGGCCGACCGGCTCTCGGCTCAGGGACTCTCGGTGCGGATCGTGCAGCCCGACGGTGCCGCTGTCGAAGCCGGTCCCACTCCGGACCAGCTGCGCTCCGGTCCCCCCGACCCAGGAGGGCTCCCGGGGCCGGCCGTGCGCAACCGGTTGTCCGCAGGGTCGTCGGCCCCCGGATCGACGTCTGCCGGGTCGACGTCTGCCGGGTCGTCGTCGGCCGGGTCGACCGGGCCCGGAGCCGCCTCGGCGACGTCCGGTGCGTCCGTCGTGTCGTCCAGCCTGCGCGACGACGACGGCGTCCTCACGCTCCGGTCCGTCCTCGACGACGGCACCCGCATCACGCTCACCGCCGGGACACGTGACGTCCAGGAGACCCTCGCGCAGCTCGGGTGGGTCATGGGCGGCGCGTCCGCGGCCTTCCTCGGTGTCGCCGTCGCGGGCGTCGTCGTGGTCGTCCGTCGGGCGCTGCGCCCGCTCGACGAGGTCACCGCGACGGCGCGCTCGATTGCCGACGGTGATCGCGGTCGGCGCCTCCGACCCGCCAGGACCGACACCGAGATCGGCCGCGTGGCCGCCGCGTTCGACGGGATGCTCGACGCCGTCGAGGGCGCCGAGGCCCAGGCCGTCGCCGCCGAGGAGCGCGTGCGCGGGTTCCTGTCCGACGCGGCACACGAACTCCGCACGCCGGTCGCCGGTGTCCGCGCAGCGGCCGACACCCTCGTGCGCAGCGGCGGTGACGACCCCGCGACGACCGAGGTGCTCGCCGTGCACGTCGTCCGCCAGGCGGACCGCGCGGCACGCCTCGTCGAAGACATGCTCACGATGGCGCGCCTCGACCGCGGGATCGCCCTCAACCGACGGCCGACCGACCTCGTGCCGTGGCTCCGTGCCGAGGTCGACCGGCTCGGACTCCGGCTGCCGGGCATCGCCCTGCAGCCCGACGTACCGTCTGGGCCCGTGCGAGCAGACGTCGACCCCGACCGGCTCGCCCAGGTGCTCGGCAACCTCCTCGACAACGCCGCACGGTCCACCGGCGGGACGGGGACGGTCCGGGTGGTCCTCGGCACGGACGGGGGCGAGGTGGTGCTCGTCGTCGAGGACGACGGACCCGGCATCCCCGTCGAGGACCGGGAGCGGGTGTTCGACCGGCTCGTCCGGCTCGAGGACTCCCGCGACGTCCGCTCGGGCGGCGCAGGACTCGGCCTGCCGATCGCCCGAGGCATCGCGGTCGCCCACGGCGGCACCCTGGTCCACGGGGACGACGCCACGCTCGGCGGCGCCCGGTTCGTGCTCCGCCTGCCCCGCACCGGACGGTCCGTCGATGCTGCGCCGGGAGCACCCCGGGCTGTCGGTCAGGCCCCTGCGTCTGCCACGATGGGCACGTGAGCGCTCTTCAGGAGACCGGCCGGGTCGTCGCGGTGAGCCGCGACGCCGAGCACCGCTTCAGCAAGCCCGTCGTCGAGGAGATCAGCCTCGTCGCCGGGTGGGGTGTCGAGGGCGACGCCCACGCCGGCACGACCGTGCAGCACCGGTCGCGCGTCGCCCGCGACCCCTCGCAGCCGAACCTGCGCCAGGTGCACCTGCTGCACGCCGAGGTCTTCGACGAGGTCGCGGCGGCCGGGCACACGGTCGTCCCCGGCGACATGGGGGAGAACGTCACCACGCGCGGCGTCGACCTGCTCGGCCTGCCGACGGGAGCGCTGCTCCACCTCGGTGACGAGGCGTGCGTGCGCGTGACCGGGCTCCGGAACCCCTGCCAGCAGATCAACGACTTCGACCCCGGCCTGCTCCGCGCGGTCCTCGGTCGGGCCGAGGACGGGACGGTGGAGCGCAAGGGCGGCGTGATGGGGGTGGTCGTCGCGGGCGGCGTGGTCCGCGCCGGTGACACCGTCCGTGTCGAGCTGCCGGCGGGGGAGCCGCAGCCGCTCGTGCCGGTGTGACGACCGGAGGCGGACCCGGGCCCTGCTAGCCTGGAGCCCTCGCGAGTGTGGTGGAACGGTAGACACGGGGCACTCAAAATGCTCTGCCTCACGGCGTGCGGGTTCGAGTCCCGCCACTCGTACAAGGTCGCTCACGGCGTGCGGGGCTGCGCGCACCGAGGGTCCCGCCACTCGTACAGAAGCTCGTTGTCGACGCCACTCCACAGCTGACGGAAGCCGCGCACTCCGTCTAGTAGGCTCTCCGTCGTGAGTGACACAGAAGCAACCCCAGCAGCACCGCGTCGCGTCGTCGTCGCCGAGGACGAGTCGCTCATCCGTCTCGACATCGTCGAGATCCTCCGCGACAACGGGTTCGACGTGGTCGGCGAGGCCGGCGACGGTGAGACCGCCGTCCAGCTCGCGACCGATCTGCGCCCGGACCTCGTCGTCATGGACGTCAAGATGCCGCAGCTCGACGGCATCTCCGCTGCCGAGAAGCTCTCCAAGAACCACATCGCTCCGGTGGTCCTCCTCACGGCGTTCAGCCAGAAGGACCTCGTCGAGCGCGCGACGGAGGCCGGTGCGCTGGCCTACGTCGTGAAGCCCTTCACCCCGAACGACCTGCTGCCCGCGATCGAGATCGCCCTCTCGCGGCACCAGCAGATCATCACGCTCGAGGCCGAGGTGGCCGACCTCGTCGAGCGCTTCGAGACCCGCAAGCTCGTCGACCGTGCCAAGGGCCTGCTCAACGAGAAGATGGGCCTCACCGAGCCCGAGGCGTTCCGTTGGATCCAGAAGGCGTCGATGGACCGCCGTCTGACCATGCACGACGTCGCGAAGGCGATCATCGAGCAGCTCAGCGCCAAGAAGTAACGAGTACCCACTCGCTCACGCGGAGAGCGCCGCCGGACCCGGTCCGGCGGCGCTCTCCGCGTCCCGGCCGCGGCAGGTGCCGGACGGGAGGCGCGGGTCGGCCCCGCCGCCGAGCCGGTGACCTGGCAGGGTGGGGACATGGACGACGTGGTGATCCGAGCCTCCCGACCGGCGGACATGCCTGCGGTCGCCGACCTGCGCTGGCGGTGGAGCGTCGACGAGGACGGGCGCGCGCCGACGGCGACGCGCGAGGAGTACCGCGAGGCGATGACCGCCTTCGCCCGCGAGCACGCCGACTCGCACCGGTGCGTCGTCGCGGAGCGGGGCGGCGTCGTGCTCGGCATGGCGTGGCTCGCGCTGAACGCCCGTCCGCCGGTGCCGCACCGTCCGCGGGGACGCGTCGCCGCCGAGCTGCAGAGCGTCTACGTGCACCCGGACCTACGCGGTGCCGGAGTCGCGAAGCTCCTGGTCGCGGCCCTGCTCGACGTGGCGGACGAGGCTGGCGCGGAGCGCGTGGTGGTGCACTCGAGCGTCGTCGGCGAGACGCTCTACCGTCGGCTCGGGTTCGGGGACGCCCGCCTGCTGCTGCAGCGACCGCCGGAGGACTGAACGGTCCCGATCCGGTGGACTAGCGCCGCTCACGGATCATGTTCGTGATCCGCACGGTCGAGCACCGTCGGCCCTCGTCGTCGGTCAGGACGATCTCGTGCGTCGTCAGGGTGCCGCCGAGGTGGATCGCCGTGCAGGTCCCGGTGACGCGGCCGCTCGTGGCGCTCCGCGAGTGCGACGCGCTCAGCTCGATGCCGACGGCGTAGCGCCCGGGGCCGGCGTGGACGTTCGCGGCCATCGACCCGAGGCTCTCGGCGAGCACGACGTAGGCGCCGCCGTGCAGCAGGCCGACCGGCTGGCGGTTGCCCTCGACGGGGATCGATCCGACGGCCCGCTCGGCGCTCAGCTCGGTGATCTCCATGCCCATCTTCGTGGCGAGTTCACCCATCCCGCGGTCGGACAGTCGCTCGTCGACGGCTCCGGAGGTGGTCGGTTCGTGGGTCACGTCGTCGGTCACGCTGGCGGACTCCCGTGTCGGATGGCGTCGGTAGGCTGTCCGGGTGTCGGACTCCGCAAAGCCTACCCTCATGGTCATCGACGGCCACTCGCTCGCCTTCCGGGCCTTCTACGCGCTCCCGGTCGACAGCTTCGTGAACCGCGAGGGGCAGCACACGAACGCCATCCACGGCTTCATCTCGATGCTGCTCATGCTCCTGCAGCGCGAGAAGCCGACGCACCTGGCGGTCGCGTTCGACATCTCCCGGTTCTCGTTCCGCACGCGTGAGTACGAGGACTACAAGGGCACCCGTTCCGAGACCCCGCCGGAGTTCAAGGGCCAGATCCCGCTCCTGCAGCAGGCGCTCGAGGCGATGGGCATCACGACGGTCACGAAGGAGGACTACGAGGCCGACGACATCCTCGCCACCTTCGCCCGCCAGGGGTCCGAGCAGGGGTACCAGGTGTACGTCGTGTCCGGCGACCGCGACTCCATCCAGCTCGTGAACGACGACGTCACGCTGCTGTACCCGTCGGTGCGCGGTGTCTCCGAGCTCACCCGCTACGACCGCGACAAGGTGTACGAGCGGTACGGCATCGAGCCGCACCAGTACCCCGACATCGCGGCGCTCGTGGGCGAGACCAGCGACAACCTGATCGGCATCGACAAGGTCGGTGAGAAGACCGCGGTGAAGTGGATCACGGCGTACGGCTCGCTCGACGGGGTGCTCGAGCACGCCGACGAGATCAAGGGCGTCGTCGGCAACAACCTCCGCGAGCAGAAGGACCGGGCGATCCGGAACCGGAAGCTCAACCGACTCGTGAACGACGTCGAGCTGCCCGTGGGCCCCGGCGACGTCGCACTGCGCCCGCTCGACGAGCAGGCGGTCCGCGACCTCTTCGCGAAGCTGCAGTTCCGCACCCTGCTCGACCGGGTGTTCAAGGTCGCCGGCAGCGGTGAGCCCAGCGAGGCGAGCGACGCCCCCGGCGCCGTCGACAGCGGCGCCCCGACCCCGCCGAAGGTCACCACGGTCATCGACGAGGAGCTCGGCCACTGGCTCGAGCGCAAGGGTGCGAACGACGCCGAGAACGGGTTCGGCGTCGCGGTCGAGGTCATCGACGGCCGACTCAGCGCGATCGGCATCGCCACCCACGACGACGCCGTCCTGGTGCCCGGCGGCAGCGGCGCGAAGGACTACGAGCAGCTCGCAGCGTGGTTCGCGTCCGACGCCCCGAAGCACTTCCACGACGCCAAGACCGCCATCAAGGCCCTCGGCACGGTCGGCATCACCGTCGCGGGCATCGCCGGCGACGCCCGCATCACCGGGTGGCTCGCACAGCCCGGCAAGCAGGGACAGCCCCTCGCCGACCTCGTGTACCAGGAGCTCGGCGAGGAACTGCCCACCGCCGACCCGAACCAGCTCGTCCCCGAGACCGAGCCGGTGAACATCGGGGTGCACGCCTGGTACGTCCTGCGCGTCGACACCGCGCTGCGCTCGCGCGTCGACGAGTCCTCGCTGCGCGTGCTCGACACGATCGAGCTGCCGCTCGTCCCGGTGCTCGCGGGCATGGAGACCATCGGCGTCGGCATCGACCGACCGGTGCTGACCGGGCTGTCGCACGACCTGGGGGAGCGGGCCGCCGAGCTCGCCCAGCAGGCCTTCGCCGAGATCGGGCACGAGGTGAACCTCGGTTCGCCGAAGCAGCTGCAGGAGGTCCTGTTCACCGAGCTCGCGATGCCGAAGACCCGCAAGACGAAGACGGGCTTCTCGACCGACGCCGCGAGCCTGGCGGACCTGCAGGAGCAGCACCCGCACCCCTTCCTCGGCCTGCTGCTGCAGCACCGTGACGCGACGAAGCTCCGCCAGATCGTCGACACGCTCGACGCGGCGGTCGTCGACGGGCGCATCCACACCCGCTACGAGCAGACCGGCACGAGCACCGGCCGCGTGTCGTCGACCGACCCGAACCTGCAGAACATCCCGGTCAAGACCGCCGTCGGCCGCCGCATCCGCTCGGCCTTCGCGGTCGCCGAGCCGTACACGACCCTCGTCACCGCCGACTACTCGCAGATCGAGATGCGCATCATGGCGCACCTGTCGGGCGACCCGGGCCTCATCCAGGCCTTCAACGAGGGCGAGGACCTGCACCGCTTCGTCGGCGCACGGGTGTTCTCGGTCGAGCCGGCCGACGTCACGCCCGAGATGCGCACGAAGGTCAAGGCGATGTCCTACGGCCTGGCGTACGGCCTGAGCCCGTTCGGTCTGTCGAAGCAGCTCCGCATCGAGCAGTCCGAGGCCCGCACGCTCATGAACGAGTACTTCGCCCGGTTCGGTGCCGTGCGCGACTACCTCCGGGGCGTCGTCGAGCAGGCCCGCGAGGACGGCTACACCGAGACGATCTTCGGTCGCCGTCGTCCGTTCCCGGACCTGAAGAGCCCGAACCGCGTCCTCCGTGAGAACGCCGAGCGCGCCGCGTTGAACGCCCCGATCCAGGGGTCGGCGGCCGACATCATGAAGATCGCGATGCTCGGTGTCGACGAGGACCTCCGTGAGGGCTCGCTCGAGTCGCACCTGCTGCTCCAGGTGCACGACGAGCTCATCCTCGAGGTCGCGCCCGGCGAGCAGGAGCGCGTCGAGGAGATCCTGCGGACGCGCATGGGTGCGGCGGCCGAGCTGAGCGTCCCGCTCGACGTGTCGGTCGGCGTCGGCCCGAACTGGGAGGTCGCGGCGCACTGACGCGCGCGGGTCGCGTCGCGACCACGGGCCGGCCGGGAGGCACGGTGCCAGCTGGCACCGTGCCTCCCGTCCGTCGTCGTGTCGCTGGGTAGGGTCGGGGCATGAGCGAAGACCGACCCGTCCGCCAGCCGTCCGCCGTCGACCGCGTCGCGGAGGACTGGGTGTCCACCCTCGTCGACCTCGACCCGACCGTCGCCACGTACATCGGTGTCCCGGGACGCACCGACGGCTACGGTGACGCCTCTCCCGCCGGTGCCGACGCCCTCGCCGACGCTGCCCGCTCGGCCCGCCGCGCCCTCGACGCCGCCGAGTCGACCGACGACGTGGACCGCGTGACGAAGGCCGACCTCGGCGCGGAGCTCGACCTGGTCGTCGAGTCGCACGAGCGGAAGCTGCACCTGCGGAACCTCAACGTGATCGCGAGCCCCGCGCAGGAGTTCCGCGACGTCCTCGACCTGATGCCGACCGCCACGGCCGACGACTGGCAGGACGTCGCCGGTCGTCTCGCCGCGCTGCCGGACGCCCTCGAGGGGTACCGCGAGACCCTGCTCCAGGGCACGCGTGAGCAGGTGACGCCCGCGAAGCGCCAGGTTGAGTTCGTCGCCGAGCAGGCGGCGCGCAACGGCGCCGAGGACGGGTTCTTCCGGCAGCTGGTGGACGGCGCCGCGCTCGAGGGCGGCGCGCCGCTGCCCGAGTCGCTCCGCAGCGACCTGGCCCGCGGGGCGGAGGTCGCAGCCGCCGCCTACCGGTCGTTCAGCGGCTTCCTCCAGCACGAGCTCCTGCCGCTCGCGACCCCGGTGGACGCGGTCGGCCGCGAGGACTACGAGCTGCACTCCCGACGCTTCCTCGGCGCGGTCGTCGACCTCGACGAGACGTACGAGTGGGGCATCGAGGAGCTCGCCCGCATGCGCGACGAGCAGGAGCGCATCGCGGACCGCATCGAGTCCGGTGCCTCCGTGGCGCGCGCGATCGAGGTCCTCGACGCCGACCCCGCCCGCATCCTGCACGGCACCGACGCGCTGCAGCGGTGGATGCAGGAGACGAGCGACGCGTCGATCCGCGCGATGGACGGGAAGTACTTCGACATCGCCGACCCGATCAAGCGCCTGGAGTGCCGGATCGCCCCGACGCAGGAGGGCGGGATCTACTACACCGGCCCCTCCGACGACTTCTCGCGGGCCGGCCGCATGTGGTGGTCGGTGCCGCAGGGCGTGACCGAGTTCGGCACCTGGCGCGAGAAGACCACGGTCTACCACGAGGGCGTCCCGGGCCACCACCTGCAGATCAGCCAGGCGGTCTACAACCGCGGCGAGCTGAACACGTGGCGCCGGCAGCTGGCGGGTCCGTCCGGGCACGTGGAGGGCTGGGCGCTCTACGCCGAGCGGCTCATGGAGCAGCTCGGGTTCCTCGACGACGACGGCGACCGCCTCGGCATGCTCGACGGCCAGCGGATGCGTGCGGCCCGCGTCGTGCTCGACATCGGCGTGCACCTGCAGAAGACCAACCCCGACGGCGGCGGCTGGACGTGGGAGTACGCGCTCGACTTCATGGGGCAGAACGTCAACATGGCCCCGGAGTTCGTGCAGTTCGAGGTCGCCCGCTACTTCGGGTGGCCGGGACAGGCCCCGTCCTACAAGGTCGGGCAGCGCGTCTGGGAGTCGATCCGCGACGAGCTCGCCGCCCGCGAGGGCGCCGCGTTCGACCTGAAGGCCTTCCACCACCGCGCGCTCGCGCTCGGCGGTGTCGGCCTGGACACGCTCCGGAGCGCGCTGCTGGGCTGACCACCAGCGCCTGGCGGGTCCGAGACCGACGGCTGACGGACGGGAGGCGCGGGGCGGGCCCGCCACGCGCCTCCCGTCCGTCGCCGGTCGGGCTCCACCGTCCGGCCGGGCCCCGCCCGTCCGCGACACGCGACGACACGCCCGGTTGTCAGGGCCGCCGCGCTGCGGTTAGACTCGATCGGCGCAATCTGCGTCATCCAACCAACCGCTGCGACGGCTCGTACCTGCGACAGGTGCGGACCAGGGGGTCGCTCCCTCGCCGTCTCGGCCCGACTCATGTCCGTTCGGAGCAATCTCTACATGACAACCACCACGACCAAGGCTCCCAAGCAGGTCGCCATCAACGACATCGGCTCGGCTGATGACTTCCTGGCCGAGGTCGAGAAGACCCTGAAGTTCTTCAACGACGGAGACCTCATCTCCGGCACCGTCGTGAAGATCGACCGCGACGAGGTCCTCCTCGACGTCGGTTACAAGACCGAGGGTGTCATCCCCTCGCGCGAGCTCTCGATCAAGCACGACGTCGACCCCAACGAGGTCGTCGAGGTCGGCGACGAGGTCGAGGCCCTGGTCCTCCAGAAGGAGGACAAGGAAGGCCGCCTCATCCTGTCGAAGAAGCGTGCGCAGTACGAGCGCGCGTGGGGCGACGTCGAGAAGATCAAGGAGTCCGACGGCGTCGTGACCGGCACGGTCATCGAGGTCGTCAAGGGCGGTCTGATCGTCGACATCGGCCTCCGTGGCTTCCTCCCGGCCTCGCTCATCGAGCTGCGTCGCGTCCGCGACCTGACCCCGTACCTGGGTCAGGAGCTCGAGGCGAAGATCCTGGAGCTCGACAAGAACCGCAACAACGTGGTCCTCTCGCGCCGCGCCCTGCTCGAGCAGACGCAGTCCGAGTCGCGCACCACCTTCCTCAACAACCTCCACAAGGGCCAGGTCCGCAAGGGCATCGTGTCGTCGATCGTCAACTTCGGTGCGTTCGTCGACCTGGGCGGCGTCGACGGTCTCGTCCACGTCTCCGAGCTCTCCTGGAAGCACATCGAGCACGCCAGCGAGGTCGTCGAGGTCGGTCAGGAAGTCACCGTCGAGATCCTCGAGGTGGACCTGGACCGCGAGCGCGTGTCGCTCTCGCTCAAGGCCACGCAGGAGGACCCGTGGCAGGTCTTCGCCCGCACCCACGCGATCGGCCAGATCGCACCGGGCAAGGTCACGAAGCTCGTGCCGTTCGGTGCCTTCGTCCGCGTCGCCGACGGCATCGAGGGTCTCGTCCACATCTCGGAGCTCTCGAACAAGCACGTCGAGCTCGCCGAGCAGGTCGTCTCCGTCGGTGACGAGGTCTTCGTCAAGATCATCGACATCGACCTCGACCGTCGTCGCATCTCGCTCAGCCTCAAGCAGGCGAACGAGGGCGTGGACCCGGAGGGCACCGAGTTCGACCCGGCGCTCTACGGCATGCCGACCGAGTACGACGACCAGGGCAACTACAAGTACCCCGAGGGCTTCGACCCGGAGACCAACGAGTGGCTCGACGGCTACGACACCCAGCGCACCGAGTGGGAGGGCCAGTACGCGGCCGCCCAGTCGCGCTGGGAGGCCCACAAGGCGCAGGTCGCGAAGACCATCGCCGACGAGGAGAAGGGTGGCTTCGACCTCCCGGCCTCGGCCTCGAGCTCGTCCTCGTCGACCTTCTCGAGCGAGTCGAACGGTCAGGGCACCCTGGCCGACGACGCCTCGCTCGCGGCGCTCCGCGAGAAGCTCAGCTCGAGCAACTGATCGAGCGGGTCGCACCGTACCGGAAGCCCGGCACTCCTCACGGGGTGCCGGGCTTCCGGCGTTCCGCGACCTGATCGGTAGCCTGGAGCGGTGCGCATCATCGGTCTGACAGGCGGCATCGCCGCGGGCAAGTCCACGGTCTCCCGTCGCTGGGCGGAGCACGGCGCGGTCGTCGTCGACGCCGACCGGCTCGCGCGACAGGCGGTCGCACCGGGCAGTCCCGGGCTCGCCCGCGTCGCCGAGCGGTTCGGGACGGGCGTGCTCGCACCCGACGGCTCGCTCGACCGGCCCGCCCTCGGCAGCATCGTGTTCGCCGACGCCGCGGCCCGGAAGGACCTCGAGGGCATCACCCACCCCGAGGTGTGGCGTCTCGCACGGCAGGCCTTCGACGCCGCCGAGGCAGCCGATCCCGATGCCGTCGTCGTGTACGACGTGCCGTTGCTGGCCGAGGCCCGGGGGAGCCGTCCGATCCGGTTCGACGCGGTCGTCGTCGTCGACGCCCCCGCGGCGCAGCGCGTCGAACGGCTCGTGGAGCACCGGGGGATGCCCCGCGAGGAGGCCGAGCGTCGAGTGGGCGCGCAGGCGTCCGACGCGGAGCGACTCGCCCTCGCCGACCACGTCGTCGACGCCACCGGCTCGCTCGAGGACACCCTCCGGTCGGCGGACGAGGTGTGGCAGCGCATCGCCGGCTGACGCGGTCCTGCGCGCTCGCGCGCATGCTCAGCTGTGGGCGATCAGGGCCGCGTGGTGTCAGGGGTCCCGACTAGCGTTGACCCCATGGCAGTGTCGATCGAGCCCACCCGGGCGATCCGTCCCTTCGAGGTGATCAGCGAGTACTCGCCGAGCGGTGACCAGCCGGCGGCGATCGCCGAACTCGCCGGTCGGATCAACGCCGGTGAGACCGACGTGGTGCTCCTCGGAGCGACCGGTACCGGCAAGTCGGCGACGACCGCCTGGCTCATCGAGCAGGTGCAGCGCCCGACGCTCGTGCTCGCGCACAACAAGACCCTGGCCGCGCAGCTGGCGAACGAGTTCCGCGGGCTCATGCCGAACAACGCGGTCGAGTACTTCGTGTCGTACTACGACTACTACCAGCCCGAGGCGTACGTCCCGCAGACGGACACCTTCATCGAGAAGGACTCCTCGGTCAACGCCGAGGTCGAGCGCCTCCGCCACTCGACGACGAACTCGCTGCTCAGCCGGCGCGACGTCGTGGTCGTGTCCACCGTGTCCTGCATCTACGGCCTCGGCACGCCGGAGCAGTACATGAACGCGTCGATCGCGCTCCACGTCGGCCAGACGATCTCGCGCGACCAGCTCGTGCGCAAGTTCGTCGGCATGCAGTACCAGCGCAACGACGTCGACTTCGCGCGCGGCACCTTCCGCGTGCGCGGCGACACGATCGAGATCATCCCGATGTACGAGGAACACGCGATCCGCATCGAGATGTTCGGCGACGAGATCGAGGCGCTCACCTCGCTGCACCCACTGACCGGCAACGTCATCGCGGACCTGCCCGGCGTCTCGATCTTCCCGGCGTCCCACTACGTCGCGGACACGGACGTGATGCACCGGGCGATCGAGCGGATCAAGGAGGAGCTGGCCGAACGGCTCGCCGAGCTCGAGGGCCAGGGCAAGCTGCTCGAGGCCCAGCGGCTCCGGATGCGCACGACCTTCGACATCGAGATGATGGAGCAGATCGGGTTCTGCTCCGGCATCGAGAACTACTCGCGGCACATGGACGGGCGTGACGCCGGTGAGGCCCCGCACTGCCTCATCGACTACTTCCCGGACGACTTCCTCATCGTGATCGACGAGTCCCACGTGACCGTTCCGCAGATCGGTGCGATGTACGAGGGCGACGCCTCCCGCAAGCGCACGCTCGTCGAGCACGGCTTCCGTCTGCCGAGCGCCCTCGACAACCGGCCGCTGACGTGGGAGGAGTTCCTCGACCGCGTCGGCCAGAAGGTCTACCTGTCCGCGACCCCGGGCAAGTACGAGCTCGGCGTGACGGACAGCGTCGTCGAGCAGATCATCCGCCCGACCGGGCTGGTCGACCCCGAGATCGTGGTGAAGCCGAGCGACGGCCAGATCGACGACCTGCTCGAGGAGATCAAGCTCCGCGTCGAGCGGGACGAGCGCGTGCTCGTCACGACGCTCACGAAGCGGATGGCCGAGGAGCTCACCGACTTCCTGGGCAACGCCGGCGTGCGCGTCCGGTACCTGCACTCCGACGTCGACACCCTCAAGCGCGTGGAGCTGCTGACCGAGCTCCGCCAGGGCGTGTACGACGTGCTCGTCGGCATCAACCTGCTGCGCGAGGGCCTCGACCTGCCCGAGGTGTCCCTGGTGGCGATCCTCGACGCCGACAAGGAAGGGTTCCTGCGCTCGTCGACGTCGCTCATCCAGACGATCGGCCGTGCCGCTCGCAACGTGTCGGGTCAGGTGCTGATGTACGCCGACAAGATGACCGACTCCATGCAGCAGGCCATCGAGGAGACCGACCGGCGTCGCGAGAAGCAGGTCGCCTACAACCTCGAGCACGGCATCGACCCGCAGCCCCTCCGCAAGAAGATCGCCGACATCACCGAGGTGCTGCAGCGCGAGAGCGACGACACCAAGGCCCTGCTCGAGGGTCGTCCGGCTGCCGACGGCCGCCGTTCGCCCACGCCGAACCTCCGCCGCGAGGGCATCGCCGGCGAGGGCGCGACCCAGCTCGAGGCGACGATCGCCGACCTCAACGACCAGATGCTCCAGGCCGCGGCCGAGCTCAAGTTCGAGCTCGCGGCCCGGCTCCGCGACGAGGTCCAGGACCTCAAGAAGGCCCTGCGGCAGATGGAGTCGGCCGGACATGTCCGCTGACACCGCGGAGACCGTGCGACGCACGGTCGTCGTCACGGGCGCCAGCGCCGGTCTCGGCTACCACGCGGCGGAACAGCTCGCGGCCCAGGGCCACCGTGTGGTGCTCGCCACGCGCAACCCCCAGCGCGGAGCAGCTGCCGAACGGAGCATCCGCACGCACGTCGACGACTCCGACCTCGTGCACCTGCACCTCGACCTCGCCGACCTCGGCAGCGTGCGCGACGCGGCGGCCGAGTTGCAGGGGCTCGGACCGGTGCACGCGCTCCTCAACAACGCCGGTGTGGTGGGTTCCGCCCGGCCACAGCGCACGGCGCAGGGGTTCGAGCTGCAGGTCGGCACGAACCACCTCGGGCACTTCGCCTGGACGGCCCTGGCACTGCCCGCGCTCGACCAGGACACCGGACGCGTGGTCCACCTCGGTTCCATCGCCCACCGCTTCGCCACGCTCGACCGCAGGGACCCGCTGGCGGTCGGACGCTACGAGGGGCGCCGGCAGTACGCCAGGAGCAAGCTCGCGGTGATGTTGTTCGGCTTCGAGCTCGCGCAGCGGCTGGGGGACGCCGGTTCGCGGGTGCGCAGCGTCGTCGCGCACCCGGGTCTGGCGCTCGACGCCGGCGCTCCTCCCCGCCCGGACGTCGCGCCGACGCGCTCGGAGCCGGCGTGGATGCGCGCGGGCTCGGGTTGGGTGGCACAGGGCAAGGACGCCGGCGCGTGGCCGCTCGTGCACGCGGCGGTGGGCGACGGTGTCCGCTCGGGGGAGTACTGGGGGCCCGGCGGGCCGCTCCAGTTCGCCGGACGGCCGGCACTCGTGCCCGCTCGTCCGCGTGCGCACGACCGGACCGCAGCCGCGCGCCTGTGGACGGCGAGCGAGCAGACGACCGGTGTCGCGTTCGCTCTCGACGCACTCGGCTAGCCCGCCACGCCCGGACGGATGTCGGTGCTCCTTCGTAGAATCGTCTGCGATGACCATCACCTCTGACCGCGGAACCGCGACCCCTGGCCGGAACGCCTTCGGCGAGCCCGCAGACCTCCACATCCCCGGCGGGACGGCGCCGCACAACACCTCGACGCTCAGCGTCCGTGGTGCTCGCGTCCACAACCTGCGCGACGTCGACCTCGAGATCCCGCGCGACTCGCTCGTCGTCTTCACCGGGCTGTCCGGGTCGGGCAAGTCCTCGCTCGCGTTCGACACGATCTTCGCCGAGGGCCAGCGCCGCTACGTGGAGTCGCTCTCGGCCTACGCCCGCCAGTTCCTCGGGCAGGTGGACCGGCCCGACGTCGACTTCATCGAGGGGCTCTCCCCGGCCGTCTCGATCGACCAGAAGTCGACGAACCGGAACCCGCGCTCGACCGTCGGCACCATCACCGAGGTCTACGACTACATGCGTCTGCTGTGGGCGCGCATCGGTGTCCCGCACTGCCCCGTCTGCGGCGAGGTGATCAGCAAGCAGAGCGTGCAGCAGATCGCCGACCAGCTCATGGAGTTCGAGAACGGCACCCGCTTCCAGGTCCTCGCGCCGGTCATCTCGAAGAAGAAGGGCGAGTTCGTCGACCTCTTCCAGGAGCTCGCTGCCTCCGGCTACGCCCGTGCCATCGTCGACGGTGAGCGGATCCAGCTGAGCGACCCGCCGAAGCTGAAGAAGCAGGTCAAGCACGACATCTCGGTGATCGTCGACCGCCTCGTCGCGAGCGACGACATCCTCGGCCGCCTCACCGACTCGCTCGAGACCGCCCTGCGGCTGACGGGCGGCACCGTGGCGATCGACCTCGTCGACCACGAGGGGCCCGGCGCGGTCCGGACCTACTCCGAGAACCTGTCCTGCCCGAACAACCACCCGCTCGCGCTGACGGAGATCGAGCCGCGGACCTTCTCGTTCAACGCACCCTTCGGCGCGTGCCCGGAGTGCTCGGGCCTCGGGACCCGCATGTCGGTCGACCCCGACCTGGTGCTCGGCGACCCCGAGGCCTCGCTGCGCGACGGTGTCCTGCTCCCCTGGACGGGCACGAGCGGGCTGTACTCGTACTTCGAGAAGCTCCTCGCGGGCCTCGGCAAGGACCTCGGGTTCACCCTCGACACCCCGTGGAGCCAGCTCGACCCCTCGGTGCAGGCTGCGATCCTGACCGGCAAGGACTTCCAGGTCTCCGTGTCGTGGAAGAACCGCTTCGGCCGTGAGATGCGCTACACGAGCGGGTTCGAGGGCGTCATGCCCTACATCGAGCGCAAGTTCGCCGAGGCCGAGTCGGACTCGCAGCGGCAGCGCTTCCAGGGCTACCTGCGCGAGGTGCCCTGCCCGGTCTGCGACGGCACGCGCCTCAAGCCCGAGGTCCTCGCGGTGACGGTCGACGGCCGCAGCATCGCCGACGTGACCGACATGTCGCTCGACCAGGCCTACGGCTTCATGGAAGAGCTGACGCTCACCGAGCGCGAGGCGCACATCGCCGCCGCGGTGCTCCGCGAGATCCGGGCGCGCCTCGAGTTCCTGCTCGAGGTCGGCCTCAACTACCTGACCCTGGCGCGCGGCGCCGGCGGCCTCTCCGGCGGGGAGGCCCAGCGCATCCGGCTCGCCACGCAGATCGGCTCGGGTCTCACCGGCGTGCTCTACGTGCTCGACGAGCCGAGCATCGGTCTGCACCAGCGCGACAACCGTCGACTCATCGACACGCTCGTCAAGCTGAAGGACCTCGGCAACACGCTCATCGTCGTCGAGCACGACGAGGACACCATCCGCACGGCCGACTGGGTCGTCGACATCGGACCCGGCGCGGGCGTGAACGGCGGCAAGGTCGTGCACTCCGGTTCGTACGAGGGCATCATCGAGAACCGCGAGTCGGTGACGGGGGACTACCTCGCCGGTCGGCGTGCGATCGAGGTGCCGGCAGAGCGACGGAAGATCAACCCGAAGCGCGTCATCAGCGTGCAGGGTGCGCGGGCGAACAACCTCAAGCAGGTCGACGTCGACTTCCCGCTCGGGGTCTTCACCGCGGTCACCGGCGTCAGCGGTTCCGGCAAGTCGACCCTGGTGAACGACATCCTGTACAAGGTGCTCGCGAACCAGCTCAACGGCGCACGGCACATCGCCGGCAAGCACACCCGCGTCAAGGGCCTCGACCAGCTCGACAAGGTCGTGCACGTCGATCAGGCGCCGATCGGCCGTACGCCGCGGTCGAACCCGGCGACCTACACGGGTGTGTTCGACCGCATCCGGCAGCTCTTCGCCGAGACGCCCGAGGCGAAGGCGCGCGGCTACCAGCCCGGCCGGTTCAGCTTCAACGTCAAGGGCGGCCGCTGCGAGAACTGCTCCGGCGACGGCACGATCAAGATCGAGATGAACTTCCTGCCCGACGTCTACGTCGCGTGCGAGGTCTGCGGCGGTGCGCGGTACAACCGCGAGACCCTGCAGGTGCACTACAAGGGCAAGGACATCTCCGAGGTCCTCGACATGCCGATCAGTGAGGCGGCCGAGTTCTTCGAGCCGATCTCCGCGATCCACCGCTACATGGCGACGCTCGTCGACGTTGGCCTCGGCTACGTGCGCCTCGGCCAGAGCGCCACGACGCTCTCCGGCGGCGAGGCACAGCGCGTCAAGCTGGCGACGGAGCTCCAGCGCCGCTCGAACGGCCGGACGGTCTACGTGCTCGACGAGCCGACGACCGGTCTGCACTTCGAGGACGTCCGGAAGCTGCTGCTCGTGCTGCAGAGCCTGGTCGACAAGGGCAACACCGTCATCACGATCGAGCACAACCTCGACGTGATCAAGTCGGCCGACTGGCTCGTGGACATGGGTCCGGAGGGCGGCGCCGGCGGCGGCACGGTCCTGGCCGTCGGAACGCCCGAGCACGTGGCCGACGTCCCCGAGAGCCACACCGGTGTGTTCCTGCGCGAGATCTTCGACGCGCAGGACGCCCGCGTGGGCAAGGCACAGGCGGTCGGTGCCCGGCAGGCGACCCAGAAGCAGCAGGGCACGAAGCAGCAGGGCAAGCAGAAGGCGGGTGCTCGGTAGGTGGCGGACACCGTCTCCTGGCGGCCGAAGGCGGGGGAGATCCCGACCGACCCAGGCGTCTACCGGTGGCGTGACGAGGCCGGACGGGTGCTCTACGTCGGCAAGGCGAAGAACCTCCGTGCCCGACTGAGCAACTACTTCGCCCCGCTGCCGACCCTGCACGAGCGCACCCGGCGCATGGTGCTCACCGCACGCAGCGTCGAGTGGACCACGGTCGGCTCCGAGATCGAGGCGCTGCAGCTCGAGTACACCTGGATTAAGGAGTTCGACCCGCCCTTCAACGTCAAGTTCCGGGACGACAAGTCGTACCCGTACATGGCGATCACCCTGGGCGAGGAGTCGCCGCGGGTGATGGTGACGCGGAACCGCAAGATCAAGGGCGCGAAGTACTTCGGGCCCTACCCGAAGATCTGGGCGGTGCACGACACCATCGACCTGATGATCAAGGTGTTCCCGATCCGCACCTGCTCGGACTCGTCGTACAAGAAGGCGATGCAGACCGGGAAGCCGTGCTTCCCGGGACAGATCGGCAAGTGCGGCGGTCCGTGCTCGCAGAAGGTCACGATCGCGGAGCACCGGGCGATCGTCGAGGAGTTCGTCCGCTTCATGGGCAGCTACGACCGCAAGGTGATCACGACCCTGCGGCAGCGCATGGGAGCGGCGGCCGACGCGATGGACTACGAGCAGGCCGCGAAGTACCGCGACCAGGTCGGTGCGCTCGAGGCGGTGCTCGAGAAGTCGGCCGTCGTCCTCCGCGACTCGGTGGACCTGGACCTCTTCGGCGTCGCCGAGGACGAGCTCGCGGCCGCCGTGCAGCTGTTCTCGGTCCGCGGTGGGCGCATCCGCGGTGTCCGGGGCTGGGTGGTCGACAAGGAGCTCGACATCAGCACGGGTGACCTCGTCGAGCAGATCGTGCAGGGTCAGTACGCCACGAGCGACGACGTCCCGCGCGAGGTCGTCGTGCCCGAGCTGCCCGAGGACGCCGAGGCGCTGCAGCAGTGGCTCAGCGAACGGCGCGGCGGACGAGGGACGAAGCTCAGCACGGCGCAGCGGGGAGACCGGGCGGGGCTCGCGCGCACGGCCGCCCAGAACGCCGCGCAGGCGCTGATGCTCTACAAGACCAAGCGCAGCGCCGACTACACGACCCGGTCGGCCGCCCTCGCCGACATCCAGGACGCCCTCGGCATGACCGAGGCCCCGTTGCGCATGGAGTGCTACGACATCTCGCACCTGCAGGGCACGAACGTCGTGGCCTCGATGGTCGTGTTCGAGGACGGACTGCCGCGGAAGGACCAGTACCGGCGGTACACGATCGCCGAGACGACCGACGACACCGACAGCATGTACCAGGTGCTGTCGCGTCGTCTGGCGCGTCTGGACGAGGACGCCTCGGTGCCGGACGTCCCCGACGCCACGAGCGAGGACGTCGTCGAAGGAACCAAGCCCACGAAGCGCTTCGCGTACCGCCCGCAGCTGCTCATCGTCGACGGTGGTCAGCCGCAGGTGCAGGCGGCGAAGCGGGCGATGGACGAGGCCGGGGTGCACGACATCGCCCTGGTCGGCATCGCGAAGCGCCTCGAGGAGCTCTGGCTGCCCGACGACGACTTCCCGGTGATCATGCCGCGCAACTCCGAGGCGCTGTTCCTGATCCAGCGGATCCGCGACGAGGCGCACCGGTTCGCGATCACGCACCAGCGGACCCGACGGAAGCGCGACGTCCGGTCGCAGCTGTCGGAGATCCCGGGGCTCGGCCCGACCCGCGTGAACGCCCTGCTCAAGCACTTCGGGTCCGTGGCACGCCTGCGCGAGGCGACGGCGGAGCAGATCGCCGAGGTGAACGGGGTCGGGCCGGCCACGGCGGCAGCGGTCGTCACGAAGCTGGCGCAGACCCCCCGCAGCGCACCGGAAGCGAGCGCACCGGAATCCAGTGCGCCGGAATCCAGTGCGCCGGAAGCGAGCACACCGGAAGCCAGCGCGCCCGACGTGAGTGCCACCGGCGCGACCGATGCGGGCGTGGCGGCGGACGTGGCGGGGCCGGACCGTGCCTCCCGTCCGGCGGTCCCGACGGGTCCCGTCCGTGTCCCCGCCGTCTCCCACGACGGTCCGTCCCGCCCACGGTGACCCGCGCCGCCCCTGACGGGGGACGGTAGCCTGGACACGCAGCCGAGACCCGAAGCCGAGACCTCCCCGGGCCGTGGCCCGGGCCCCCACGACGGAGCCCTCCCACACATGAGCGACACGAGCGCCGACCGACCAGCCCCGACGTCCGCGTCGCAGCAGCACGACATCCTCATCGTCACCGGCATGTCCGGAGCCGGCCGCTCGACGGTCGGCAAGGCCCTCGAGGACCTCGGCTGGTACGTGGTCGACAACCTCCCGACGCAGATGCTCGGTCCGCTGACGGAGCTCGCCGACCGGGCGGGGGAGAAGATCCCGAAGATCGCGACCGTCGTCGACGTCCGCGGCGGGCGGTTCTTCACCGACCCGGAACAGGCGGTCGAGCAGGTCCGGGCGGGCACGTCCGCCCGGGTCCGGGTGCTCTTCCTCGAGGCGACCGACGCCGTGCTCGTGCGCCGCTTCGAGCAGGTCCGGCGTCCGCACCCGCTGCAGGGCGACGGGACGCTGCTCGACGGCATCGGGCTCGAACGGTCGCGCCTGTCCGGGCTGCGCGAGGCGTCCGACGTCGTCATCGACACGTCGGACCTCAACATCCACCAGCTCGCGAACGCCGTCACCGACCGGTTCGCCGACGACCACTTCGTCGGGGTGCAGGTCACGCTGATGAGCTTCGGGTTCAAGTACGGGCTGCCCGCCGACGCCGACATGGTGGCCGACGTCCGGTTCATCCCGAACCCCTACTGGGTGCCGGAACTGCGCCCGCACACCGGCCTCGACGCCCCCGTCTCGGAGTACGTGCTGTCGCAGCCGGGTGCCCGCTCGTTCCTCGAGCGCTACGCCGCCGTGCTCGAGCCCGTGCTGGCGGGATACCAGCGCGAGAACAAAAGACACGCTACGATCGCCATCGGCTGTACCGGCGGCAAGCACCGCTCGGTCGCCGTCGTCGCCGAGTTGGCGAACCTCCTCCGCGGGATGTCCGACGTCGCCGTGCGTGTGAAGAACCGAGATCTCGGCCGGGAGTGACCGTTCCTCCGGCCGCTCCACACCACGTGCGCCGGACCCGCGGACCCCACCAGAGAAAACGTTAGGAATGATGCTGTGCCGTTGACTGCCGAGGTCAAGGACGAACTGGCCAGGGTCGCCGTGAACCGCAACACGGTCCGCGCCGCCGAACTCGCGACCATCCTGCGGTTCGCGGGCGGCCTGCACGTCATCTCGGGCAGGATCGCGGTCGAGGTCGAGCTCGACACCCGGATCATCGTGCACCGCGTGCGCAAGGACCTGGCGGAGCTGTACGGCGTGCGGAGCGAGGCGTCGGTGGGGTCGTCCGCCTCCTCCCGCCGCGGCACCCGCTACCTGGTCCGCGTGCTCGAGGCGGGGGAGACGCTCGCCCGCCAGACCGGGCTCATGGACGCCCGGCGTCGCCCGGTGCGCGGCCTGCCCAACCGTCTGACGACCGGCAACCGCGAGGACCTCGCCGCCATCTGGCGCGGTGCGTTCCTCGCCTCCGGCACGCTGACCGACCCGGGTCGTGCCGCAGCGCTCGAGGTCACCTGCCCGGGCAACGAGGCCGCGATGGCCCTGGTCGGCGCCGCGTCGCGCCTCGGCATCGCCGCGAAGGGCCGTGAGGTCCGCGGCGTCCACCGCGTGGTCATCCGCGACGGCGAGGCGATCGGGCAGATGCTCACCGTCATGGGCGCCGCCCGCACGACCGCCGAGTGGGAGGAGATGCGCCAGCGCCGCGAGGTCCGTGCGACCGCCAACCGTCTGGTCAACTTCGACGACGCGAACCTCCGCCGCTCGGCGCAGGCCGCCGTCGCCGCGTGCGCCCGGGTCGAGCGCGCACTCGAGATCCTGGCGGACGAGGTCCCGGACCACCTCAAGTACGCCGGTTCGCTGCGGCTCCAGCACCGTGACGCCTCGCTCGACGAGCTCGGCCAGCACGCCGAGCCGCCCATGACGAAGGACGCCATCGCCGGACGCATCCGTCGCCTGCTCGCGATGGCCGACAAGAAGGCGTCGGACCTGGGGATCCCGGGGACCGAGGCCAGCGTGCCGGAGGAGCTCGAGGGGGCGTAGCCCCTGATCCGTACCACCATGGACGGGAGGCGCGGTGCCGGCTGGCACCGCGCCTCCCGTTGCGTTCGTCCACCCGTGAACCGCCGCCCGCGCGACCGTCCGGACGGACCGTCATCCGGCGCGGGCGCGCAGTGTCCGACTGCTAGGGTCGTTACGGCGACGTTACGGGGCGTATCGTCCACCACACGTGGGTCCGCAGGGCCGCACGACTCCGAAAAGCAGCGCCCCCGGGGCGCTCCACACCCACCAGGAGATCCATTGACCGTCAAGATCGGCATCAACGGCTTCGGCCGCATCGGCCGTAACTTCTTCCGGGCCGCCCTCGCCAAGGGCTCCGACCTCGAGATCGTGGCGGTGAACGACCTCACCGACAACGCAGCCCTCGCGAACCTGCTGAAGTTCGACTCCATCACGGGCCGTCTCGGCGTCTCCGTCGAGCTCGACGGCGACAGCATCGTCGTCGACGGCAAGCCGATCAAGGTCCTCGCGGAGCGCGACCCCGCCAACCTCCCCTGGGGCGAGCTGGGCGTCGACATCGTCATCGAGTCGACCGGCTTCTTCACCAAGGCCGCCGACGCGCAGAAGCACATCGACGCGGGCGCCAAGAAGGTCATCATCTCGGCCCCGGCGACCGGCGACGACGTCACCATCGTCCTCGGCGTGAACGAGGACCAGTACGACCCCGAGAACCACAACATCATCTCGAACGCGTCGTGCACCACGAACAGCCTCGCGCCGCTCGCCAAGGTCTTCCACGACAAGTTCGGCATCGAGCGTGGCCTCATGACGACGGTGCACGCCTACACCGCCGACCAGAACCTGCAGGACGGCCCGCACAAGGACCCGCGTCGTGCCCGTGCCGCCGCGCTGAACATCGTCCCGACCTCGACCGGTGCGGCGAAGGCCATCGGCCTGGTCATGCCGGAGCTCGCCGGCAAGCTCGACGGCTACGCGCTCCGCGTGCCGGTGCCGACCGGTTCGATCACCGACCTCACCCTCGAGACGTCGTCCGAGGTCACCGTCGACGAGATCAACGCCGCCTACAAGGAGGCCGCAGAGGGCCCGCTCAAGGGCATCCTGCTCTACAGCGAGGACCCGCTGGTGTCGACCGACATCACGACGGACCCGCACTCGTCGATCTACGACTCCGGCCTCACCAAGGTCATCGGCAAGCTCGTCAAGATCACCTCGTGGTACGACAACGAGTGGGGCTACTCGAACCGCCTCGTCGACCTGACCGAGTACGTGGGCGAGCGACTCTCGGCATGAGCCTCCGCACCCTCGAGGACCTCGGCGACCTCGCCGGCAAGCGCGTCGTCGTCCGGTGTGACCTGAACGTCCCGCTCAAGGACGGCACGATCACCGACGACGGCCGCGTGCGGGCGTCGCTGGGCACGCTCAACACGCTCGTCAACGCGGGTGCGCGGGTCATCGTGATCTCGCACCTCGGCCGACCCGACGGCGAGCCCGCACAGGAGTACTCGCTCGCCCCCGTGGCGCAGCGGCTCTCCGAACTGCTGGGCAAGGAGGTCACCTTCGTCGGCGAGACCGTCGGCGACGAAGCGACCGCGGCCGCCGAGGCCCTCGGGGACGGCGACGTCCTGCTGCTCGAGAACCTCCGCTTCAACCCGGAGGAGACCTCGAAGGACGCGTCGGAGCGCCAGGCGTTCGCCGAGCGGATCGCCGGCCTCGGCGACGCGTTCGTGTCCGACGGCTTCGGCGTCGTGCACCGCAAGCAGGCCTCGGTGTACGAGCTCGCGGCAGCGCTGCCCAGCGCGGCCGGCTCGCTCATCGAGTCCGAGCTGACGGTGCTCGAGCGGCTGACGAAGGACCCGCAGCGGCCGTACACGGTCGTGCTCGGCGGGTCGAAGGTCAGCGACAAGCTCGGCGTCATCGAGCACCTGCTCCCGCAGGTCGACACGCTCTGCATCGGCGGCGGCATGCTCTTCACGTTCCTCGCGGCCCAGGGCCACGGGGTCGCGAAGTCGCTGCTCGAGCAGGACCAGCTCGACACGGTCCGCGCCTACCTGTCGAAGGCGGACGAGCTCGGCGTGACGATCGACCTGCCGACCGACGTGGTGGTGGCCTCCGGCTTCGCGGCCGACGCCGACCACGAGACGGTCGCGGCGGACGCGATCGAGTCCTCGTCGTTCGGCGCCGACGGCATCGGCCTCGACATCGGCCCGGAGACCGCGGAGCGCTTCGCGTCGGCGGTGTCCGGTTCGAAGACCGTGTTCTGGAACGGCCCGATGGGCGTCTTCGAGTTCCCGGCGTTCGCGGCCGGCACGAAGACCGTCGCGCAGGCGTTGACCGAGGTCGACGGCCTCGGCGTCGTCGGCGGTGGTGACTCCGCCGCGGCCGTCCGGTCCCTCGGGTTCTCGGACGACCGGTTCGGGCACATCTCGACCGGTGGTGGTGCGAGCCTCGAGTTCCTCGAGGGCAAGTCCCTGCCCGGTCTCGAAGCACTGGGGTGGTCCCGATGACCCGCACTCCCTTCATCGCCGGCAATTGGAAGATGAACCTGGACCACCTCCAGGCCATCGCCACCGTGCAGAAGCTCGCATGGACGCTGAAGGACGCCCGCCACGACCACGACGACGTCGAGGTCGCGGTGTTCCCGCCCTTCACCGACCTCCGCAGCGTGCAGACGCTCATCTCGGCCGACAAGCTCTCGATCGAGTTCGGCGCGCAGGACCTCTCGCAGTACGACTCCGGTGCCTACACCGGCGACGTCTCGGGTGCATTCCTCGCCGCGCTCGACGCGAAGTACGTCATCGTCGGACACTCCGAGCGTCGCACGATGCACGGGGAGACCGACGAGATCGTGGCCGCGAAGACCGCCGCGGCCGTCAAGCACGGCCTCGTGCCGGTCGTCTGCGTCGGTGAGACCGGTGAGCAGCGCGAGCAGCGCGGCGCCGGGGTCGTCCCGGTCGAGCAGCTCAGGGTCGTCCTCGACGCCGTGAAGCCGTCCGAGATCGTCGTCGCCTACGAGCCCGTCTGGGCGATCGGCTCCGGCCAGGCCGCCACGGCGGAACAGGCCCAGGAGGACTGCGCCGCCCTGCGTCGCGGGATCGCCGAGGCCTGGGGCGACGACCTCGCCGGGAGCACCCGTGTGCTCTACGGCGGCTCGGTGAAGTCGGGCAACATCGCCGGCTTCCTCCGCGAGCCCGACATCGACGGCGCGCTCGTCGGTGGGGCCTCGCTCGACGTGCAGGAGTTCGCGGCCATCGCGCGCTTCCGGCAGCACGTCGGACTCTGATCCACCCCGCTCAGGCCGGTCACGTCCGCGTGTCCGGCCTGAGCCACGCCCTGCCCGGTGTCCTGGCCGCTCCTGCGGCCCGGTACACTTGCAGGGCTGACTTCACACGAAAGGTACGTCGTGGCGATACTCTCCGTCGTGCTGCAGGTCCTGCTCGCGATCACGAGCCTCCTGCTCACGCTCCTCATCCTCCTGCACAAGGGCCGCGGTGGCGGTCTCTCCGACATGTTCGGCGGCGGCGTGACGAGCAACCTCGGGGCGTCCGGCGTCGCCGAGCGCAACCTCAACCGCATCACGGTGATCCTCGGTCTGGTCTGGATCGTGTCCATCATCGTGCTCGGTCTCATCAACAAGTTCACGGCGGGGAGCTGATCCATGGCAAGCGGAGGCAGTGCAATCCGAGGCTCGCGCGTCGGCGCGGGCCCGATGGGGGAGCAGGACCGCGGCGTCCAGGCGGAGCGCGTGGCCGTCTCGTACTGGGACGCACTCGGCAACGAGGTCGTGCGGTACTTCTCGGCGACCCTGCCGGAGGACGAGATCCCGGAGACGGTCGACTCGCCGTCCACGGGGCTCCCGGCCGGCCGTGACAAGGAGAACCCTCCCGTCGTCGCGAAGACCGAGCCCTACAAGACGCACCTCGCGTACGTGAAGGAGCGCCGCACCGAGGAAGAGGCAGCGCGGCTCCTCGAGGACGCACTGCAGCAGCTCCGGCAGCGCCGCGGTACCGCGAAGTAGCGCCAGACGCCCGAAGGCCCCCGCACCCATCCGGTGCGGGGGCCTTCGTCGTGCCACTGGCTGATCATCGGCGAGCGAGCAGGACATGCCGTGTGTCGTCCGCCGATCGGGCGAGATCTGTCGGCGGGCGCTGCCGACCGTGACAGTTCTGGCCCGCTTGGCGAACGCCGACCGGACCACAGACGGACGGGAGGCGCGGCGCCAGCCGGCACCGCGCCTCCCGTCCGTCAGAAGCCTGCGTCTAGTACGTCGAGGCGATCAGGTTCTCCGGGACGTCGCGCGCGGCGTCCTGGTCCACGAAGAACACCGTGCGCTTGCGGCCCTGCACGCCGCCGACGGGGACCTCGTCCACCGCAGCGCCGGCCAGCGCGAGGCCGAGCACGGACGCCTTCTCGGCACCGGACAGGATCACCCACACGCGCTGCGAGGCGTTGATCACCGGGAAGGACAGCGTCAGGCGCTGCGCCGGCGGCTTGGGGGAGTCGTCGACCGTCAGGACGGCACGGTCGGTCACCGCGAGCTGCGGGAACTCGGGGAAGAGCGACGCCGTGTGGCCGTCGGGACCGACGCCGAGCAGCGTGATGTCGAAGCGCGGTGCGACCGCACCCTCGGGCGCGGCGTCCTGGAGCTCGCGCTCGTACTGCGCGGCGGCCTCGTCGATGGACAGGCCCGCGTCGGACGGCGCCATCGGGTGGATGTTCGCCTGCGGGATGTCCACGTGCTCGAAGAAGTCCGTCTGCGTCCCGGTGACGTTGCGGTCCGCGTCGCCCTCGGCGACCCAGCGCTCGTCGACCCACCAGACGTGCACCTTCGACCAGTCCACGCTCTCCCGCGCGGGCGACTGCCCGATCGCCGCGAGAACCAGCGTCGACACCGAGCCGCCACTGATCGCGATGTCGGCGCGCTCCTGCTCGTCCAGCACGTCGATGATCTTCGTGATGAAGCGGGCGGCGACCGACGCGCCGAGGGACTGCTTGTCCGGGTGCACCAGCACCCGTCGTTCGTTGGTCACGTGTCTCCCGTGTTCGTGGCGGCCGACCGGTGCGACCGCCTTCGGTCCGACCGGGTCCGGGCGGTGGTCGTGTCGACCACCGACCGGCACCCGGTCGTGTGGGTTGCTCAGCCGGCGATGGTCTCGCGCAGCTGGGGCACCCCGTGCTTGACGACGTCTCCGAAGAGGACGTCCGGGTCGAGTCTACGGAGTTCCTCTGCGAGGCAGTCGCGCAGGTTCCGCCGCGGCAGCGACAGGTCGTGCGTCGGTTGCCCGGGCATCGACAGGGTGGCCACGTCGACGAGGGACCGCTCGAGGTCGATCGTGCCCGAGGCGCGCTCGAGCTTGACCCCGTGGATGCCGCTCGACCCGGTCGCCCGGGGCGAGGTGACGACGGACACCGGGACCTGCAGCTGCAGCTGCAGCCAGGCGGCGAGCAGGACGGTCGACGGGCTGTCGCTCGCACCGGACACCTCGACGCCGGTGACGGGCTCGTACGGCGGCTGGTCGAGTGCCGCGGCGAGCTGGTTCCGCCACAGCGTCAGGCGGGTCCACGCGAAGTCGGTGTCGCCCGGCACGTAGGACTTCCCGAGCGCCTCGATCGCGCCGTTCGGGTCCTTCTGCGCGGCGGCGTCGGTGATGCGGCGCTGCGCGATCCGGCCCAGCGCGGACGCTGCCGGCTGCTCCGGAGCGGCCTGCGGCCACCACGCGACGACCGGAGCGTCCGACAGCAGCAGGCCCGTGACCAGGCTCTCCTCGTCGGTCGCGGTCTCGCCGTAGGCGCGGAGGACGATGACCTCGCTCGCGCCCGCGTCGCTGCCGACGCGGATCTGCGCGTCGAGACGACCGGGCGACTTCGTGTCGCCGTCGTTCTTCGACACGATGATCACGCGCATCGGGTGCTCGCGCGACGCCTGGTTCGCGGCCGAGATCGCCTCTTCCTCGTGGCCCAGTGCCGTCGAGATGATGAGCGTCAGCACGCGGCCGAGGGCGACGGCGCCGCCCTCCTCGCGGATGTGCACGAGCTTCTTCTGGATCTTCGACACCGTGGTGTTCGGCATGTCGATCTTCATGGACGCCTCCAGGTCCGGCCGTCGCGGGCGAGCAGGTCGTCGGCGGACGCCGGACCCCACGTGCCGGGACGGTACTGCTCGGGTTGGCCCTGCGTGGCCCAGAACTCCTCGATCGGGTCGAGGATCTTCCACGACAGTTCCACCTCTTGGTGACGGGGGAACAGGGGCGGGTCGCCGAGGAGCACGTCGAGGATGAGTCGTTCGTACGCCTCCGGCGAGGCCTCGGTGAACGCGTGTCCGTAGCCGAAGTCCATCGTCACGTCGCGCACCTGCGTGCCGACGCCGGGGACCTTCGAGCCGAAGCGGAGCGTGACGCCCTCGTCCGGCTGGACACGGATGACGAGCGCGTTCTGGCCGAGGGGCGCCTGCGTGTTGCCGTAGACGTCCTCGGGGACGCGCTTGAAGACGATCGCGATCTCGGTGACGCGGCGGCCGAGGCGCTTGCCGGCACGCAGGTAGAACGGGACGCCCTGCCAGCGGCGGGTCGCGATGTCGAGCTTGATCGCCGCGTAGGTCTCGGTCGTGGACTCGGGGTCCATCCCCGCTTCCTCGAGGAAGCCGAGCACCTTCTCGCCGCCCTGCCAGCCACCGTCGTACTGCCCGCGGGCGGTCGCCGTGGCGAGGTCCTCGGGCAGGCGCACCGCGGAGAGGACCTTCTCCTTCTCGGCACGCAGGTCCGCGGCCTTGAACGAGACGGGCTCCTCCATCGCGGTGAGGGCGAGGAGCTGCAGCAGGTGGTTCTGGATGACGTCGCGTGCGGCGCCGATGCCGTCGTAGTACGCGGCTCGACCGGCGACGCCGATGTCCTCGGCCATCGTGATCTGCACGTGGTCGACGTAGTTCGAGTTCCAGATGGGTTCGTACATCTGGTTCGCGAACCGGAGCGTCAGGAGGTTCTGGACGGTCTCCTTGCCGAGGTAGTGGTCGATGCGGAAGACGTCGTCGGGCGCGAAGACGCTCTCGACGATCGCGTTCAGCTCGCGTGCCGTACGGAGGTCGGAGCCGAACGGCTTCTCGACGACGACGCGGCTCCACGAGCCCTCGCGCTTCTCGGTGAGGCCCGAGACCTTGAGCTGCTCGGTCACCACCGGGAACATCTTCGGCGGGATCGACAGGTAGAAGGCGTGGTTCCCGAGCGTCCCGCGCTCGGCGTCGAGCTCGTCGACGGTGCGCTTCAGCTCGAGGAACGCCTCGGGGTCGTCGAACGAGCCCTGCACGAAGCGGATGCCCTGCTCGAGCTGCTTCCAGACGGCCTCGTCGAAGGGGGTGCGGGAGTGGTCCCGGACCGCGTCGTGCACGAGCTGGGAGAAGTCCTGGTCCTCCCAGTCGCGCCGGGCGAACCCGACGAGTGCGAAGCCCGGGGGCAGGAGCCCTCGGTTCGCCAGGTCGTAGACCGCAGGCATCAGCTTCTTGCGGGACAGGTCGCCCGTGACGCCGAAGATGATGAGGGTGCTGGGACCCGCGATCCGGTTCAGACGTCGGTCGGTCGGCAACCGGAGCGGGTTGTGCTCCGGGGTGATCGCCACCGGTGACATGGGTGTGGACTCCTTGAGGGTCGAACGGAGACGGCGGAGCGCGACGCTGCGGTGGCAGCGGCGACTCCGCCGTCGTGGTGGTCAGGACCGGCCGGGAGGCTCGTCGCGGCTCCGGCGGGCCGGTCCTGACCGTGGGTGCCTGCGTCCCGTCGACGGTGGTCCCGTCACCGGTACGCAGGCTCCTGTGGTGCTTACTTGCTGTTCTCGAGCGCGGTCTTCACCGTGTCGACGAGCTCGCCCCAGGAGACGTTGAACTTGTCCACGCCCTCCTTCTCGAGCAGTGCGACGACCTCGTCGTAGTCGACGCCGGCCGCAGCGATCTGGTCCATGACCTGCTGCGCGCCCTCGTACGAGCCGGCGATCGCGTCGCCGTGGACCTCGCCGTGGTCGAACGTCGCGTCGAGCGTCTTGCCCGGCATCGTGTTGACGGTGTTCGGCGCGGCGAGCTCGGTCACGTACAGCGTGTCGGGCAGCGACGGGTCCTTGACACCGGTCGAGGCCCAGAGCGGACGCTGCGTGTTCGCACCCGACTCGAGCAGGCCCAGGGCGCGCTCGGTCGCGAACTGCTCGGTCCAGACCTGGTAGGCGAGCTGCGCGTTGGCGATGCCGGCCTTCGACTTCAGGGCCGTCGCCTCGTCGGTGCCGACGGCGTCGAGACGCTTGTCGATCTCGGAGTCGACGCGCGACACGAAGAACGAGGCGACCGAGTGGATCTTCGAGAGGTCGTGGCCGGCGGCCTTGGCCTTCTCGAGGCCACCGAGGTAGGCGTCGATGACGGCGCGGTAGCGCTCGAGCGAGAAGATCAGCGTGACGTTGACGGAGATGCCGGCGCCGATGACCTCGGTGATGGCTTCGAGACCCTCGAGGGTCGCGGGGATCTTGATGAGGACGTTCTCGCGGCCGACCTTCTCGAACAGGAACTTCGCCTGCTCGATGGTCTTCTGCGTGTCGTGGGCGAGGCCCGGCTCGACCTCGATCGAGACACGGCCGTCGAAGCCCTTGGTCTCGTCGTAGATCGGCTTGAAGACGTCGGAGGCGTTCGCGACGTCCTGCGTGGTGATCTCGAAGATCGCCTCGGTGACGTCGGTGCCCTTCGCCGCGAGCTCCTTGACCTGCGCGTCGTAGCGCTCGCCCTTGGCGAGGGCCGACGCGAAGATCGTCGGGTTCGTGGTGACGCCGACGACGTTCTTCTGCTCGATGAGCTCGGTGAGCTTGCCGGTCTCGAGGAGCTCGCGCGACAGGTCGTCGAGCCAGATGCTGACGCCGACCTCGGAGAGGGCGGCGGTGGGGGTGTTCTCAGCCATGGTTTCTCTTCTTCTTTCGTCGACCGGCCCGGTCTGCGTGACGCGACCGGGGCCGTGGTGTCGTGGTCTGTGGGCCGGGAGGCGCGGGACGGGCCCGCTGCGTGCCTCCCGGCAGAGGGGCCGGACCCGGCGTACCGGATCCGGCCCCTCGTGGGTCAGGACGCTGCGATCGATTCCTTGGCGGCTGCGACCACGTGCTCCGTGGTGAAGCCGAACTCGGCGAACAGGCGCTGGTAGTCGGCCGACGCACCGAAGTGCTCGATCGACACGCTGCGGCCCTTGTCGCCGACGATGTCGCGCCAGCTCATGGCGATGCCGGCCTCGACAGAGACGCGCGCGGTGACGGCCTTCGGCAGGACCTGCTCGCGGTAGGACTCCGACTGCTCGAAGAACCACTCGAGCGACGGGGCGCTCACGACGCGGGCGTTGATGCCCTCGCCCTTGAGCTGCTCGCGTGCGTCGACGGCGATCTGGACCTCGGAACCGGTCGCGATCAGGATCACGTCCGGGGTGCCGTTCGGCGCCTCGGCCAGGACGTACGCACCCTTGGCGACGTTCTTCGCCGACGCGAGCGTGTCGCCGGAGGCGTCGCCCTCGCCGCGCTCGAACACCGGGAGGTTCTGGCGGCTCAGCGCGATGCCGGCCGGACGGTCCTTGTGCTTGAGCATCTCGAGCCAGGCGTACGAGACCTCGTTCGCGTCGGCCGGACGGACGACGTCGAGACCCGGGATCGCACGGAGCGCGGTGATCTGCTCGATCGGCTGGTGCGTCGGGCCGTCCTCGCCCAGGGCGATGGAGTCGTGGGTCCAGACGTAGATCGCCGGCGCCTTCATGAGCGCGGCGAGACGGACGGCCGGACGCATGTAGTCGCTGAAGATGAGGAACGTGCCGCCGAAGGGGCGGGTGTTCCCGTGCAGCACGATGCCGGACAGGATCGAGCCCATCGCGTGCTCGCGGATGCCGAAGTGCAGCACGCGGCCGTACGGGTCGGTCGACCAGGTCTTCGTCGAGGCCTCGGCCGGACCGAAGGACTTCGCGCCCTCGATCGTGGTCAGGTTCGACTCGGCGAGGTCGGCGGAACCACCCCAGAACTCGGGCATGAGCGGCGCGATCGCGTTGATGACCTTGCCGGAGGCGGCACGGGTCGACACGGCCTTCTCGGTGGAGAAGACGGGCAGCGCCTCTTCGAGGCCCTCGGGGAGCTCACCGGCGTTGATGCGGTCGAGCATCGCCTTCTTCTCCGGGTTGGCCGCGGCCCACGCGTCGAAGGTCTTGTTCCACTCGGCGTGCTGCTCCTGGCCCTTGGTGATCGCACCGCGGGTGTACTCGAGCACCTCGGGGTCGACGTGGAAGGTCTTGTCCGCGTCGAAGCCGAGGACCTCCTTGAGGCCCTTCAGCTCGTCGGCGCCGAGCGCCGAGCCGTGAATCTTGCCGGAGTTCTGCTTGGTCGGCGACGGCCAACCGATGATCGTCTTGAGGACGATGAGCGACGGCTTGGTCGTCTCGGCCTTGGCGGCCTCGACCGCGCGGTGGAGCTCCTCGACGTCCTCGGAGTACTCGCCGGTCTTCTTCCAGTCGACGTGCTGGACGTGCCAGCCGAGCGCCTCGTAGCGGGCGGCGACGTCCTCGGAGAACGCGATGTCGGTGTCGTCCTCGATCGAGATCTGGTTCGAGTCGTAGAAGACGACCAGGCGACCGAGCTGCTGACGGCCGGCGAGGCTCGCGGCCTCGTTCGTGACGCCCTCCTGCATGTCGCCGTCACCGGCGATCACGTAGGTGAAGTGGTCGAAGGGCGACTCGCCGTCGGCGGTCTCCGGGTCGAACAGGCCGCGCTCGAAGCGCTGCGCGTAGCCGAAGCCGACTGCGGAGGCGAGGCCCTGGCCGAGCGGGCCGGTGGTGATCTCGACGCCGTCGGTGTGGCCGTACTCCGGGTGACCCGGGGTCTTCGAGCCCCACTTGCGCAGGTGCTGCAGGTCCTCGAGCTCGAGGCCGTAGCCGTGCAGGTAGAACTGCACGTACTGCAGGATCGAGGCGTGTCCGGCGGACAGGATGAAACGGTCGCGGCCGATCCAGGTGGAGTCGCTGGGGTCGCGACGCATCACCTTCTGGAAGAGCAGGTGGGCGACCGGCGCGAGGCTCATCGCGGTGCCGGGGTGACCGTTGCCGGCGGCCTCGACCGCGTCGGCGGCGAGGACGCGCGCCGTGTCGACGGCCTTCCGGTCGATGGCGTCCCAGGTGAATTCAGCCACTTGGATGTTGACCCTTCGTTGTTGCGACATGTGCGAGGGCTCGTGCCATCGCACGGACATGATCGCCGTCCCGGGGCCGTGTGTCGTGTCGCCGTCGAGCGGCGGCCGACCGGCTCTTCGCGGCCGACGTCTTCGGGGCACACGATGCGGGAGGGCGTGTCCAGCATAGTGACAACGCTCTCAGAAGGTGTCCAGGTGACGACGGTGCCGTGTCGGGCGGTCGGCCCGGTCGGCGAGGCGGGGCATCCTCGCGGCGCCTCGATGGCCTAAACTACTGCTGACCCGTGTGCATTCCGGGTCGACGCACGCCCCGACGGTGACGGAGCCGCCCACCGAGCGTGCGAGCTGACGCGAACGGACTGAGGTTCCCCTGTTGACTGCCACCGCGACCCGGCCCGACACCGATCGACCCCGCTCGACGCTGTCCCGCAAGGTCCGGGCGTACGTCTCGCTGACGAAGCCCCGGGTCATGGAGCTGCTCCTCGTCACGACCGCTCCGACGATGTTCCTGGCGGAGCGCGGGGTCCCCGACCTGTGGCTCGTGTTCTGGACGATGCTCGGCGGCGCGATGTCCGCGGGTTCGGCTTCGGCGTTCAACTGCTACATCGACCGCGACATCGACCGACTGATGAAGCGCACGAGCCAGCGGCCCCTGGTCACCGGGGAGCTCTCCGACAAGGAGGCACTGGTGTTCTCGTGGACGCTGGCCGTCCTGTCGACCGCGGTCCTCGGCTTCCTGGTCAACTGGCTCGCCGCCGCGCTCAGCGTCATCGCCATCCTGATCTACGTCTGCGTCTACACGCTCTGGCTCAAGCGTCGCACCCCGCAGAACATCGTGTGGGGTGGATCGGCCGGATGCATGCCCGTGCTCATCGGTTGGGCCGGCGTGACCGGGTCGCTGACCTGGGCACCGATCATCCTCTTCATGGTGATCTTCCTCTGGACGCCGCCGCACTACTGGCCGCTCTCGATGAAGTACCGCGACGACTACGACGCCGCCGACGTCCCGATGCTCGCCGTCGTCCGCGGTCGCACGGTCGTCGGACTGCAGGTCGTCCTGTACGCCTGGGCGACGCTCGTCTGCTCGCTGCTGCTGATCCCGGTCGCGAACATGGGCCCGCTCTACACGGTCGTCGCACTCGCTGGTGGCATCTGGTTCGTCGTCGAGTCGCACCGCCTGTACTCGCGGGCGATCCAGCACGTCGAGCACGTCCAGCCGATGCGGGTCTTCCACAGTTCGATCACCTACCTGACGCTGCTGTTCATCGCCGTGGGCATCGACCCGCTGCTGCCGCAGGTCTTCACCTTCACGATCTAGCGCGGGCTCTGCCCCGCGCACCACAGCGCCGTAGGTCCGCCGGAGGCGCCGTCGTGTGTGGCGGCGCGGGTGCGTACGCGCTGCTGTGGGTGGTGCGCGTGCGGGCGGGGCGCGCGTGCAGGTGCGGGGCGCGCGTGCGGGCGGGGCGCGTGCGGGTGTTGCGACAGATCCGCTGTCGTACGACGGCGGGGATGTCGCAGTGGGCCGTCGACGACCCGGGTCGCGGTCGGGTGGCCGACGCCGGCGGCGGTGCCGCTGTCGTACGAC
>NZ_RBLU01000029.1 GCF_003989515.1 Curtobacterium sp. HSID17257
TACGCGCCGCCGTCCGGGCACTGCAGGAGCACGGCGCGGTCGACCTCGCGACCGGTGCGCTGCTGCACCTGGCGTCCATCGCGTGGGACCACAACCGGGTGGCGGTGCCCGGGGCCCCGATGCTCGAGGCCGTGCACGCGCTGGCACTGCCGGACGACGACCCGCGGGGGATCCTGCTCGCCGCGGTCACCGAGCCACTGGTGCGGGGGGACGAGGTCGTCGAACGCGTGCTCGCACGCGGACCGGTCGACCCGGACGACCCGGAGCAGGCGTGGTGGTCGGGCTACGCCCTGAACATCGCGGGCGAGTTCGTGGAGGCGCGGGAGCGGCTCGAGGTCGCCGTGGCGGGTCTGCGCGCGAGCGGTGACATCCGCGTCCTGCCCCAGGCGTTGCTCGGTGCGTCGATGAGCAACTTCCAGGCCGGTCGGCTGGAGCGGGCCCGGACCCTGGCCGAGGAAGCCGTCGTGCTCGGCCGCGACCTCGGCGACGCCGGCTTCGCGACGGCGGCGCGGGCGTGCGTCGCCTGGTTCGACGGCATCGACGGAACGGCGCCCGACCGCGAGGCGATCACGGCCGGGTCCGCGGCGGGCGCGCACGTGCTGCAGTCCAGCGTGATGCGGGCGAACCTGCAGGGCGCGACCGCGGCGGCCGCGCTGCTCGACGGACGGGCCCGCGACGCCCGGGAGGCCCTGCGCCCGCTCCTCGACGTCGACGGCGACGCGTACAACCCGAACTTCGCGGTCCTCACGACGCAGGACTACGTCGACGCGGCCGTCGCCACCGACGCCCGCGACCTGGTGGAGCTCCACGCCGCACGGCTGGCCGGGCTCCACGAGACGTGGCACGGTCCGATCCTCGTGTCGGCGCTCGGCTACACGGAGACCGCCCTGGCGCTCGCGGCCGATCCGGGGCGGGCCGTGCAAGGACTCCGGGACCGGCCGCTCCCCATGCCCTACGTGCAGGCGCGGGCGCTCCTGCACGCCGGCGACCACCTCCGTCGGGTCGGGCTGGCCCCGGAGAGCCGGCCCGTCCTGCACGAGGCACTCGCGCTGTTCGAACGCCTGCCCGCTCCGGCGTGGGCGCGGCGGACACGCGAGGTGCTGCGTGCGGCCGGTGAGCGCCTGCCGGACGCTCCACCGTCGCGAACGACCGTGCTCACGCCGCAGGAGCTGCGGATCTGCACGCTCGCGAACACCGGGCTGACCAACCGCGCGATCGCGCAGCAGCTCTTCCTGTCACCCCGGACGGTCGGGGCCCACCTGTACTCGGCCTACCGGAAGCTCGGCATCGGCGGCCGGGCGCAGCTCGGAGCGGTCCTCGACCCCGCGGCCGAGGGGCCCGGCACGGCCTGACCCCGGGCGTCAGCGGGTCGCGGGACGGAACCAGCGGATGAGTTCGCGGAGCGCCGGCAGGGAGCTGATCTGTGTGCCGTCCGCAGCGTCGAGGTCGTCGAAGGTCGTCCGGTACCCGGGAGCCTGCTCGACGTCGGTGTCCTCGGCCGGGTACCCCATCGTCCACTCCGGGAACTGCCGCTCCTCGATGAGCTCCTCGGTGAGCACCGCCACCTTGGTGTGCCGGTCGTCGTGCTTGATCGTCGCCATCTTGGTGCGCACGGCCTGGTCCGGCCCCTCGAGCAGCTGCAGGAAGTAGCCGTTCCGGAAGAGCAGCACGCCGGTGATGTCGTTCTCCGCGTTCGCCCGTCGGCTCTGCGCGAGCAGTGCGGCGAGGTCGTCGTCGCCGAGCGGTCGGGTGGCGACGCTCGAGTAGATGAGGGACAGCATCGGGTCTCCTTGGTGGGGGTCGTGCCGGGTCCGTCAGTCAACTCCGCCGCACCCGTGCGTCCGCAGGCCACCGGGGGACGACCGGACAGTGCGCCGTCGCACGGGCGCCGGGTCTGCCACCCTGGACCCGTGGACACCGTCATCGTCATCGGAGAAGCCCTGGTCGACGTGGTCGACCGCCCCGAGGGTCGCGTCGAGCACCCGGGCGGCAGCCCGATGAACGTCGCCGTCGGACTCGCCCGGCTCGGCCGGTCGGCACGACTCGTCTGCGCGCTCGGCGACGACGACCGCGGCGCCTCGATCCGGGCGCACGTCGGCGCGAGCGACGTCGAGGTCGACGCGACGCCGATCGACCGGACCTCCACCGCGGTCGCGACGATCGGCGACGACGGCGGCGCGTCCTACGAGTTCGACCTCGACTGGCGGCTCGACCCGGTGCACGTGCCGGACGGGACGCCGCTCGTGCACGTCGGCTCCATCGGTGCCGTCCTCGAACCCGGGGCACGCGCCGTGCTCGAGGCACTGCGGATCCGCCCGTCCGACGCGCTCGTCTCCGTCGACCCCAACGTCCGGCCGTCGATCACGCCCGACCGGGACGCCGTGCTCGCCACGCTCGAACCGCTGTTCGCCGAGGCCGACGTGGTCAAGCTCAGCGACGAGGACGCCGCCTGGCTCTGGCCGGACCGCAGCGTGGACCAGGTCCTCGACGGCCTGCTGGCGTCCGGGACGGCGCTCGCCGCGGTGACGCTCGGCGGTTCGGGGTGCGCGATCGCGTCCGCTCGTGCACGCGCCACGATGCCGGCGCCGCGTGTCGAGGTCGCGGACACGATCGGCGCGGGCGACTCGTTCATGGCGGGGCTGCTCGCCGGCGTGCTCGCCCGGGGATCGGCTCCGGCCGGACTCGACACGGACGAGCTCGGCCGTCTGGCGTCGCTCGCGTTGGCCTGTGCCGCGGTGACGGTGTCCCGGCCGGGCGCGGACCCGCCCACCCGGGCGGAGCTCCCCGCGGACGCCGCCGGGGTCCTGGGGGACTGACCGCTCGTCGCCCGGCCCGGTGGACCAGGCGACCGCACGACGGACGGGAGGGACGGTGCCAGCTGGCACCGTCCCTCCCGTCCGGACCGTCCTGCGGACCGTCCCCGCTAGACCAGCGCGGTGAAGGACGCGTCGCGGACGAGCAGCGTCGTCGCGTCGCCCTCGACGGCCTGGTCCGGGTCGCTCGACAGTCCGAGCGACCAGCTGCCGCCGCCCGGCTTCTCGGGCAGGGTGAACTCCACCGTGGTGTCGGACGCGTTCAGCAGCACCGCGACGGTGTCGTCCCCGCGCTGCAGCACGAGGATCACCGCGCGGTTGCCGCCGTCGGCCCAGTCGCCGTCCTCGAAGCCCTGTGCGTCGGCGCGGAGCACCTGGACCGTCGACTCCGAGTCACCGGGGGCCGTGCGGTACCACTCCGGGCGGAGTGCCTCGTGCTCCTTGCGGAACGCGATCGCCGCCGTGGTGAAGGCGAGCAGGTCCTGGTCGGCGGCCTGCCAGTCGAACCACGAGATCTCGTCGTCCTGGCAGTACGCGTTGTTGTTGCCGCCCTGCGAGCGGGCGATCTCGTCGCCGCCGAGCACCATCGGGATGCCCGCCGAGAGCATGAGCGTGCCGAGGAAGTTCCGGCGCTGGCGGTCGCGGTAGTCGTTCACCGCGCCGTCGTCGGTCGGACCCTCGATGCCGCCGTTGAACGACGTGTTGTTGCTCTCGCCGTCGTTGTTGTCCTCGCCGTTCGCCTCGTTGTGCTTCTCGGCGTACATCGTCAGGTCGGCCAGGGTGAAACCGTCGTGCGCCGTGACGAAGTTCACCGAGCACAGCGGCGAACGGCGGGAGCCCTCGTACACGTCGGGGGAGCCGAGCGTGCGCTGGACCGCGTCGCCGAGCGTGCCCTCGTCGCCGCGCCAGAACCCGCGGAGGTCGTCGCGGTACTTGCCGTTCCACTCCGACCAGTCGGCCGGGAACCCACCGACCTGGTAGCCCGCGGTGTCCCACGGCTCGGCGATCATCTTGACCTCGCGGAGCACCGGGTCCTGGTGGATGATGTCGAGGAACGCGGAGTGCTTCTCGGCCTCGCCGTCCTGGCGGGTCAGGGTCGTCGCGAGGTCGAAGCGGAAGCCGTCGACGTGCATCTCCTCGACCCAGTAGCGGAGCGAGTCGGTGATGAGCCCGAGCGCGGACGGGTGCGACACGTTGAGCGAGTTGCCCGTGCCGGTCGTGTCGAAGTAGTTCGCCTCGTCGCCCTCGACCAGGCGGTAGTACGACTGGTTGTCGATGCCCTTGAAGGACAGCGTCGGGCCCATGTGGTTGCCCTCGGCGGTGTGGTTGTAGACCACGTCCATGATGACCTCGAGCCCCGCGGCGTGCAGGGCCTTGACCATCTCCTTGAACTCGGTGACCTGCTGGCCGGCCGTGCCCGAGGACGAGTACTCGTCGTGCGGGGCGAAGAAGCCGATGCTGTTGTAGCCCCAGTAGTTGCGGAGGCCCTTGTCGGCCAGGGTCGAGTCCTGCACGAACTGGTGCGTCGGCAGCAGCTCGACCGCCGTGACCCCCAGGTCGGTCAGGTGCTTGATCGCCGCCGGGTGCGCCAGGCCCGCGTAGGTGCCGCGGATCTCCTCGGGCACGTCCGGGTGCTGCTTCGTGAAGCCCTTGACGTGCACCTCGTAGACGACCGTGTCGCGGTACGGGGTGCGGAGCAGGGTGTCCCCGTCCCAGTCGAACTCGCGGTCGGCGACGACGGACTTCGGCATGGCGCTCGCCGAGTCGGTCTCGTCGATCTGCTCGGGGTCCTCCATGTCGTGTCCGAACAGCGCCTGGCCCCACTCGTAGGAGCCGTCGACGGCGGTGGCGTAGGGGTCGAGCAGGAGCTTCGCGGCGTTGTGGCGGCGACCGTTCGCCGGGTCCCACGCGCCGTGCACGCGGAAGCCGTAGCGGGTGCCGACGGTGACGTCCGGCACGACGTCGTGGAACGTGTAGCCCGTGCGGTTGCGGAGCTCGGTGCGGTGCTCGGTGCCGTCCTCGTCGAAGCGGCAGAACTCCACGCGCTCGGCGGTGCTGGAGAAGAGGGCGACGTTGGCGCCGCCCTCGACGAGGGTGACACCGAGGGGCGTGCGGGAGGAAGAGGTCATGATGCCACTTGTAGTGGTCTGTCGCTGTGTCCTCGGGACGGGTGCGTACCCCGGCAGCCGACGGACGGACGGGAGGCTCCCCACCGGACCGGTGGGGAGCCTCCCGTCCGTCGTGTGGTCACGTGATCACGCGACCGCCGCGATCACGCGTTCGCGGTCACCTCGTCGCGGTGCGGGAGCTTCCAGCCCGGGCGCACGAAGTGGCAGGTGTACCCGGCGGGGTACTTCTCGAGGTAGTCCTGGTGCTCCTCCTCGGCCTCCCAGAAGTCGCCGGCGGGCTCGACCTCGGTGACGACCTTGCCCGGCCAGATCCCCGAGGCGTCGACGTCGGCGATGGTGTCGAGCGCGACCTGGCGCTGTTCGTCGTTCGTGAAGTAGATCGCCGAGCGGTAGCTGCGGCCGACGTCGTTGCCCTGCCGGTCCTTCGTGGACGGGTCGTGGATCTGGAAGAAGAACTCGAGCAGGTCGCGGTACGAGATCTGCGACGGGTCGAAGACGATCTCGACGGCCTCGGCGTGGTCGCCGTGGTTGCGGTAGGTGGCGTTCTGGGTGTCACCGCCCGAGTAGCCGACGCGCGTGCTGATGACACCCGGTCGGCGACGGAGGAGCTGCTGCGCTCCCCAGAAGCAGCCGCCGGCGAGGATGGCGGTCTCGGTCGTGGTCATGGTGGCCTCCTGGGGTCGTGGCGCCGCTGGCTGCGGCATCACCGGGTGCAACCCGCGTGTGGGCGCAGGTGTTCCCGGGCCTCCATCGTGCCGCGTCGACCCGGGTGCCGGCTGTCCGGAGGCGCCCCGGGAGCGGTCGGTGTCCGTGGACCGCCGCCACGCCGGAGGCCCGCGCAGGTGTCCCGGCCGTGGTCTACCATTCGAACACACGTTCGAATCGGGAGGTCGAGATGATGTTGACGCACGAGGTCGCCACGGTGTGGTGGGAGCGCGGCGTGCCGGACCGGATGGTGTGGCGTGACCGGCGCTGGCGGGTGAGCGACAGCCCGACGCGGCTGACGGCGACGGCGGAGTTCCTGCCGTCGGCGATGACCCACGCGCCGGAGCGCACGGTGGGGTGGCGCTTCCAGGTGAGCAACGAGGGTGACGCGGTCGTCGTCGACATCGTGCCGGACGGGGACGGCTGGGTGGTCGCGCGCACCTGGCTCTGAGTGCGGTCGCGGTGCCGTCCCGGTCCCGCTCCGGGCCCGTTGCGCGCCGATGTCGACGTCCCGCTCGCCCGGGTCAGGGTGCGAGCGTGACCGCCAGGCCGCGGACGAGCAGCCGGCGGGCGCGCTCGGTCGCGCCGCCGTCGGGGTCGCTCCACGCCGCCCGGCCGAGGCCGTCGACCAGAGCGAGCACGGCGTCCCCCGCCACCGCGGTCGGCTCTGCGAGCTCGACCCCGTGCCGCACGGCCCACCGGCTGATCCCGGCTGCGACCCCGTCGTGCCAGAGCGTGCGTTCCGCCGATGCGAGTCCGTCGTCGCCGTCGAGGGCGGTCCCGCTCACCGCCTCGAGCAGCCGGAACCGCTCGGGCTCCTGCCGCACCAGGTCGAGCCAGGCGCCGATCCCCGCGTCGAGTGCGCCGAGCAGGTCGTCGTGCGCGTCCGCAGCCGCGAGCACCCGGGGCAGGACGTCCCGCGCCTGCCGCTCGAGCAGCGCGACGACGAGGTTCCGTCGGGCGCCGAACACGTAGTGCACCACTCCGTGGGCGACCCCGGCCCGGTCGGCGACCGCCCGCGTCGTCAGGCCCGGCAGCCCGGACTCGCGGACGACCAGCGCGGCGGCGTCGAGGAGCTCGTCACGGCGGTCGGCGCGGCTCCGGTACCCGCGCGGGCGCTGCTCCTCGATCACACAGGCAGCGTACGGCGTGGCCCCAGGACTCCTCGGCAAGCTGGATTCGGCCAGTTGGCCAGATCCGAGAGGAGTCCCTGTGACGATCACCGTCCGCCCCGCATCCGAGTCCGAGGTCACCGCCGCCGCAGCGGTGCTGGCCGAGGCCTTCGCCGAGGATCCGGTCCTGCTCGAGTTCCGCCCGCCCCGCCCGGGCGAGGATCGCGTCGCCGTGCTCGGTGACCTGTTCGCCGCGCTCATCCGGTCGGTCCCCGCCACGTCACGCGCCCTCGACGTCGCGCTCGACGGGCAGCGGATCGTCGGGGCGGCGCTCTGGGATGCCCCGCGTCCGCACGCCGGTGCCGTCGAGGCCTTCGGCGCACGGGTCCCGACGTTCCTCCGGGTGCTCGGCGTCGGCGGTGCACTGCGTGCCGTCCGGCACCTGCGCCGCATGGACCGAGCGCGCCCCGCGGCCCCGCACTGGTACCTGGCGGAGATCGGTGTCGCTGCGGCCGCACGTGGTCGGGGCGTCGGGGGGCTCCTGCTCGAGCACGCCCTCGACCGGGTCGACCGTCGGCGGCAGGACGCCTACCTGGAGTCGTCCACGCCGCACAACCGGCGGCTCTACCGGCGGCACGGGTTCGGTGACGGCGCACCGATCACGGGGCTGGGTGCCGCTGCGCCGATCTCGATGTGGCGGCCCGCTGTCGTGTGACCGGGCGGGCGGCCCTGCTCACGGCTCCGCTCACGTCCCGTCCCGGAGCTCCTCGACCAACGATCGGACCACGTCCGCGACCAGGTCGGGCCGCTCGGTGGGGACCATGTGTCCGCTGCCGCCGGCGACCACGAGGGTGCTGTCCGACGACAGGTGCAGCATGCGGCGCTGGCCGTCCTGCCAGATGTCCTCGAGGCGTGGTCCCGTCGCGGCGTCGATGCCGGCGGCGGCGTAGTCCTGCGGCACGGCTCGGGCGATCACCCGGACGGGGAGGGTGCCGAGGTCCTGGTTGCGGAGTGCCCGTTCCGTCGGCGCGATGTGGTCCGCCTCGGCCTGCTTCGTCGCGAAGTAGGTGGGCGACGCGGTGACGTCGAGGAACTCGCGACGGCCTGCCGGCGGAACCATCCCGTCCAGCAGGACTCCTCCGCCGATCCGCAGGGCGCCGACGGCGTGGAGGGAGCGTCCGACCCACGGTGGGATCGTCCCTGCTCCGGCGCCGTCGGGCAGCAGGTGTGCGGTGCGCCGGGCGTCGTCCTCGGGACGGGCGTCGACCAGCACGAGACCGGCGACCTCTCCGGGGTGCTCCCGCACGTACTCGCGGACGTAGAGCCCGCCGAGGCTGTGTCCGACCAGGACGTAGGGCTGCGGTGCGTCGATCGCGTGGAGCGCCGTGCGGAGGTCGTCGACCACCGCGCGGGCCGTCCGCGGTCGGGGCGAGGGTTCGCTGCGTGCGATGCCGGCGCGGTCGTACGCCACCACGGTCGTCGTCGGAGCGAGCCGGTCCGTGACCGCCTCCCACCCTGATGCCGCTTCACCGCTCCCGGCTTCGAGGACGACCGTCGGCCCTCCGGTGCCGTGCTGCACCACGTGGAGCAGGCGGCCGCCCATGTCGACCATCCTGCCAGGCACCGGGTGGGACGCGCGGCCGGCTGCCGCACTGAGGTGCTCGTAGCCGGCACCGAGGAGCGGGACGATGCAGAGGAGGGCGGCGGCCACCGCCAGGGCGGCTCGGCGCCGACGTGGCCTTCTGGGTACGACTGTGTTCACAAGAGCCATGGTAGTACAAACGTGTCAACACGATCGGGTGGCGCCGTACGCGAGCCGCGCACGCGACGGACGGGAGGCGCGGTACCAGCTGGTACCGCGCCTCCCGTCCGACAGGTGGTGCCGTCGTCGGTCAGGCGACCGCGATCTCGTTCGGGACGCCCGGCAGCTCGTCGCTCGACGCGACGACCTTGCCGGTGGTGAGGTCGACCGCGTGGATCTTCCGCTCCGCAGGGTCGGTCACGTACGCGACGTCACCGGAGACCTTCAGTGCGGGGTGGGCGTCCTGCCACTCGGCCGGGCCCTCCCAGCCGTCGATGACGTCGAACGTGTCGATCGGCTCGCCGGTCTCGACGTCGAACGTGTGCAGGGCGCCGTCCGAGCCGAGGATCACGGCCTCGTCGGCGGGGCCGCGCGCGATGTCGCGGAAGGTGAAGCCGACGCCCTCGGGCATGTCGGCGACGCGGTACTCGCCCGACGCGGCGTCGATGAGCGCGACCTGGTCGAGCAGGTAGCCCTCGCTGTCCGGGTCGTCGTTGTAGTCGCCCACCGCGATCGAGCTCGTCTCGGTGGTGAACAGGTTGCCCGTGCGGCCGTACTCGGTCGGGGCGTCGATCTTCGTGAACGCACCGTCCTGGTAGACCAGGGCGCCGTCCGTGCAGCCGAAGACGGCGACCTCGTCCTTGACCGCGCCCTCACCGTGCACGCTCGGGCAGTCCTCGGAGCGGGTGAGCTCCTTGCCGTCCTCGTCGAGGGCGCGGACGCCGGAGCGCGACTCCTCGGTGCCGATCGTGGTGAGGAGCGTGCCGTCCTCGAGCACGATCGCGACGCCGTGGTGGGCGGCCTCGGACTCCGTCGTCTCGACCTCGGGCAGTGCGGCGCCGTCGAGGTCGTCGTGCTCGAAGACCGTGACGTCGCCGGTGCCGTCGGCGAAGAGCGCGGTCGTGTCGCCGTGCACGACCGCGTGACCGCCGGTGTCGGCCGGGAAGACCGCATCGGTCAGGGCCGGGTCGGCGGCGGTGTCGAGGACCTGGAAGCCCTCGGGCACGGTGACGAGGACGTGGCGGCCGTCGCCGGCGGGGTTCACGCGGGTGAAGCCGTCGATCGCGTCGTCGGCCACGACCCGCAGGTCCTGGTCGAGGGTCAGCAGGCCGCCGTCGTAGGTGAGGACGATGCGGTCGCCCTCGGCGGCGGCCGCCTTCGCGGTGCGGGTGCCCTCGGCCTCCGCGTCGGCGGGCGTGGTCGAGCAGCCGGTGAGGACGAGGGCTGCGGCGCCGAGCAGGGCTGCGGGCGCGAGCGTGGTGCGCAGGGATGTCATGACGTTCACTGTACTGATTCTCATTCTCATTACGAAACCGACAGGCCCGCGACGATCGCATCCGTGTTGGACCGCATCATCCCCAGGTAGGTCGACGCCGGGCCCTGGTCGGTCAGGGACTCGGTGGCCAGGGAACGGATCTCCACGTGCACGTCGACCTCGTCGGCGAGCACCTCGGCCAGGCGGGCGGGTTGGGAGAGGTCGGCGAAGATCGTCGGCACCCCGGCCTCGTCGATCGCCGCAGCGAGGTCGCGCAGGTCGGCGGCGCTCGGGGACGCCAGGGTCGTCCCGCTCGGGATGACGGCGCCGACGACCCGGAAGTCGTACCGGTCCGCCAGGTACCCGAACACGTGGTGGTTCGTCACGAGGGCCCGGCGCTCGTCAGGGATGCCTGCGAACGCCTCGGACATCTCGGTGTCGAGCGTGGTCAGCTCGTCGAGGTACGCGTCGGTCCCGCTCGGCTCGATGCCGTTCGCACGCAGGGCGTCGTCCAGGGCCTCGACGACGTCGACCATGCGCGCGGGATCGGTCCAGAGGTGTGGGTCGGGGCCGCTGTCGTCCTCCGTCGTCCACTCGAGTGCGTCGACGTGCTCGCCGGCCGTGAACACCGGGACGCCGTCCGACGCTGCGGCCTCGACGTGCCGGGCGACGCCCTCCTCGAGCCCGAGCCCGTTCTCGACGACGAGGTCGGCGCTCCGGAGTCGGGCGGCCTCCTGTGCGGAGACCTCGAACGAGTGCGGGTCGGCGCCCGGCGGCATGAGGACCATCACGTCGGCAGTGTCCCCGACCACCTCGGTGACGACGTCGCCGAGGATGTTCGTCGTCACCGCGACGACCGGGCGGTCCGACCCGGCGGAGGAACACCCCGCCGTGGTCCCGACGAGCCCTGCGGCGAGGGCCAGTGCGATCCCGAGCCGCGCCGGGCGCATCACAGTCCGACCTCGGCGAACGCGACGGGTGCTGCGGGCAGGTCGATCGACCGCGCGACGCGGGCACCGTCCGCGAAGTCGATCTCGTGCACCTGCTGCCCGGAGGCATCGGCGACGTAGGCCCGCTGGGCGTCGAGCTGCAGCAGCGCCTGCTCGTCGGGGTCGAGCAGCGCGTCGGTCGTGGCGACCGCTCCCGTCGATGCGGTGATCACCACCACGCGTCCCTGGTCGTCGATGCCGACGACGTGCTCGTCCTCGTCGTCGACGGCCGTCACGGCGCGCAGGGGGCGCTCGGTCTCCACCAGCCGCCAGCTGCCCTCGCGGCTGTCGAGCAGCCAGGCACCGCGGTCCCCGGCGAGCCCGGCGACCGTCGGGCGGCCCGACCGGGCGGAGAACGCCGTCGGCTGCTCGGCTCCGTCGGGCAGTGCGACAGCGGTGGTGTCGCCGGTCTCGCTGACCACGACCGCGCCGTCCGCGCAGCCGACCACGGCACCGGCACGGGTGACGATGCCGCCCGCCGGGTCGGGGCACGCGGCCTCGGTACCGGTCGACTCACCGTCGGCGTCGAGCACACGGACGCCGTCGGCGGTGCCGGCGACGAGCTGCTCGCCGAACGGCAGCAGCACGGTGGCGTCGATCCGCGCGGTCTCCTCCACGTCGCCCTGTCCGAGTGCCGCGCGGTCGAGGACCACGCCCTCGCCGCGCTCCGGCCAGGTGATCGTCGTCATCGTCTCCGACGAGTGCACCTCGACCGGCCCGCCGCCGTCGATCGAGCCCACCACGCGCGGTTCGGCTGCGTAGTAGTGCGTGTGGTCGCCGTGGTCGACGGTCCACGAACCGCCGTCGACGATCGTGGTGCGGTCCTGCGTGCTGCTGACGAGGAACCGTCCGTCGGTCGCGGAGTGCTCCGGCCCGTCGACGTCGTCGAGTGCGGTGGTCCCACCGCTCAGCAGGTCGTGCACCGTCGTCGCGCCGGTGGCGGACACGGCCAGGAGGCGCACCTGCGGCTCCTGCGCTTCGCTCGCCCCCTCGACGTAGCCGTGGGGCTTCGCGGTGGCGGTCGTGTCGTCGGCCGCCGGCTCGGTGGTGTCCCCGGTCGAGCAGGCGGTCAGGCCGAGCGCGAGGCCGGCGGTCACGGCTGCGGTGGTCAGGCGTCGCGCCGCCGCGCGACGCTTCGTGGTGGTCGTGGTGGTCGTGGTGGTCGTGGTGGTCGTGGTGGGGTTCGTCATGCTCCCTCTCGTGGTGCTGGTGCTGGTGCTGGTGTGGTCGTGGTCGTTCGCCGTCCCCGGAGCGGCACGAGGGCGGCGAGGCCACGGGAGACGACGACCCCCGCGACGGCGACGGCTGCGATGCTCGCTCCTGCGGCGGTCCCGGCGTGCCAGGAGACGAGCAGGCCGGTGGTGACGGCGGCACTGCCGATCACGGCGGCGAGGAGCATGGTCGAGCCGACCTGCCGGGTCCACGCCCGGGCCGCGGCGGCGGGGGCGAGCAGGAGCCCGACGACCAGGAGCGTCCCGACGGCCCGGTAGGAGGCGACGACGGCGAGGGTCACGAGCCCGACGAGCACGACCTCGGCCAGTCGGGGGCGGAGGCCGAGCGTCGCGGCCTTCCGGGCGTCGAACGCGGCGGCGGTGAAGGGCCGGTGGAAGACCGCGGCGAGCGCGAGGGCGAGGGCGACGGCGACCGTGAGCCCGACGAGGTCGCTCCGGGTCACGGCGAGGACGTCCCCGAACAGGATCGCGGTGATGTCGGTCGCGAAGGACCGGGACGACGACACGATGATGACCCCGAGGGCGAGCATGCCGACGAACAGCAGCCCGATCGAGGTGTCGTACGACAACCGGGCGCGACGGCGGAGTGCTCCGACGCCGACGACCATGACGCCCGCGCTGACCGCGGCGCCGAGCACGGCAGGGATCCCGGTGAGCGTGGCGACCGCGACGCCGGGGAGCATGCCGTGCGCGAGCGCCTCGCCGAGGAACGCCATGCCGCGCACGAGGACCCACGTGCCGACGACCGCGCAGAGCACCGCCGCCAGGGTGCCGCCGCCGAGGGCGCGCAGCATGAAGTCGACGGAGAACGGGTCGGTCAGCCAGGTCACGCTGGGAGACGCTACATGAAAACGACTATCGATACTGATAGCGTGCACAGGTGCTCACCACCGCCGATCCGCGCGCCCTGCAGGTCACCGGTCTCGTCCTCCGCCGGGGCGACCGCACCGTGCTCGACGGGTTCGACGCGGACTTCCCTGCCGGGGTCGTGACGGCGCTCACCGGACCGAACGGGTCCGGCAAGTCGACGCTGCTCGACGCACTCGCCGGGGTGGTGACCCTGCGCGGCGGGGCGGTGACGGGCCTCCCGGCCGGTGGTGTCGCCTACGTGACGCAGGCGGTGCCGCCCACCGAGCTCCCGCTCACCGTCCGGTCGACGGTCGCCATGGGGCGCTGGCGGGGCCGACCGTGGTGGCGCCCGCTCGGGCGCGCCGACCGTGCCGTCGTGAGCGAGCAGCTGGAGCGCATGCGGATCGCGGAGCTCGCGGACCGGCCGCTCGACGAGCTGTCCGGCGGGCAGCGCCAGCGGGCGTTCGTGGCACTCGGACTCGCGCAACGTGCTCCCGTGCTGCTCGTCGACGAGCCGACGGCGGGGGTCGACGCGGCGTCCGCCGCCCTCGTGACGGCGGCGCTCGCCGAGGAGGCCGCCGCGGGGGTCGTCGTCGTCCACGCGGCACACGACCCGGTCGCGATCGCTGCTGCGGACCGCGTGGTGGCGCTGACGTGATCTCAGAAGACCGAAGTCATTTTTTCTGAGATGATGGCGTATCTCAGAAAATCTGCTGATGGTGTTCTGACGTCCGTTCGGAGGACTGCACGTGACGACCTGGCCTGCACTCGGTCACGAGGAGCTGGAGTGGACCAGCCGGTACGCCGAAGTCGGCGTTCGCGCGGCGCGCCGTGCTGCGCTCTCGGAGCGGTACCGAGCGGCAGTCCCGCCGATGATCGCCGCGCTCCCGCTCGTCCTGGATGACGAACTCGGCGTCCTGGTCGACGAAGCAGCCACAGCGCTCGTCCGGTTCGACGGAGAGCTGGGTGCTCGCGTAGCGCCGTTCTCCTCGCTGCTGCTGCGTTCCGAGGCCGCAGCGTCGTCGCAGATCGAGCACCTGACGGCGAGTGCGCGCCAGGTGTTCACCGCGGAGATCGGTGCACCGGGGAAACGCAACGCACGGGAGATCGTCTCGAACACCCGTGCGATGCGCACCGCGGTCGAGTTGTCGGACGCGCTGACGACGGACACCGTCCTCGCGATGCACCGTGTCCTCATGGCAGACGATCCGCACCACGAAGCGGGCTGCTTCCGGCAGGAGGCCGTCTGGGTCGGAACGAGTGCCAGGAGTCCGGTGGGAGCGGACTTCGTGGCCCCGGCATGGGGGCGTGTACCGGCGCTCGTCGAGGACGTGATGAGCTTCGCGCGACGAGTGGACATCCCGAGACTCGCGCAGGTCGCCGTCGCGCACGCGCAGTTCGAGACGGTCCACCCGTTCACTGACGGCAACGGCCGGACCGGGCGGGCGCTGCTGCAGGCGATGCTCCGCTCGAACGAACTCACGCAGAACGTGACCGTCCCGGTGTCTGCGGGCTTGCTCACCGACACGGACGGCTACGTCGCAGCACTCACTGCGTACCGACGGGGTGACATCGCGCCGATCATCCGTGGGGTCTGTGACGCGGTCTTCGTCGCTGTGGCCAACGCGCGCCGACTGGTCGACGACATCGAGGAGATCAGGCGGGGCTGGTCCGGGCGGGTCACGGCGCGCCGGGACTCGGGAGTCTGGAGCGCTCTGGACGTCGTCGTGCGACAGCCGGTGCTCAACGCCACGGTGCTGGCCGCGGAGATGGGTGTCGAGCCGCGGAACGCCTACCCGCACATCCAGAAGCTGGTGGAGTCCGGCATCCTGGTGTCGAAGAACGAGTACCGCCACGGCGTGCTCTACCGGAACGACGAGATCCTGCAGGCGCTGGACGCTTTTGCAGCGCGAGCGGGGAAGCGAGGCTGATGACCGTCCTGGTCGTCGGCACACTGCTCTTGGTGGTGGGTCTCGTGAGCACGGCGATGTGCGTCATCGGGGGTGTCGTCGAGCTCGCCAGCCTTCGCAACATCAGTGCGCCCCCGCCTCGGACCTTCTCACGGATGATCACCCGGGCAACGCACTGGCAGACGATCGCACTCCCCGCCATGGGCGCGCTCCTGGCGAGCTGGCTGGTGAGCCTGTCAGCGTCCTTCGTCTTCGTCGGGCTCACGACGGATGCAGGTGGATGGCAGATCCCCGCGGGCCTCGGATTGCTCGTCATCGCCGTCGTGCTGCTCGCGGTGATCCTCGGATTCGCCCTGCGGCGGGTCGGCGATCCGGCTGATCTCCTGCGTGATCCATGGGCGATCCGTGCTGCCGCGCAAGAATCCGCAGCGGGTGTCTCTGGTTCGCTCGATCCGGACGAGCTGAGGAAGGCCCTCGACCAGTGGTCGACCATGCGATCAGCGCGATCGCTTGGTGTGACCCGGGACCTTCGATCCCCGTTCCTCGACGCAGCCTTCGAGGCTTCGCGTCGAGAGAGGAGCAGCCGACGGCGTTGTGACGCCTGGAAGCGGGCGTGCATGGTCTACCTCGCTGCGGCGGTGCGTTTGCCATGGAGCTTCGCGTGGCCCTTCGCGGGTCTGCTCGCTGCAGAGGTGGGACTCGGCATGGTGCTCGTGACGTTCGAGCTCAACTTCTGGCAAACGGCGCTGGTACTGCTGGTGCTGCTGACGGTGTCGGTGATCCCCGTCTACTTCCATGCAATCGTCTTGGGGCTACGGGCGCTTCGTCTCGATGCGCTCCACGAAAGCGCGGTCGACGAAGCCGCGGAGGCTGTAGCTGAAGCGGAAGCTGCGCGGACTGACCTCGAAAAGGATCGGGTTCGAGCGGACAGGTTCATCCTGCGGATCGGCTCGTTGAGAATCAGTACGACGCGGAAGTCTCCATCGGGGAGGGACTGAGGGTCTTCAGCGGTCCAGGGCTGCCCGCGCCGCGGCCACGACGGCCGCATCGGTGACGGTGTGCCCGGAGCCGTCGTCCCCGCTGCCCATGGACACACCCGCGTGACCGCCCGTGACCGACCGCTTGGCGGAGAGGTGCACCGCCGCGACCCCGGTCTCGAGCAGCCGTGGGACGTCCGCGGGAGTGACCCCCGCCCCCGCCATCACCTGCACGGGCCCGGCGGCGTCGACCATGCGAGCGATCGTCGCCGCACCCACCGGAGCGCTCGCGGCGCCGCCGGAGGTCAGCACCCGCGTGATGCCGAGGTCGGCGAGCCGCGCGGCCGTCGCGACCGGGTCGGCGGCGTGGTCGACCGCGCGGTGCAGGGTGACCTCGGCGTGTGCGGCGACCGAGCGGGCTGCGTCCACGAAGCGGCGCAGGATGTCCTCGTCGAGGGACCGGTCCGGGCGCAGGGCACCGACCACGACGCCCGCTGCCCCGGAGCGCAGGACGGTGCGGACCTCGTGTTCCATCAGCGCCAGCTCGTCGGCGTCGTACTCGAAGCCGCCGGGACGGCAGCGCACCAGGGCGTGTGCGGGGATCCCGGTCTCGTGCGTCGCCTCGACGAGCGCCTGCGACGGGGTGAGCCCGCCCAGCTCCAGACCGACGCAGATCTCGACGCGGTCGGCCCCGGCGTCACGGGCGACGATCGCGCCGGCCGGGGAGGTCACGGCGATCTCGAGCGCGACGGGCATCGCAGGTGCAGGGGTCACGGGGTGGCTCCGAGTGGCTCGTCCGACGGCGGCACGATGCGCGCGGACAGGTCCGGCGGCGTCGCGAACTCCCGATCGTAGGGGAAGAGCGGCCGCTCGATCCGGTGGTGCCCGAGGCGGAGCAGGTCCTGGTCGACCCCTCCCGGGGTGAGCGCCAGCATCCAGCCGGCCGCCATGTCGAACAGCTCCGGCTCGAGGTAGCCGATCTTCACGACGACGACGTCGGCCCGACGCGGGTCGAGGTCGAGCTCGGTGAAGTCGTGCTCGTGGTGGTACGGCTTGCGGAGTGTCGTGAGGATCGCGAAGACGCTGCCGACCTGCAGCACGACCTCGGTGCCGGCGTCGCGGTCGCCGTGCTTGATCGCGTGCACCCGGCCGGTCATCGTGATCGGCCCGGCGTGGACGTCGTCGACCTCGGCGCCGGCCGTCACCGTCACGGTCGCGCCGATCCCGGCTGCGACCGCCGCAGCGACGGCGGCCGGGCCGGGGACGCTCGCGTAGATGACGGTGGGGCCGTCGGGAGCGGCGAACGCCGGGTGCGCGAGCACCTGCGTGAGGCCCCAGGTCATGTCGCCGGAGCCGCCGGCGGTGGGGTTGTCGCCGGAGTCCGACACGAAGAACGGACGGGCAGCACCGGGTGCGAGCGCGGCGGCGAGGCACTCGTCGAAGGTCCCCGTCGGTGCGACGAAGGCGAAGTCCTCGCGGGCGTCCCAGAACGCGCGGGCGAGTCGTTGGGCCCCGGCGGCGACGGCGTCGGCGTCCCATCCCGTGACGACGGTGACCGCCCGGTCGCGGGGCTGGTCGGCCCAGGCGTACCCGACCCAGATCGCGGCGTCGAGGACGCCGTCCTCCTGCTCGACCTCCGGCACCTGCGCGTAGATCGACGCCGCGGGCTCGATGCGGGTCGACGTCTGCTCGCCCGGCAGCAGGACCGGGATCGGGATCCACGCCTTGACCGGGCGCTGCGATCCGACCGGCCTCGTGGTGAGCACGTCGACGAGGTTCCGGACCGCGCGCTCCTTCGTCTCGAGGGCGTCCTCGTGCGGGGCCATCCGGTAGCAGGTGACCAGGTCGACCTGGTGCGCGAGCTCCCGCGTGACGTTGCCGTGCAGGTCCATCGACGCCGAGACGATCACGTCCGGGCCGACCACCGCACGGATGCGGTGCAGCAGGTCGGTCTCGGCGTCGTCGAGCCCCTCGACCACCATCGCGCCGTGGATGTCGTACCAGAGGCCGTCGACGGGTCCGATCTCCGTCAGGCGCGCGACGATCTCGTCGGCGAGTTCCTCGTACGCCTGCCGGGCGACGACCCCGCCGGGCAGCGCGTGGCCGATGAGCGCCCCGCGGAAGTCGGCCGAGTCCCCGTACGACGCCAGGAACGGGTACCGCGCCACGACCTCGTCGCCGCGGTCCGGGTGGAAGGCGGGCGCGAGGGTACGGGTCGGAGTGAACGTCGACGTCTCGATCGCGAGGCCGGCGATCGCGATCACCGGACGACGGCGGGCGGGGGTCTCAGACACGGGTGCTCCTGTTCCTGGCGGCGGACTGCGGGATGGGGGTGGACAGCGCCTCGAGCGAGGCCGCGAGCCCGCGTTGCAGGGCGAACTGCCCCGCCCCCACGAGTCCGGCGTCCGCACCGAGCGACACCGGCTCGATCGCGAGGTGCTGGGTCATGAGCGGGTGGCAGCTCTCGTACAGCTGGCTCCGCACGGCGGCGATGAACGGGTCGAGGGTCGACAGGATGCCGCCGAGGTACACGGCGTCCGGGTTGAAGAAGTTGACGTTGGCAGCCAGGACCTCGCCCAGGTGTCGGCCGGCCATCCGCACCGCACGGGTCGTCTCCGGGTGCGCGTCCGAGGCGAGTCGGACGACGTCCGCGGTCGAGGCCACGTCGACCCCCGCCGACGACAGGACCCGGACCAGGGCGGCGCCGGACGCGACGGTCTCCAGGCAACCGGTGTTGCCGCACGAGCACGGGGTGTCGCCGGCAGCGTCGATCCGGACGTGCGTGATGTCCCCCGCGGACCCGGTCGACCCGCGGTAGAGGCGGCCGTCGATCACGATGCCCGCACCGATGGCGGACCCGGCCTTGATGGTGATGGTCTGCCTGCGGGCCGGGTCCCGCACGGTCTGCTCGCCCGCCGCCATGCAGTTCGCGTCGTTGTCCACGACGGCGGCCAGACCGAAGCGCTCGGAGAGCCAGTCGACCACCGGGAACCCGTTCCAGCCGGGCATCCGGCTCGGCAGGTCGACGACACCGGCCTCGACGTCCACCGGGCCGGGGAGGCTGACGCCGACGCCGCGGAGGCCGTCGCGGCCGCGGTCGTCCGCGAGCTGCTCGAGCAGACCGGCCAGGCGGCCGAGGCCGGCGGTCGGGCCGTCGGCGAGTGCGAAGGGGACCGTCGCGACGGACTCGAGTGCGCCTCCCGGCAGCACCACGCCGATGCGCACGTGCTCGCCGCCGACGTCCGCGGCGACGGCGTACTCGTCGGCACCCCCGATGCGGAGCACCTTGCGCGGGCGCCCGCCCGTGGAGACGTCGGTGCCCTCCTCCGCGAGGAGCCCGTGCCGCAGCAGCTGACCGACGACGTGCGACACCGTCGAGGGCGCGGCAGCGAGGAGCTCGGCGATCTCGGTACGACTCGACGCCTGCCCGGTGGCCACGAGCTCGAGGACGCGAGCGCTCAGGTCCGGCACGACTTCCTCCAATCCCGACGGGAAGCGGCATCCAGCCCCCGTCCACCGCGACGATACGGGCGCTCCGCGCGCAGAACGCTTTCGTGCATTCGGCAGAAACACACTATTTACACGGAGATGTTTGTTTTTCCAATGCGCCTGGTCCTTGACTGTCCCCGTGCCGCCGGCACCCGTGCTCCACCCTCCCGACGTTCCACACACAAGGAGACACCGCATGTCCAAGCCCCGTCGCTGGGCGCTCCTCACCGGAGCCGCGATCGCCGTGAGCGCCCTGCTCGCCGGATGCTCCGGCGGCGGCAACGCCTCCACCGGTTCCGGATCCGACGAGATCAACTACGCACTCCCCGCCAACTTCACGCCGAACTGGATCCTGCCGATCGGCACCGCGGCGCACCTCAACACCAACAACGGCTCGATCGCGCAGTCGCTGTACGAACCCCTCGTCGCCTACGACGGTTCCACGGGCAAGATCGCCTGGAACAAGGCCGGCTCGGTGGCGACCGCGGCGGACTTCGCGAAGGACGGCACGAGCGTCACCGTGACGCTCGGCGACCGGCACTGGTCGGACGGCAAGCCGATCACGAGCCGCGACGTCGCGTTCTGGTTCAACCTGGTCAAGGCGAACAAGGACCAGTGGGGCTCGTACTCCGCGGGCAAGGCGCCGGACAACTGGACGTCGTTCGAGACCATCGACGACACCCACTTCAGGATCACCTTCGACAAGGCGTACAACCCGGACTGGATGCTCGCGAACCAGCTGAGCCACATCATCCCGCTCCCGCAGCACGCCTGGGACAAGACGAGCGCGGACGCGGAGGTGAGCGACGCCGACGAGAGCACGGACGGCGCGAAGCAGGTCTGGAAGTACCTCAACACCGCCGCGGGCAAGATCGCCGACTACGCGACCGACGACCTCTGGAAGACCATCTCCGGCCCGTACGGCGTCGAGTCGTTCACCACGGCGGGCAAGGTCACCCTGACGGCGAACACGAAGTACGACGGTGGCGAGAAGGCGAACATCGCCACGGTCAACCTGCTGCCGTTCACGACCGCCGACGCCGAGGTCAACGCGGTCCGGTCGGGCGAGGTCGACTACGGCTACATCAACGCCACCGACATGGACCAGAAGGACTCGTTCACGGGCAAGGGCTACGAGGTCGAGCCGTGGACCGGTTGGGCGATCACGTACATGCCGTACAACTTCAACAACCCGGACATGGGCGCCGTCTTCAAGCAGCTGTACGCCCGTCAGGCCGTGCAGATGTCGATCGACCAGACCGCGCTGTCGAAGGTCGTCTTCAACGGCACCGCCACCTCGACCTACGGTCCCGTCCCGCAGGCGCAGGAGTCCGACTTCGTGTCCGAGGTGCAGAAGGACAACCCGTACCCGTTCAGCACCGCGAAGGCGAAGGAACTGCTCACCAGCCACGGCTGGACGAAGCAGGGCGACACCATGGTCTGCACGGATCCGGGCACCTCCGGCAGCCAGTGCGGCGACGGGGTGGCGAAGGGCACGAAGTTCACCATGCAGGTGCTCTCGCAGTCCGGCTCGACGGTGACGGACAACATGATGAGCGCGATCCAGTCGTCGCTGGCGAAGACCGGCATCGGCTTCACCATCAAGACCGCGCCCGTCTCGAGCGTGCTGTCGCAGACCCCGACCTGCACGAGCGACGAGGCGTCCTGCGACTGGGACCTCTCCTTCTTCGGCACCGCCGGCAGCTGGTACTTCCCGGCCTACCCGACCGGGGAGTCGCTGTTCCAGACCGGCGGTTCGGCGAACTTCGGCTCGTACTCGAACGAGGAGGTCGACTCCCTGATCGACGCGACCACCACCTCGACCGACCCGACCACGGTGCAGGACTACAGTGCCGCGGTCGCGAAGGACCTGCCCGTCATCTGGCTCCCGAGCCCGGACTACCAGATCTCGGTCGTCAAGCAGGGCCTGACCGGGTTCGACCAGGACTCCCTCGCCAACTTCCACCCGGCCCAGTGGAAGTGGTCGAAGTAGCACGGTGACCCGCCCGGGAGGCGCGGTGCGCGTCCGACGCGCACCGTGCCTCCCGGATCCCCACGCAAGCATCCGAACGACGGAAGCCGCATGACCACAGCTCTGTACCTCCTCCGACGCGTCCTGCAGGCGCTCGCGGTGATCCTGATCGTCACGATCGTCGTCTTCTGCCTGCTGCACGCCCTGCCGGGCGGCCCCGCCCGCGGTGTGCTCGGCGTCTCCGCGACGCCCGCGCAGATCGCCACCTTCAACCAGGCGCAGGGGCTCGACCAGCCGCTGCCCGTGCAGTACGTCCGGTTCCTCGGGCGGCTCCTCTCCGGGGACCTCGGCACCTCCTACACGCTCAACGAACCCGTCGGGCAGCTCATCGTCGAGCGCCTGCCGAAGACGCTCGTGCTCACCGGGCTGTCCGCCGTGCTCGGACTCCTCGTCGCGATCCCGGTCGGCATGCTGCAGGCCGCTCGCCGCAACGGCGCGGTCGACTACACGGCGACCGCACTCGCGTTCGTCTTCTACTCGACGCCGGCGTTCTTCCTCGGCCTGGTCCTCATCGTCGTGTTCAGTCAGCAGCTGCCGTGGCTGCCGTCACAGGCGCCGAGCGGTACCACCCTGGCCGAGGTGTTCCAGGACCCGGCGGGCCTCGTCCTGCCCGTCCTGACCGGAGCCCTCGCGATGATCGCCGTGTTCAGCCGGTACATGCGGGCGGCGACGCTCGAGAACCTGCAGGAGGACTACGTGCGCACCGCGCGGGCCGGTGGGTCGTCGACCGCGGCGATCCTCCGACGACACGTGTTCCGGAACTCGCTCACTCCGGTGGTGGCGATGCTCGGGTACTACCTGCCCGTGCTCTTCGGCGGCGCGCTCGTCACCGAGCAGCTCTTCAACTACCCCGGCATGGGTCTGCTGTTCTGGAACGCGGCCCAGTCCTCGGACTACCCGACGTTGCTCGGCTGCGTGCTCGTGATCTCGATCGCGACGGTCGTCGGCACGCTGCTGGCCGACGTCGCGCAGTCGCTCATCGATCCTCGTGTGAAGGCAGGTCGCGCATGACCGTCGCAGTCGTCATCGATCCGTACCGACACCGCACCGTGAAGGCAGGTCGCGCATGACCACCGTCCAGATCGCCCCCGAAGCCCCGGGCGCCCCCGTCACGGCAGCAGCCACCGGGTTCCGCCTGGCTGCCCGCCGCTTCCGGCACAACACCCTGGCGGTGATCGGGCTCGGCGTGGTCGTCGTCATCGTGCTGTTCTGCTTCGTCGGGCCGTTCGTGTACCCGACCGACCAGGTCCACACGCAACTGTCCGAGGCGAACCTCGGTCCGAGCGACGCCCACCTCCTCGGCACCGACGCCGTCGGGCACGACGTCCTCGGTCGGCTGATGTACGGCGGCAGGGTGTCGTTGCTGGTCGGCATCGCGGCCGGTGTCCTGGCGACCGTCGTCGGCACGCTGTGGGGTTCGGTCGCCGGGTACCTCGGCGGCTGGGTCGACGCCGTGATGATGCGCATCGTCGACGCGGGCATCGCGATCCCCGCCCTGTTCATCCTGCTCGTCATCTCGGCGATCACCACACCCGGGGTCGCCGGGCTCGTCGTGATCCTCGGGCTCGTGTCGTGGCTCGTGCCCTCTCGGCTCATCCGCGCCGAGACCCTGACGCTGAAGAACCGCGACTACGTCCTGACCCTCCGCGCGATCGGTGGGTCCCACGCCCGCGCGATCGGGAAGCACCTGCTGCCGAACTCGGTCTCGACGATCGTGGTCGCGGCGACGTTCCAGGTCGCCGACGCGATCCTGCTCGTCGCGTACGTGTCGTACCTCGGCCTCGGGGTGCAGCCGCCCGCGACCGACTGGGGCGGCATGCTCTCGGCGGGACTCACCGCCGCGTACTCGGGCCGTTGGTGGCTGATCCTGCCACCGGGGCTCGCCGTCATCCTCGTCGTCTGCGCGCTCAACGCCGTGGGCGACGGGCTCCGTGATGCCTTCGACGTGAGGGGCCGCTAGATGTCCGTCCTGACCACCACCGACCTCGGGGTCGTGTTCACCACGGAGAGCGGTCCCGTCGACGCGGTCCGCGGCGTCTCCCTGCGCGTCGACCCGGGGGAGACCCTCGCCCTCGTGGGTGAGTCCGGGTCGGGCAAGTCGACCGTGGCGCTCGCCGCGATGGGGCTGCTCTCCGGCAACGCGACGGCGCGGGGGAGTGCAGTCGTCGACGGCCACGAGATCGTCGGGGCGACGGAGTCGTCGCTCCGCGGGCTCCGGGGCAACACCGTGTCGATGGTGTTCCAGGAGCCGGCGACCGCCCTCGACCCGCTCACCCGCGTCGGCGCGCAGATCGCCGAGGTCATCCGGAACCACCGGTCCGTCTCGCCCGCCGAGGCCGCCGCCGCAGCCGTCGACCTGCTCGACCGCGTCGGCATCCCCTCGCCCGAGAGCCGTGCGAAGGCCTTCCCGTTCCAGCTCTCCGGCGGACAGCGCCAGCGCGTCGTCATCGCGATGGCGATCGCCAACGAGCCGGCGCTCCTCATCGCCGACGAGCCGACGACCGCGCTCGACGTCACCGTGCAGGCAGAGATCCTCGAGCTGCTGCGCCGACTCGCGGCCGACTCGGGCACCGGTGTCCTGCTCGTCACGCACAACATGGGTGTCGTCGCGGACTTCGCCGACCGCGTCGCCGTGATGCTGCAGGGTGAGGTCGTCGAGACCGGGGGCGTCGAGGACGTCCTGCTCCGCCCCCGGCACGACTACACGAAGCGCCTGCTCGCGGCGGTCCCACGGCTCCGGGTCGGGGACGCGCCGCCCGCCCTGGTCACCCCGCGGTCCACCGAGGTCGGCGAGGGGACGGGCGATGGGGCGCCGGTGGTCGACCTGCGGGACGTCTCCGTGGTCTTCGGCCGCGGCGCACGGGCCGTCCCCGCCCTGCGCGGCATCGACGTCGCAGTGCACGCCGGCGAGACGGTCGGACTGGTGGGCGAGTCCGGATCGGGGAAGTCCACCGCCGCTCGGGTCGCGCTCGGCCTGGTCCGGCCCACCGGCGGGAGCGTGCGGCTGTTCGGCGAGGACCTCCGGCGCGTCCGCGGGGGCGCGCGGCGACGACTGCGGGCGGGCATCGGTGTGGTCCTGCAGGATCCGGTGGCGTCGCTCGATGCCCGGATGTCGGTCGGCGAGTGCATCGCCGAACCCCTGGCCGTGCACCGCCGCGGGGCGTCCGCCGGCGAGCGTCGTCGTCGCGTGGACGAGGTGCTCGACGCCGTCCGCCTGCCGCGCGCCCTGGCCGGTCGGGCTCCCCGCGAGCTCTCCGGTGGGCAGCGCCAGCGGGTCTCGCTCGCCCGGGCGCTCGTGCTCGAGCCCCGGCTGCTGGTCGCCGACGAGCCGACCAGCGCCCTCGACGTCAGCGTCCAGGAAGCCGTGCTCGAGGTCCTCACCGAACTCCAACGCGAGCTCGGCTTCGCCTGCCTGTTCGTCTCCCACGACCTGGCCGTCGTGCAGCACTTCGCGCAGCGGGTCGTCGTGATGCGGCAGGGCCTGGTCGAGGAGCAGGGGACGACGGAGGAGACCCTCGTGCACCCGGAGACCGACTACACCCGGCGGCTCCTCGCGGCGGTGCCGGTGCCGGACCCGGTCGTGCAGCGGCGTCGGCGGACGGAACGGCTGGCGACCCTGTCGGCGGTGGACGCGTGAGCGCTGTGATCGCCGGGATCGACGTCGGGGGCACCAACACCAAGGTCGTCCTCACCGACGCCGACCTCGTCGTCGTCGACCGCGTCGACCTGCCGACGCCCGCGCACGAGGGCGGCGCGGCGATCGTCGGGACGGCGCTCGACGCCGTGGCAGGACTGCTCGACCGGCACGGTGCCGTGCTCACCGGCGTCGGTGTCGGAGCGGCCGGTGTCGTCGATGCTGCGAGCGGGACGGTCCTGGTCACCGCGAACTCGTTCACCGGTTGGGCCGGCTACCGGGTCACCGACGCGATCACCGCGGCCGTGGGCGTGCCCGCCACGCTCGACAACGACGTGAACGCGTTCCTGCTCGGCGAGGTCGCCACCGGTGCCGTCGAGGGGGAGGCCGACGTGCTGGGCATGACCCTCGGGACCGGTGTCGGCGGTGCCCTCGTGCTCGGTGGGGTGCTCTTCGCGGGACCTCGTGGTGCTGCAGGGGAGATCGGCCACGTCCCCGGTTTCGGCGACGCTCCGTGCACCTGCGGGCAGTCAGGGCACCTGGAGACCATCGCCGGCGCGCGCGGCATCGTCGACCGGTACGCCGAGCGCTCCGGTCGTCGGGTGTCCGCGCGTGACGTGGCCGACGCCGCCCGCTCCGGGGACGCCGACGCGGTCGCGGTGTTCCGGACCGCGGGGTGGGGTGTTGCCCGTGCGGCGCTGCTCGCCGCGGGCATCCTCGACGTGACCACGGTGGTCGTCGGAGGTGGCATCGCACGCTCCTGGGACCTCCTGGCACCCGCGGTGGCAGCGGCGATCGCAGCGGAGCCGCCGGTCAGCGGTGCCGCGATCCGGTTCGCGCCCTCGTCCCTCGGCGCGGACGCGGTCGCCCTCGGTGCTGCCGCCCGGGTCCGTGTGCGCCTGCTCGAGGACGCCCGCGTGCGCTGACCGTGGCGTCAGGGCCTCGTGTCGGTCGAAGTGCGGACTGGTGCGGCCCCCGGACGGGGGTCAGGATGACTCTCAGTTGCACCCTGCAACGTCGCAGGGTCCCTGACCGAGGAGTCCACATGAAGCACACCCTCGCAGCGGCGTTCGCCGCCGTGGCCGTCGTCGCCGGCGGCGTGTTCGCCGCCACTCCCGCCTCCGCGCTGCCCGTCGGCACCGAGGTCGTCGGCGGCGAGAAGGCACCCACCACCACCTGGGCCGTCCAGCTCGAGGCCTCCGGCGGCACCATCCCGTCCGGGTACGTCAGCAACTGCACCGGCGAGCAGATCAACGCCTCGTGGATCGTCACCGCCCGCCACTGCATCGACGGCATCGGCGCGATGAACGTCTACCACTCGAACTCCACCACGAACCGCGGCACCGCCGTCGCGATCGACCGGGTCAGTGCCGCGCCGGCCGGCGACATCGCACTCGTGCACCTGCGGAGCACGTACGCGCTGTCGACCTACGCGCCTCTCGACCTGACCGCCGCGGCGAAGTCGAGCGGCACGGGCGTGATCCAGGGCTACGGGCTCCGCGCGAACGCGCAGCAGTCGGACGGGCTGTACCAGGCGACCGTGTCGCTCACGGGCGCGACGCGCGACGCGTACAGCGGCAAGGCGCAGCACGTCACCGGCGTCACCGGTGCGTCGAACCACGGCGACTCCGGCGGTCCGCTCCTGGTCAACGGCAAGGTCGTCGCGGTGTGCTCCACCGGCGACAGTGCCGACCCCGGGGCGGACACGACGGCCGGGTCGAACTACGCGCTGCTGTCGCAGTCGTCCTCGTGGATCCGCTCGACGGCGGGCGTCTGACCGACGCGACCCACCGACGGACGGGAGGCTCCCCACCAGCTGGTGGGGAGCCTCCCGTTCGTCACGTGCTGACGTCGGCGACGTGGACGTCCATGCGTCCAGGCGTTCAGGCGCTCAGGCGCCGTGCGCCTCCTCGGCGACCGGCTGCCACTCGCGCCAGGTCGCGAGCCGCGACTCGTAGTCCCGCTCGGCGATGCCGAGCGGCGCCTTGCCGAAGAAGACGCGCAGCGGCGGCTGCTCCGCGTCGACGACCTTGAGGATCGCGGACCGCGTCGCCTCGGGCCTGCCCGGGTCCGATGCGGACGGGCGCTTCGCGGCGGCCTCGCGGACCTCCGCGTAGGCGTCGAGCTCCTCGCTGTGCTTCGAGGACGGACCGGACCAGTCGGTCGAGAACCCGCCGGGCTCGACGAGCGTGACGGAGATGCCGAAGCCGGCGACCTCCTGCGAGAGCGACTGCGACAGGCCCTCGAGCGCCCACTTCGATGCGTGGTAGGCGCCGACCGTCGGGAACGCGCTGATCCCGCCGATGCTCGACACCTGCACGATGTGCCCGGAACCCTGCTCGCGCATGATCGGCAGTGCCGCCTGCGTGACCCAGAGCGCGCCGAAGAAGTTCGTCTCGAGCTGCGCGCGGACCTCGTCCTCGGTGAGTTCCTCGACCATGCCGAAGTGTCCGAAGCCCGCGTTGTTCACGACGACGTCGAGGCGCCCGAAGTGCTCGGCGGCCTGCTGCACCGCAGCGGTGTCGGCGGCCTTGTCCGTCACGTCGAGGCGGATCGCCAGGAAGGTGTCCGGGTACTGGTCGACGAGTGCCTGCACGTCGTCGGTGTTCCGGGCAGTGCCGGCGACGGAGTCCCCGCGCTCCAGGGCGGCCTCCGCCCACTCGCGGCCGAAGCCCTTCGATGCTCCGGTGATGAACCAGGTCTTGGCCATGTCGTGCCTCCAACTGCTGTTCGGGTGACCGGGAGCAGGCAACGCCCGGCGCCCGGACGCGACCTGGGTGCCCGGGTGACAGCGGGGCGCGCGACGCAGTCCGTATCCTGGTGCGATGCCCGACGTCCCCGCAGGCGCTGCCGACGAGTTCTCCCAGGCGGTGGCGCGCGCGATCGAGGACGCCAAGTCCGCCGCCGGCCTCACCACCCGCGACCTCATCAAGCGCTCCGGGCTCTCCGCGAACTACTACTACCGCCGCGCACGCGGGGAACTCCCGTTCACCACGAACGACATGTCGGCGCTCGCGGCAGCGTGCGGTCTCACCGTCGGTGACCTCTGGGCGAGGGCGCAGGCCGACATCGGGCCGAGCGGCAAGAGCGCCGGGCAGGTCATCGCGGAGCGTCTCGAGAAGCTGCTCACGGTCGCTCGGGCACAGTTCCCGCGGATCGACGTGCCGGCGACCCTGCTGTCGAGCGACGTCGCGCGGGAGACGCAGCTCACCGCGTCGCACTGGCAGGCCGTCGTCGACGGTGACCTCTCAGCGGTGTCGGTGGAGCAGCGCGCAGCGGTCGCGACGTTCTTCGGCGTCCCGGAGGAGTACCTGACCAGCATCGAGGTCTCGGACCTGGTGGACGACATCGACGCCCGCCTGGATGTCCAGGCCGCCTTCGCGCAGACTGATGCACGCGGGATCTCCTCGCGCGGTCCCGGTGGCACGCCCGCCTCGCTGCGCGCGCTCGCTCGAGCGATCCGGGAGAGCAACAGACGGGGGCAGTGACGACACGCATGAAGGACATCGACGAGGTCGACGGGGCGGTCCGGGGCATCGTGGACCGCCTCGCACTCCCCGATGACGAACGCACCCTGGAGCGCCTGCTCCGGGCGGTCTCGGACGCGCGGGGCATCCCGGTCGAGCTCCGACCGATCAGCAACCCCGACCAGCACCACACCGGCTACTGGATCGACCACGGCGACTACGGCGTCATCATGTACCGGCCGACGGACACCGACTCGATCCAGCTGCACACGATCCTGCACGAGTGCATCCACGCCGTCGGCGAGCACCGCGGATGCTCCGCTCGCCCCGAGACCGTCGACGAGCTGCGCGCTGCGACCGCCGATCCCGTCATCTCGATCCGTGGGCGCTCCGTGGTGAACGGCTCCCTCGGGGACGCCGAGCAGGCCGAGGAGGTGGTCGCGGAGCGCGGCGCCTTCGCGCTCGCCCGCTGGCTCCGCGGCTCCGGAACGACCTCCGCCGCCGAGATCTTTTGACCCCGTCGCTCGCCTCGACACTCGCGCTCGTCCTCGGTGCGCTGATCTTCCTGTACCGCGCTCGGCGCGCCGTTCGCACCTGGCGGGCCGCCGGCGGCGTCGGTGCCCGCTTCCAACCCGCCTGGGTCGCGAGCGGGTTCGCGATCATCGGCCTGCTCACCCTCGGCCTGGTGTGGCTCCCGGCCGACGAGATGGACGACGCCCTGCCCCTCGTGGGCGGGCAGAACGTCCTCAACCTCGTCGAAGCGCTCGCGGCCACGGCCGGCTTCTGGTACCTCCGCGACGCCGTCCGGCTCTACAGCGGTGACCGGCGCCCGGCTCGTCGTCGCCACCTGGTGCTCCACTGCCTCGTCTTCAGTGCCTTCTTCGTCGCCGTCCCGCGTCGGGAGGGTGACGCCGTGCGGTTCATCGACGAGCACCTCGCGTCGACGGCGTGCTGGGTGTACATCAGCCTGTACATGCTCGGCGTGCTGTACCTCGCCCTCGACTCGCTGCGTTCCGCGTGGAAGCGCCGAGCCGACCTCCCCGGGAAGGCGTTCGTCCTGGGGTTCGCGTCCGTCGCGGTCGGCGCGGTGTTCGACCTGGCGTACACCTCGCTCGGGCACGTCCGAGGCGAGCTCACCCCCACCGGCAGTGCGCTCCTGACCGCCTTCGAGGCGTTCTTCTTCCCCGGGATGGTCGTCATCATGACGGGCTACCTGGTCCCGGCGCTCGGCCGGTCCTTCTGGAGAGCAGTCGGCTGGCGCCTGTCCCGCATGAGCGAGGCGGGCACGTCCCTGGAGCTCCTCCGGCGGTGGACGGACGAGTCCGACCCCCTCGGAGAGGCGTACGCCACGTCGATCCGGATCCAGGGCAGAGTGTTGGACGACACCCTCCAGCTCGGCCCGCGCGACTCCCGCCGGTTCCGACACATCGAGCGCTGGATCACGCGCGCCGCGATCCCGACGGGTGGAAGGACCTGGAAAGCATGAAGACAGCACTCGTGACCACGGCAGCCGCGATCGCCGCCGGCGCCGTCCTGGGCGCCGCGGGCCTCGGCGTCGCTGGCGGCCGGCGTGCGATCCGTCCCCGCCCGAAGAAGCGGCCCCGGGTCCTCGCGGCCGACAGCCGACAGATCCGCCTCGAGCGCACGGTGCACACGGCCGCGCCGGGCCGGTACCGGATCCGGTTCGGGGACGGGGACTCGCAGCACGTCCTCGTCGGCGACGTCGTCGCGCAGGACGACGCCAGCGTGACCCGCGCAGTGGTCGAGGCCGAGCACGGTGTCCCGCGAGCCGGCGACGCCGTGCTCTGGACGGGCTACGTGTACACCTCCCCGGACGACCTCGGAGCGTCCCACCGCGAGGTGCAGATCGAGGCTCCCAGCGGCACCCGTCCCGCGTTCCTGTTCGACACCGAGCAGCCCTCCACGCGGTGGGCGATCCACGTGCACGGCATCCACTCGTCGCGGATCTCGGCGCTCCGCAGCGTGCCCGCGACGCTCGCCGCCGGGATGCCCTCGCTCGTCGTCTCCTACCGCGGGGACGCGGAGGACGAGACCGCGCCGCCCGCGACCCTCGGTCAGGAGGAAGCACGCGACGTCGACGCAGCGATCCGGTACGCCCTCGACCACGGTGCGGAGGACGTCGTCCTCGTCGGTTGGTCCATGGGAGCGACCATCAGCCTGATCCTCGCCGACGACGTCAGGACGCGACGCCACCTCGCCGCACTCGTGCTGGTCGGGCCCGCACTCGACTGGCGCGCCAGCATCCGGGATGCCGCTGGGCGGTCGGGCATCCCCGCTCCGCTCGCGCCCCTGTTCACGCTCGCGCTGACCCTCCCCGGCCTGGCGCAGCTCGCCGGGCTGCGGCGACCGCTCCGCGCTGCCCACCTCCGGCCGCCCCTCGCGGACGGGACGGTGCCGGTCCTGATCCTGCACTCCTCCGGCGACACCGACGCGCCGATGAGCGCCTCGGAGCACCTCGCGCGGAGCCATCCCGACCGGGTCCGCCTCGAGCAGGTGACACCCGTTCCCCACGGTATGGAACGCAACGGCGATCCGGACCGGTTCGATCGGACGGTGACCGGCTTCCTCGCCGCACTGCCGTGAACGGCACTGCTGTGTTCCCCTTGCGGTACGCTGTTGCTCGTGCCGACTGCTCGGTCCACGTGGTCCGTTGGGGGGACCACGTCGAGTAGCCGTCGAGCACGAGGCCGCTCTGTCCACCGGTCGCCGGGGGGTGACGGGGACAGGGCGGTCGCCACGGGCAGACGACGGGCGCAGCGCCGCTGGACCGACGCGGAGCGGCCGACGAGCACCATGGCCCCATGAGCCAGTACGAGAAGCGCGACCCGAACTCCCTCTACCCGAAGCCGCCGTTCCCCGAGCAGGAGCAGTCACTGCCCGGCGCCGCGTGGAAGATGGACCCGCAGCCGGACCACGGCGAGCAGAGCTACGTCGGCAAGGACCGCCTGACCGGCTTCCGCGGCATCGTCACCGGCGCCGACTCCGGCATCGGCCGCGCCGCCGCCATCGCGCTCTCCCGTGAGGGCGCCGACCTCGTCCTCTCCTACCTGCCCGACGAGCAGGAGGACGCCGAGCAGGTCCGGGACCTCCTGGAGTCCGAGGGTCGCAAGGCCGTCCTCGTGCCGGGCGACATCTCCGACGAGCAGTACTGCAAGGACCTCGTGCAGCAGGCCGTCGACGAGCTCGGCGGGCTCGACACCCTCGTGATGGTCGCCGGTCGCATGGACAGCAACGACGACATCCTGTCGCTCACCACCGAGCACTTCGACTCGACCTTCAAGACGAACATCTACTCGCTGTTCTGGCTGACCCAGGCCGCGGTCCCGCACCTCGAGCCCGGCTCGACGATCGTCACCACCGGGTCGATCCAGGCCGCCACCCCGTCGCCCGACAAGATCGACTACGCGATCTCGAAGAGCGCGGTGAAGACCTTCACCGAGGCCGTCGCGCAGCAGCTCGCACCGAAGGGCATCCGCGTGAACTCGGTGGCGCCGGGTCCGGTGTGGACGCCGCTGCAGCCCGGTTCGGACGACGCGCAGACCGTGGCGCACTTCGGCGAGCAGTCGCCGTTCGGACGCCCCGGCCAGCCCGCCGAGCTCGGTGCCGCCTACGTGCACCTCGTCAGCCCGGAGTCGAGCTACCAGTCCGGCTCGACGATCACGATCGCCGGCGGGACCCCCGCGTTCTAGACGGCACGGCAGACGGACGGGAGGCGCGGTGCCAGCTGGCACCGCGCCTCCCGTCCGTCATCGGGTCGCGTCTGCGACCCGCGCACGTCAGCCCTGCGGCGGTGCGTACAGCTGCAGGTCGTTGCCCTCGCTGTCCTTGAAGGGGACGATCTTGCCCCACGGGTGCTCGCTGACGTCGCCCGCGAACTCGACGCCCTTCAACCGGAGGTCGGCGACCTCGTCCTCGATGCTCCCGTCCGGCTGGAACGACACGACCGCGCCGCCCCCGCTCGACGGGCTCGCCGACTCCCGGGCGTTCAGGCCGATGCGCAGCCCGTTCGCGTCGATCTCGCTCCAGTCGTCGTCCTCGCTCGCGACCGTCAGGCCGAGCGCGTCGCGGTAGAACGCGACCGCGCGCTGCATGTCACTGACCGGTACCCAGACCGCTGCCACTCCGCTTGCCATGGTGTTCCTCTCGTCGTGCCCTGTCGTCTCGTACCCGGCCGACGGTAGGTCGCGTGCCCGCGTGCGCACACAGGCAGGGTGGTGTCCCAGTGCCCGGGGGGCAGTGTGGGCGACGACGACGGGAGCAGGACATGGCCGGTGTGACGCACGTGGTGCTGGTGCAGTGGGACGCAGCGCGGGACGGGGCCGTCGAGCACGCCGCGCGAGCGGACGACCTGTGCCGCGAGCACCTCCCCCGCATCGACGGAGTGGAGTCGGTGCACTCGGGACCGAGCATCAGCACCGAGGGCCTCGAGGGCGGGTTCGACTGGATGCTCACGGTGCGCTTCCGCGACCGCGAGGCACTCGCCGGCTACCTGCCGCACCCGGAGCACCGCCCGGTCGCCGACCACATCGGCGCGGGGAGCAGTCGCGTCGTCGTGTTCGACGTCGAGGACTGAGCCGGGCTGCTCGAGCGCGTCGAGCTGCAAGGCGAGGGGTCGCGACGACGGCCGTCCTGAGCTACCGTGGAAGCACGACGGGCCGGTTCTCGGAACGTCGCCAGCCGAAGGCCCCGTCATCGGGGCCTTCGTTCTTCCTCGTCGGAGTCGTCGGCACCTCCGTCGGTCGGCCACGTCTCCCGGTGGACGACTGCCGGTGCGATCGCGGCCCGCTGCTGTGCAAGCGTCCTGCGAGCGGCCGGGTGCGGATTGCGGACGCGCTCCCGGCGGTAGTGCACGTAGACGGCGAGGTCCACGACCTGCAGCCCGTCGGCGAACCGGGAGCACGCGAAGTTGATCGGGGACGAGATGTTCCGGAGCCTGGACGACTGCGAACCCGGTGTGCCGAACTCCTGGTACCCGGCGAACGCGCGCTGGTGTTCTGCCTGCGTCGCGATCTCGTCGGCGACGACGATCGCCTGCTCCCCGTCGCCGCACGCGCCCGTGTACCGATCGATCTGCTCGAGGACGTGCCCGAAGGCGACTGCGTGCGGCGTCCGTGGATCGTGGGACCGGGCCTTGAGCTGTGCAGTGTCCACTCCGCACAGGACGTACCGGACTCCGCAGTCGAGTGCAGCCCGGAGAACCGCCAGGGAGATGCCCGCAGCCTCACGATGCCTGCCTCGCAACGATCGCCACGAGCCGGCACCGCCCATGAGTTCGTGGCCGTGGAACTCGATCGCCGGATCGGTTCCGTGTTCGACAGCGGTTCGCCTGCGGACCCCCGTCAGCCGCTCCGCGACGGCGTCCCACTGGTCGAGCGTGGCGATCGCCGCAGCGACGTAGTACCGCTCTCGGTCGTACGACTCGTCGACGTAGGCCACCAGCATCCGACGAGCCTGGCACGTGGGGCGCGTCGCCCGTCGGCCCTGTGGATGCCGCATGCGGACCAGGGCCAGGCAGACTGAGTGCTCTCTGATCTGCGGGGGCCGTCCGTGCCGGGCACGAGCGGGTCCTCCTGGGACGATGGGCTGATGAGCACCGAGCCCGAGCGCCGCCGCAGGAGGGCCGACGTCGTCGGCATCCTCGAGCCGAACCCCCACCCGCTGGCGACCGTCACGATCGGCATCGGAGCCGTGGTCGTGCTGACGGTGATCGGGTTCTTCCTCGGTTCGGTCGACATAGGTCTCGCGAAGGCGTTCAACACGCTGCACACCGGCGCGGTCGGAGCGTTCACGACGGCGGTCTACCACGTCATCAGTCCGGTGCCGGCGATCGCGATCACGTTCGTCGTCGCGGGCATCATCTGGTGGCGGGCCAGGGACCTCCGACCGGCCCTGGGCTTCGGGATGACGATCGCGATCACGTGGCTGCCGTCGGCCGTGGTGAAGGAGATCGTCCACCGCGCCCGGCCCGACGTGGCGCTGCTGCCGCACCCGTTCCCCGTCCAGCCCGACCCCGGGTACCCGAGTGGGCACACGGTCTACATCACCGCGTTCGTCATCGCGCTCGTGTGGGTCGTCCGCGAGACCCGGTGGCACCAGGTCGCGCGGGTCGTCGGCGTCGTGGCGATCGTGGTCGTCTTCCTGTCGGTGTCGATCGACGCCGTGCACTACCCGACCGACGCCGCGGCCTCGATCCTCTGGGCGCTCGCCGTGGCACCGGCCGCCCGGGTGGTGTGGGTGGACTGGGCGATGCCGCGCATCCCGTTCCTCCGCCCGCGCGAGGGAGCCGCGGTACCGCTCCGCGTCCGCCGCTGACCGTGCGCCGCTACGCCCGGCTTCGCCGCGCCGCCACGAGTGCGAC
>NZ_RBLU01000030.1 GCF_003989515.1 Curtobacterium sp. HSID17257
TAGGAACCAGCGGGGGCCGTCGACACCGACGAAGCGTGCGCCGGTTCACGCGTCGTGCGCGACACCGGCGCGCGGCCTGGATCACCGCGGGTGCCGTGGTGGTCGTGTTCGGTGCGTCCATCCTGGTCGCCGTCACCTCGCCGCTCATGGCCCTGCGGACGATCGAGGTCCGCGGGACGGAGCGGGTGGACGCCACCGCGCTGCGCCAGGCGCTCTCCGACCAGATGGGCACCCCCCTCGCGCGCATCGACTTCGGCGAGGTCAAGCGCGACATCGCGGCGTTCCCGCTCATCGAGAGCTACGTGACCGAGGAGGTCCCGCCGCACACCCTCGTGGTGACCGTCACCGAACGGACGCCCGTCGTGGCCGTGCAGACGGGGGAGTCGTACGACCTGGTGGACCCGGCCGGCATCGTGGTGCAGTCCTCGCCGGACCGTCCGGAGGGCGTGCCGATCGCCGACGTGCAGCGGGCCGAGCTCGGCTCGCCGGTGTTCCGGACCATGACCGAGGTGGTGCTCTCGCTGCCCTCGACGGTCCGCCGCCAGGTCACCGACGTGCGGGCGAGCACCGCGGACGACGTCACGCTCACCCTGGACGACGGGTCGAGCGTGGTGTGGGGGAGCCCGGACGACTCCGACGCGAAGGCATCGCTGCTCGCGGCCCTCGTCGCGGACCACGCCTCGCGTGCCCCCGACACCAAGGTCGAGTTCGACGTGTCGGCGCCGGACAACGGCATCGTCCGGCCGGCGCAGTGACGACCGTCTGCTCCGGGGACCGCGGCGGGCTCCGACACGGCGGGAATCTCGGCGACACGATCGGCGACACGCGGCGTGGCGGGGCGACAGCCTGCGGAGCACACCCGTAGCGTCGAGCAAGCACCACATCTACCAGCATTGCCCCTGAACTTCAAGTAGAGGTTGAGGGTTCAACCGGAGGCCCGACTGACGTGACCACGAACCACAACTACCTCGCCGTCATCAAGGTCGTCGGCGTCGGCGGCGGCGGCGTGAACGCCGTGAACCGCATGATCGAGCTCGGCCTCCGCGGCGTCGAGTTCATCGCGATCAACACCGACGCCCAGGCACTGCTGCTCAGCGACGCCGACGTCAAGCTCGACGTCGGCCGCGAGATCACCCGCGGCCTCGGCGCCGGCGCGGACCCCGAGGTCGGCCGTCGTGCCGCCGAGGACCACGCCGAGGAGATCGAGGAGGCCCTCGCGGGTGCCGACATGGTCTTCGTCACCGCCGGTGAGGGCGGTGGCACCGGGACGGGTGGTGCACCCGTGGTCGCCCGCATCGCGAAGTCGATCGGCGCACTCACCATCGGTGTCGTCACGAAGCCGTTCAGCTTCGAGGGCAAGCGTCGCCAGTCGCAGGCCGAGAACGGCGTCGCGTCCCTGAAGGACGAGGTCGACACGCTCATCGTCGTGCCGAACGACCGCCTGCTCGAGATCAGCGACCGCGGCATCTCGATGGTCGAGGCCTTCGCGACCGCCGACCAGGTGCTCCTCGCCGGCGTCCAGGGCATCACCGACCTGATCACGACCCCGGGTCTGATCAACCTCGACTTCGCCGACGTCAAGAGCGTCATGCAGGGTGCCGGTTCGGCCCTCATGGGCATCGGTTCCTCGCGCGGGGCGGACCGTGCCATCAAGGCCGCCGAGCTCGCCGTCGCCTCGCCGCTGCTCGAGGCCTCGATCGACGGCGCACACGGTGTGCTCCTGTCGATCCAGGGCGGTTCGAACCTCGGCATCTTCGAGATCAACGACGCCGCCCGCCTGGTGCAGGAGGCCGTCCACCCCGAGGCGAACATCATCTTCGGTGCCGTCATCGACGACACCCTCGGTGACGAGGTCCGCGTGACCGTCATCGCCGCGGGCTTCGACGGAGGCGAGCCGGGTGCGCAGCAGAAGGAGCGTCGCTCGAGCTGGGTCGACCCGGAGCCCGGCACGTCCGCCTCGTCGGCCTCGGCCGGCACCGGTGCGATCGAGGACACCGCGACGAGCGCGCCGTCCTGGTCGACGCAGGAGCACGAGGCACCCGTGCGTCGCGCCGCCGACCCGGCGTTCGACGACGACGACGAGCTCGACGTCCCCGACTTCCTGAAGTAACCCGTCCCGTGGCAGGTGATCCGCGCCTCCCGTCCGTCGACCGTGACGGACCGGAGGCGCGTCTCGCGTCCGTCCGCGCGTCGATCGCGGACGCGGCCCGGTCGGCCGGTCGCTCGGTGGACGAGATCACGCTCGTCGTCGTGACGAAGTACCACCCGGCGTCGCTGGTCCGCGAACTCGCCGCGCTCGGTGTGACCGACGTGGGGGAGAACCGGCACCAGGAGGCGCAGGCCAAGGCGGCCGAGCTGGCCGACCTCGACCTGACGTGGCACTTCGTCGGGCAGCTGCAGTCGAAGAAGGCGCGGCAGGTGCGCCGCTACGCCGACGTCGTGCAGTCGCTCGACCGTGACTCCGTCGTCGACGCGTTCGCCCCGACCGAGAGCGAGCCGGAGCCCCGGGTGATCGACGGCTTCGTGCAGGTCAACCTGACCGACGACCCCGGCCGCGGGGGCGTGCAGCCCGACGCCGTCGAAGCGATGGTCGAACGGGTCCTGCGCACCGGGACCGTCCGCCTGCGCGGGGTCATGGCGGTCGCGCCCCTCGACGAGGAGCCCCGGCGCGCCTTCGCACGGTTGCGCGGGATCTCGGCGCGCGTGGCAGCGATCGCACCCGGGGCGACGGACATCTCGGCCGGCATGAGCGGCGACCACGCCGAGGCGATCGCCGAGGGCGCGACACACCTGCGGATCGGGACCGCAATCACGGGAAACCGGCCGGCCGCACCCTAGCCTCGTTGCAGGGCATCACGAGCACCGACCTCCGGAGGAACCATGGCGAACCCGCTCAAGAAGACGATGGTGTACCTCGGCCTCGCGGACGAGGAACTGTACGAGGACGAGCAGCAGCAGTCGGCGGCGCCGACGCGTCAGGCCGCTGCCCCCGCCACCGCTCCGGCAGCGGCACCGGCCGCACAGGCCCCGGCTGCCGCCGCTCCCGCCGCCGCTGCGCCGGCAGCAGCTCCGGCCGCCGCGCCTGCCGAGCCCAAGACGCACACCCACCAGCGCGGCGCCCAGGTCACCCCGCTCCGCCGCTCGCACACGACCGCACAGAAGGCGACCCCGGTCCAGGAAATGAACGAGATCCTCACCGTCCACCCGCGCGAGTACAAGGACGCCCAGTCCATCGCCGAGAGCTTCCGCGACGGCATCCCCGTCATCATCAACCTCTCGCAGATGACCGAGTCGGACGCCCGCCGCATGATCGACTTCGCGTCGGGGCTGTCGCTCGGCCTGTTCGGCAAGATCGAGCGCGTGACGAACAAGGTGTTCCTGCTCTCCCCGGCCCACGTCGCGGTGAGCGGTGAGCCCGCTGAGGTAGAGTCCGACATCGAGGCGTCCTTCTTCGCCCAGTCCTGAGCCGGAGCCCGGTTCACCCCGCCCCGTGCGGTCGCCGTGACGGCGGCTGCACCCGAGCCGAGCGAGCCCCATCGTGTCACTGGTCTTCGGGATCCTCTCCTTCGCCCTCCTGCTCTACTTCTTCGTGATGTGGGGTCGGTTCGCGTTCGACATCGTCCAGGCGTACAACCGCACCTGGCGTCCGCGCGGCGCCCTGCTCGTGGTCGCCGACGTGGTCTACACCCTGACCGACCCGCCGATCCGCTTCGTCCGACGCCTGCTGCCGCCGCTCCGCCTGGGGCCGGTCGCACTCGACTTCGGGTGGACGATCGTCATGCTCGTCGTGATCATCCTCCGGGTGATCGTCGGCGGCCTCGCACGCGGGTTCTGAGCACTTCCCCGACCGTGACACGCGCCACGCCGCGGTCAAGGTCACGGTTCCGATCCGACCCCGGTGTACGGTGGTCGGGATCGATGTCCGCTCCGGCGGACATCCGCACCGCTCGTGGCGGCTGGTAGATTCGGTCGCGACGCAAGTGGTTCCACACGTTCAGCAGTTCTATTGAGGTGACGGCAATGGCTTTGACGCCGGAAGACGTAGTCAACAAGCGGTTCCAGCCGACGAAGTTCCGCGAGGGCTACGACCAGGACGAGGTCGACGACTTCCTGGACGAGGTCGTCGTCGAGCTCCGCCGCCTGACGGCCGAGAACGACGAGCTCCGCCAGCGCCTGCAGGCCGCCGAGTCGGCGCCGAAGCCGGCCGCTGCCGAGCAGTCCGTCGAGCAGCAGCCCGAGCCGACCCCCGAGCCCGAGCCGGCCCCCGTCGCCGTCGCTCCGGAGCCCGCGCCGGTCGCCGCCGCTGCCCCGGCCCGCTCGACGGTCCCCGCCGACGAGGACACCGAGGGCACCACGAACCTCCTCACGCTCGCACGTCGTCTGCACGAGGAGCATGTCCGCGAGGGCATCGAGAAGCGCGACGCGCTCATCGCCGAGGGCACCGCGCAGGCCGCCCGCCTGGTCTCCGAGGCCGAGGCGAAGCAGCGCCAGATCATCGCCGACACCGAGAACACGAACCGCCAGCGCGTGGCCGTGCTCGAGCAGGAGCAGCGCCAGCTCGAGGGCAAGATCGACGAGCTCCGCACCTTCGAGCGCGACTACCGTGCGCAGCTCAAGAGCTACATCCAGGGTCAGCTCTCGGAGCTCGACGGGTCCGGCTCGCAGGAGTCCGGCCTCACCCCCGCGCCGGCCTCGGCGCAGGGCTTCGGCAACTGACGTTGGTCAGACCAGCACCGACGGCGAAGGTCAGTGTCCGCGCGATCGCGGCACTGGCCTTCGCCGCTGTCGTCGTGGTGGCGCTCGACCAGGGCGTGAAGGCGCTCGTCGTCGCGAACCTGCCGTACGGCCAGGCCGTGCCCGTCCTCGGTGACGCGCTGCAGTTGCTGTACGTCCGGAACCCCGGCGCGGCGTTCTCGTTCGCGGTGAACATGACGTGGGTGTTCTCGATCGTGTCGACGGCGGTCGTCGTCGCCATCATCGTCTACGCCCGTCGCATCCGGTCGATGTGGTGGGCGATCGTGCTCGGCATGCTGCTCGGCGGCGCGCTCGGCAACCTGCTCGACCGGCTCTTCCGTGAGCCCGGCTTCGGTCGTGGCCACGTGGTCGACTTCATCTCGACGCCCTGGATGATGCCCGCGATCTACAACATCGCCGACTCGTTCATCTGCGTGAGCATGGTCGTCTTCGTGCTGCTCGTCATACTCGGGGTGAACCTCGACGGCACCCGTTCACCGTCCGCGAAGCAGCAGCGCGCGGCCGACGCCGCGAGCCGCCGTTCCGTGGCCGACGGATCGGACGCGGCGGACGTGACCGCCCGCTCGTCGGTCGCCGACGGGGCGGAGCCGTCCCGCGCCTCCCGTCCGGGCGTCGCGGAGCCCGACCCGCGTGCGCCGCGCGACGGCCGCGACGTCCTCGGGCACGACGCGACGTGAGCGAACAGCGCTCCCTGCCCGTGCCGGACGGCCTCGCCGGTGAGCGGGTCGACGCGGCCATCGCGAAGCTCCTCGGGTTCTCACGCTCCTTCGCGGCCGAGGTCGTCGCCGCCGGCGGCGTCCGCGTGGACGGTGTCGAGGTCGGCAAGTCCGACCGCCTGCACGCCGACTCCTGGCTCGAGGTCGAGTGGTCCCCGAAGGAACCCCCGCGCATCGTGCCCGTCGAGGTCCCCGGCATGCGGATCGTGCACGACGACGAGGACATCGTCGTCGTCGACAAGCCGATCGGCGTCGCCGCACACCCGTCGCCCGGGTGGGACGGGCCGACCGTGCCCGGTGGCCTCGCCGCCGCCGGCTTCACCATCGCCACCTCCGGCGCCGCCGAGCGCGCCGGGATCGTGCACCGGCTCGACGTCGGCACCTCGGGCCTGATGGTGGTCGCGAAGACCGAGCTCGCGTACACGCACCTGAAGCGGGCGTTCAAGGAGCGCACGGTCGAGAAGGTCTACCACGCGCTCGCGCAGGGGCACCCGGACCCGACCTCGGGGACCATCGACGCCCCCATCGGCCGACACCCGTCGAGCGACTGGAAGTTCGCGGTCACGGCAGACGGCAAGCCGAGCGTGACGCACTACGAGACGCTCGAGGCCTTCCGGTCGGCGAGCCTGCTCGAGGTGCACCTGGAGACCGGGCGGACGCACCAGATCCGCGTGCACATGGCCGCGACGAAGCACCCGCTCGTCGGTGACACGATGTACGGCGCGGACCCGGTGCTCGCGTCCGAGCTCGGGTTGACGCGGCAGTGGCTCGACGCGGTGCGGCTCGGGTTCGAGCACCCGCGCACGGGTTCGTGGGTGGAGTTCGAGGCGTCCTACCCCGACGACCTGCAGCAGGCGCTCGACCGCATCCGCGCCGCGTCCGCGTAGGCGGGCGGGCGGCGGCTGCTGCTGAGGCGGGCGGCAGGCTTCCGCGTCGAGCGGGCCCGATCTGTGACGCTCGGTGCCTTCGCCCGACGATCCGCGCCCGCTCGGCGTCCACCGCGCGGCGTGTCCTGCCCGCTCGTGCGAGGTCGAGCCAGTCCGCGTCCGGACGGGAGGCGCAGGGCGGCCCCGCCACGCGCCTCCCGTCCGCCGTCGGGTGGCGTCTCCCGCCGGGTCTCGAGCGGGCCGTACCCGTCACGCTCGGCGTCTCCAGCCGACGCGTCGCGCCCGCCCGGCGGACAGCGCGCGGCGTGTCCTGCCCGCTCGCCGTGCGGCACCGCCCGACGCCGGTCGGCAGCCACGCCGGACACGCGGAGGACGTCGGTGCTCCCGGTTAGGCTTGTCCCGCCCCGCAGCAGTCCCCGTCGAAACCGGAGGTCCCGTGTCGGATTCCGACTCCTTCGTCCACCTGCACGTGCACAGCGAGTACTCGATGCTCGACGGTGCCGCCCGGTTGAGCGACCTGGTCGCCGAGACCGCCGCGCAGGGCATGCCGGCCGTCGCGGTCACCGACCACGGCAACATGTTCGGCGCGTTCGAGTTCTGGAAGGCCGCGAAGGCCGGTGGCGTCAAGCCCATCATCGGGACCGAGGCGTACATCACGCCGCGCACCCACCGGTCGGACAAGACCCGCGTGCGCTGGGGCGACGGTGGCGGTGACGACGTGTCCGGCTCCGGTGCGTACACCCACATGACGATGTTCGCCGAGAACACGACGGGCATGCACAACCTGTTCCGGCTGTCGAGCCGCGCGTCGATCGAGGGCTACTACTTCAAGCCCCGCATGGACATCGAGCTGCTCGACCAGTACCACGAGGGGATCATCGCGACGACGGGGTGCCCGTCCGGCGAGATCCAGACGCGCCTGCGCCTGGGCCAGTACGACGAGGCGCTCAAGGCAGCGGCGGACTACCGCGACATCTTCGGCAAGGACAACTACTTCGCCGAGATCATGGACCACGGGCTCGAGATCGAGCGGCGGGTGATCGAGGACGTCGTCCGCATCTCGAAGGACCTCGGCATCCCGCTGGTCGGCACGAACGACCTCCACTACACGCACTCGCACGACGCGAAGTCGCACGCCGCACTGCTCTGCGTGCAGTCCGGCTCGACGTTGAACGACCCGAACCGCTTCAAGTTCGACGCCGACGAGTTCTACCTGAAGACGCCGCAGCAGATGCGTCACGTCTTCCGCGACCACCCCGAGGCCTGCGACAACACGCTGCTCATCGCCGAGCGGTGCAACGTCGAGTTCGACACGGCCGCGAACTACATGCCGAAGTTCCCGGTGCCCGAGGGGGAGACCGAGCACTCCTGGTTCGAGAAGGAGGTGGCGAAGGGGCTGCAGTACCGCTACCCGGACGGCATCTCGAAGGAGGTCCAGGACCGCGCCGACTACGAGGTCGGGATCATCAACCAGATGGGCTTCCCGGGCTACTTCCTGGTGGTCGCCGACTTCATCAACTGGTCGAAGAACAACGGCATCCGCGTCGGCCCGGGCCGTGGTTCGGGCGCCGGCTCGATGGTGGCGTACGCGATGCGCATCACCGACCTCGACCCGATCCGGCACGGGCTGATCTTCGAACGCTTCCTCAACCCGGACCGCGTCTCGATGCCCGACTTCGACGTCGACTTCGACGACCGGCGCCGTGGTGAGGCGATCAAGTACGTCACCGAGAAGTACGGGTCCGAGCGCGTCGCGCAGATCGTCACGTACGGCACGATCAAGGCCAAGCAGGCGCTCAAGGACTCCTCGCGCGTCCTCGGCTTCCCGTTCGGCATGGGCGAGAAGCTCACGAAGGCGATGCCGCCGCCCGTCATGGGCAAGGACATCCCGCTCACCGGGATCTTCGACAAGGACCACCCGCGGTACAAGGAAGCGGTCGACGTCCGCACGGTCGTCGAGACCGACCCCGAGGCGAAGACGGTGTTCGACACCGCGCTCGGACTCGAGGGGCTGAAGCGCCAGTGGGGCGTCCACGCAGCCGGCGTGATCATGTCGAGCGAGCCGCTCATCGACATCATCCCGGTGATGAAGCGTGAGCAGGACGGCCAGATCGTCACGCAGTTCGACTACCCAGCAGCGGAGTCGCTGGGCCTGATCAAGATGGACTTCCTGGGCCTCCGGAACCTGACGATCATCAGTGACGCGCTCGACAACATCAAGTCGAACCGCGGGATCGAGCTCGACCTCGAGACCATGGGCCTCGAGGACGAAGCGGCCTACCAGCTGCTGCAGCGCGGTGACACCCTCGGTGTGTTCCAGCTCGACGGTGGGCCGATGCGCGGTCTGCTCCGGCTGATGAAGCCCGACAACTTCGAGGACATCTCGGCGCTCATCGCCCTGTACCGTCCGGGCCCCATGGGCGCGAACTCGCACACGAACTACGCGCTCCGCAAGAACGGCGAGCAGCCGATCACGCCGATCCACCCGGAGCTCGAGGAGCCCCTGCAGGACATCATCGGCACGACCTACGGCCTGATCATCTACCAGGAGCAGGTCATGGCCATCGCGCAGAAGGTCGCCGGGTTCTCGCTCGGCCAGGCGGACATCCTCCGCCGCGCGATGGGCAAGAAGAAGAAGTCCGAGCTGGACAAGCAGTACGCGGGCTTCGAGAAGGGCATGCAGGACAACGGCTACTCGGCCGCGGCGATCAAGACGCTGTGGGACATCCTGCTGCCGTTCTCCGACTACGCGTTCAACAAGGCGCACTCCGCCGCGTACGGCGTGGTGTCGTTCTGGACGGCCTACCTGAAGGCGCACTACCCGGCCGAGTACATGGCGGCCCTGCTGACCAGCGTCGGCGACGCCCGCGACAAGCTCGCGCTGTACCTGAACGAGTGCCGTCGCATGGGCATCCGGGTGATGCCGCCGGACGTCAACGAGTCGATCGGCTTCTTCGCGGCCGTCGGCGACGACATCCGCTTCGGCATGGGCGCGATCCGCAACGTCGGCTTCAACGTCGTCGACGACATCGTGAAGGCCCGGACGGAGAAGGGCGCGTTCGAGTCGTTCCACGACTTCCTGCGGAAGATCCCGATCTCGTCGGCGAACAAGCGGACGGTCGAGTCGCTCATCAAGGCCGGTGCCTTCGACGAGTTTGGTGACACCCGTCGTGCTCTCGTCGAGATCCACGAGGGCGCGGTCGAGGGCGCGGTGAAGGTCAAGCGGGACGAGGCCAACGGCAACGTCGGCTTCGACTTCGACTCGCTGTTCGCCGAGGTCGCCGAGGAGTCGCCCGCGGCGGCAGCGGTGTCGCAGGTGCCGGACCGACCCGAGTGGTCGAAGCGCGACAAGCTCGCGTTCGAGCGGGATATGCTCGGGCTGTACGTGTCGGACCACCCGCTCGCCGGCCTCGAGATCGAGCTGGCGAAGCACCAGTCGATCACGATCGCCGACCTGATCGCCGCCGACGACGGGATCGAGGGCGAGACGGTCACGGTCGCCGGACTGCTCACCAGCGTCCAGCACCGTGTCGCGAAGTCGAGCGGCAACCCGTACGGCATCGTCCAGATCGAGGACTTCGGTGGCGAGATCGGCGTCATGTTCCTCGGCAAGACGTACCAGGAGTTCGGCCCGTCCCTGGTCGCCGACTCGATCGTGGTGCTGCGCGGCCGGGTGAACGTCCGCGACGACGGCAAGGCCCTGCACGCCGTGAGCATGTTCCAGCCGAACGTCGGTGACGCGATGGGTTCCGGGCCGCTGACGCTGTCGCTGCCCGAGCGCCAGGCGACGACGACGACGGTGACCGAGCTCGCCGCCGTGCTCGGTCGGCACCAGGGGGAGACCGAGGTGCGGCTCCGGCTCCTCAAGGACGACGTCGCGCGGACCTTCGAGCTGCCGTTCCCGGTGAACCTGACGCCCGACCTGTTCGGCGAGCTGAAGAGCCTCCTCGGGCCGCGCTGCCTGGTCTAGGCGTCCGACGTGACCGTCCCCGGAGCACCGCAGCCGTCGGCTGCGGTGCTCCGGGCGTTCGGTGCGGGGGAGCGGTCACCGGTGCTCCTGGCGGGCGGACAGGGCACGACGTGGCGCGCGGACAGGATCGTCCTGCGTCCGCACGGTGACGTCCGGGAGGCACGGTGGCGGTCCACCACGCTGGCCCGCCTCGCGCACACGGACGGGTTCCGCACGCCGCGGCCGGTCCCGAGCGCCGACGGTGGCTGGCTCGCGGGCGGCTGGGAGGCCTGGGCGTGGCTGCCCGGTGCGACGGACCCGACCCGGGTCGAGGACGTCCTCGCCGCGGGCGCGGCCTTCCACCGCGCGGTCGCGCACCTGCCCCGCCCGAGGTTCCTCGACCTGGTCGACGACCCGTGGAGCCGGGCGGACCGGCTCGTCTGGGGGAGCGGGCCCCTGCCCACGGAGCCGTTGCTCGACCGGCTCGCCGCGGGCTTCCGCACCGTCCGCGCGCCGTCGCAGCTGGTGCACCGCGACCTGCTCGGCAACGTGCTCTTCGCGCCGGGCGAGCCGTCGGCGGTGTTCGACTGGGCGCCCGCGTGGCGGCCGGTGGGGTACGCCGCGGCCATCGCCGCCGTCGACGCGGTGTGCTGGCACGGGCTGCCGGTCGACCGTCTGCCGGACCTCGGCCGGCTGGCCGCGGTGTCGGAGTGGCCGCAGCTGCTCGTCCGGGCGCTCGCGTTCCGCGTGCTCGTCCTGCAGCTGCTCGGTGCGTGGGACGACGACCAGGCCGCGGTCCACCGACCCCTGACGGACGCCCTGCTGTCGGGCGCCGCCGGTACGCTTGACGCCTGATGATGCAGCGAATCGACCTCCGTGGCGGCCTCCCCGCCCGTGCCGACCTCCTCCGCCTGATGCCGCGTGCCGTCGGTGACGTCTCCCACGCCGTCGATGCCGCGCGCGACCTCGTGGACGCGGTCCGGCAGCACGGGGCGGCGGCGCTCCGCGAGCAGGCGGAGCGCTTCGACGGGGGAGCGCCCGAGCACGTCCGGGTCCCCGCCGCCGAGATCGCCGCGGCCGTCGCCGGTCTGACCCCCGAGCTGCGCGAGGCCCTCGACGAGGCCATCCGCCGTGTCCGTGCGGCGAGTGCCGCGCAGGTCCCCGCCGGATCGGTCACGTGCCTGGCCGACGGGGCCGAGGTCCACCAGCGCTGGCAGCCGATGCGACGCGTCGGGCTCTACGTCCCGGGCGGCAAGGCCGTCTACCCGTCGAGCGTCGTCATGAACGTGGTCCCCGCGCAGGTCGCGGGCGTCGGGTCGATCGCCCTCGTCTCCCCGCCGCAGCGTGACCACGGCGGACGGGTGCACCCGACGATCCTCGCCGCGGCCGGACTCCTCGGCATCGACGAGGTCTACGCGATGGGCGGAGCCGGCGCGGTCGGTGCGCTGGCGTACGGCGTCAGCGAGATCGGCCTCGAGCCGGTCGACCTGGTCACCGGGCCGGGGAACAACTTCGTCGCCGCGGCCAAGCGCCTGGTACGCGGGGTGGTCGGCATCGACTCCGAGGCCGGCGCGACCGAGATCCTCGTCATCGCGGACGAGTCCGCCGACGCCGGCTACGTCGCCGCCGACCTGGTCAGCCAGGCCGAGCACGACGAGCAGGCGGGCAGTGTCCTGGTGACCACCTCGCCCGCGTTCGCCGACGCGGTCGAGGCGGCGATCCCGGAACGGGTGGCGGCGCTGGGGACGGCTGCGCGCCTCCAGACCGCGCTCGACGGACCGCAGTCCGCGATCGTGCTGGTGGACTCGCTGGCCGACGCGGCGACCGTGAGCAACGCGTACGGGCCGGAGCACCTGGAGATCCAGACCGCCGACGACGACGCCGTGCTGGCCGACATCGACGCGGCCGGTGCCGTGTTCGTCGGGCCGAGCACGCCGGTGAGCCTCGGTGACTACCTCGCCGGGTCGAACCACGTGCTGCCGACCGGCGGTCAGGCGCGGTTCGGGTCGGGTCTGTCGGCTTCGACCTTCCTCCGCCCGCAGCAGGTCATCCGGTACACGCCCGCAGCCCTGGCCGAGGTCGCGCCGCACATCGTGGCGCTCGCCACCGAGGAGCAGCTGCCCGGGCACGGTGCCGCCGTGACGGAGCGCATCGCTCGGTCCTGAGCCCGGCCGGTCGGGTCGGGTCGTGCCGGGGCGTGGCCGGGTCTGCCCTCGGATGCGTCCTGGGTGCGGCCGGTCGTCCAGAGGGTCGTCACCGCGCCCTGTGGGCGCCGTCGAGCCGATAGCCTGGGACACGACATGTTCTGCCCCTTCTGCCGCCACCCGGACTCCCGCGTCGTCGACTCCCGCACGAGCGACGACGGCACCTCGATCCGTCGCCGCCGCCAGTGCCCGAACTGCGGGCGCCGGTTCTCGACGACCGAGACCGCCTCGCTCAACGTCGTGAAGCGGAACGGCGTCACCGAGCCGTTCAGCCGCGACAAGATCGTCTCCGGCGTGCGCAAGGCGTGCCAGGGACGCCCGGTGACGGACGGCGACCTGGCCGTGCTCGCGCAGCGCGTCGAGGAGACCGTGCGCTCGTCGGGGTCGAGCCAGATCGACGCGAACGACATCGGCCTCGCGATCCTGCCGCCGCTCCGGGAGCTCGACGAGGTCGCCTTCCTGCGGTTCGCGAGCGTGTACCAGGCGTTCGACACGCTCGAGGACTTCGAGGATGCGATCGCACAGCTGCGCCGCGACCACCACGCGGCTCGTGCTGCTGCGTCCGGCGTCGAGTCGGGCAGCGGCGCGTGAGCGGGGTCGCGGAGCGCGTCGTCCGCAACGGCTACGCGGTCGTCTTCCGGTCCGTGTTCGCGAACATGGACCCGGAGCGGGCGCACCACATCGCCTTCGCCGTGATCCGTGCCCTGCCGAGGGTGCCGTTCCTCGGCGGGACGATCGAGCGGTACGCCCGGCCCGCGGCCGCCGACGGCATCACGACGATGGGGATCCACTTCCCGTCGCGGTTCGGGCTCGCGGCCGGGTTCGACAAGGACGCCAAGGGCATCGCCGGGCTCGGGCTGCTCGGGTTCGGGCACGTCGAGGTCGGCACGATCACCGCGCAGGCGCAGCCGGGCAACGAGAAGCCCCGGCTGTTCCGGCTCATCCGCGACAAGGCGCTCGTCAACCGGATGGGCTTCAACAATCACGGAGCTGCCCGGGCCGCTCGTCGGCTCGAGCGAGCACGGCGTCACCCCGGCCGACCGGTCATCGGCGTCAACATCGGCAAGAGCCGGGTCGTCGCGGTCGAGGACGCGGTCGACGACTACCTCGAGTCGACGCGCCTGCTCGCGCCGTTCGCCGACTACCTGGCGGTCAACGTCAGCTCCCCGAACACGCCGGGGCTCCGCGGCCTGCAGGAGGCCGACCAGCTCCGGCCGCTGCTGACGGCGGTCCGCGACGCAGCCGGGCGGACCCCGGTGCTGGTGAAGATCGCGCCGGACCTGACCGACGAGCAGATCGACGCGATCGCCGGACTCGCGGTGGACCTCGGACTCGCCGGGATCATCGCGAACAACACGACGATCGCCCGCACGGGGCTGACCACCCCGGACGCCGACGTCGAGGCGATGGGGGCCGGTGGGCTCTCCGGCGCCCCGATCGCCGCCCGGTCGCTCGAGGTGCTGCGCCGGGTCCGGGCCGCGGTGCCGCAGGACTTCTGCGTCATCGCCGTCGGCGGGGTCACGAGCGAGCAGGACGTGCAGGACCGCATCGACGCGGGAGCCACGCTCGTGCAGGGCTACACGGCGTTCCTCTACGAGGGGCCGACCTGGGCGATGCGCATCAACCGGCTGCGTCGTCGGCGGCTGCGGCGCGCAGCGCGGTAGCCCGGTAGCGCGCGATCCCGGTCCGCGCGACACCCGCCCGAGCCGCTCCGGTCTCTGCCGCTCCGGTCTGTGCCGTTCCGGTCTGTGCCGCTCTCGGTCTGCGCCGTTCCGGTCGCACGACGTGCCGCGTGCTGTCGTCGTCGTCGCACGACGTGCCGCTCAGCTCCGCTCCCCACGGCATGTCGTGCCACCTGGACCAGCGCGACGACCGACGGAGTCCTGGTGCGGGGAGCGGCGACCACGTCGCGACTGAGGGTGAGGCGCACGAGGCGTGCCGCGCCTCCCGGCCGACGAGGACCGACGATGGCCGACGAGAATCGGCGCGGACCCTCGCGCGGCGTCGTGTCCAGCGCGTCGCGCGACCGAGCGGGCGGAACACGCCGTCGGTGTCCAACGAGCGGGCGAGATGTGTCGGCCCAGCGTGCCGAGAGTGACGGAAACGGCCCGCTCGACGGAACCGCGCCTCGGTCCAGCCCGGCTCGACCGACCCCGCCCTCGGGAACGACGAAGCGCCGCCCGGCTCGGCCGGACGGCGCTTCGTGCGGTGGTGCCTACAGCGAGGGGTACTGGCCGCGGCGCACCTGCGGCTTCGGCAGGCGCAGGAAGCGCAGCTGCCACGCCCGCGTGAGGATGTAGAGGAAGGTCCCGCGCTGCATCTCGCCGAACTTCGCGGTGATCTTCTTGCGCAGCGACAGCCACAGCACGATGCAGTCGAGCACGAACAGCGCGACGAACGCCCAGACCAGCAGCAGGGAGTACGACGCCAGGACCGTCTGCGCCGCGGCGAACCCGACGATCAGGAACAGCACGAGCACGGGCATCATGACCTCGCCCACGTTCCAGCGCGCGTCGATCCAGTCGCGGACGAACTTCCGCTGCTCGCCCTTGTCCTTCGCCGGGAGGTAGCGTTCCTCGCCGTTGGCCATGCCGACCCGGGCCTTCTCGCGCTCGGTGTTCAGGCGCGCGCGAGCGGCCTTCTTGTCCTGCGGGCTGTTGCCGACGAGCGGGCGACGGTTGGCGGCCTCGCGCTCACGACGCGACGGCGTCGGACGACCCTTGCCGGCTTCGAGGAGTTCCTCGTCCGACGGGTCGACGGTCGTGTTGGTCTTGGGGGCTGCCTTCGCCACGGTGTGTTCCTGACTGCGGTTGCGTGCTGGATCTCCTCTAGATTACGGGACATGACCGACACCGACCAGCACAGCCCCGCGACCGACCCCGCGCTCCTCGACGCCCTCCGCGAACACGTGCAGGGAGGGCTGCCGACCACGATCGCTGACCTCTCCTCGCTGGTCCGGCTGCCGTCGGTGTCGTGGTCGGCGTTCGACCCGGCGCACGTGCAGGCCAGTGCTGAGACCGTCGCGGACCTGGCCCGGTCGACGGGCGTCTTCGCCGCCGACGCCGTGCGCATCGTCCGGTCCGCCGTCGAGGGCGAGACCGCGGGCGCGCAGGAGGCCGGCCGCGAGCTCGGGCAGCCCGCCGTGCTGGCGGTGCGTCCCGCCCGGAACGGGAAGCCGACCGTCATGCTCTACGCGCACCACGACGTGCAGCCCCAGGGCGACGACGCGCTGTGGGAGACCCCGCCGTTCGAACCGACCCTGCGCGGCGACCGCCTCTACGGCCGCGGTGCGTCGGACGACAAGGCCGGCGTGATGACGCACATCGCCTCGCTCCGGGCGCTGCACGCGCAGTTCGGCGACGACCTGGACCTCGGTGTCGTCCTCTTCGTCGAGGGCGAGGAGGAGTTCGGCTCCCGGTCGTTCCGCACCTTCCTGCGCGAGCAGAAGGAGCACCTCGCGGCCGACGTGATCGTCGTGGCCGACAGCGACAACTGGTCGGTCGACGTGCCCTCGATCACGGTCTCGCTCCGCGGCAACGTCACGTTCCGTGCGACGCTGACGACGCTCGAGCACGCGAGCCACAGCGGCATGTTCGGCGGTGCGGCCCCCGACGCGATGATCCCGATGGTGCGCCTGCTCGCCTCGCTGCACGACGACGACGGCTCGGTCGCCGTCGAGGGGCTCACCGCGTACGACGCCGACGTCCCCGAGCGCTCCGAGGCCGAACTCGCGACGGACGCCGCGCTCCTTGAGGGCGTGCGACCGGTCGGCACGGGCCCGGTGCTCTCCCGCATGTGGTTCCAGCCGTCCATCACGGTGACGGGCATGGACGTCCCGAGCGTCGCGAACGCGTCGAACACGCTGCTGCCGAACGTCGCCGCCCGCGTCTCCGTCCGCGTGGCCCCCGGCCAGTCCGCCACCGACGCGTACGCCGCCGTCGAGCGCCACCTCCGCGCCCACGTGCCGTTCGGCGCGAAGCTCGACATCACCGAGGTCGACACCGGCGACGGGTTCCTGGTGGACACCGCCGGGTGGGCCGTGCAGGAGGCGCGCACCGCCATGCACGAGGGCTGGGGTGCGCCCGCGGTCGAGCAGGGCATCGGCGGATCGATCCCGTTCGTCTCCGACCTCGCGGCGGAGTTCCCCGAAGCGCAGATCCTGGTGACCGGCGTCGAGGACCCGGACACCCGCGCGCACAGCCCGAACGAGTCGCAGCACCTCGGCGTGCTGCACCGCGCGATCGTCTCCGAGGCGATCCTGCTGGCGCGGCTGGCGACGCGCGCCTGACCGGGCAGCCCGCACCGGCACGGGAGCGGGGGAGTGCCGGACGGGAGGCCCGTGGCGACGCAGCCACGGGCCTCCCGTCCGTCGTCGGGTCCCGCCCTGTGGACGCCGCGCCCGTCCTGTCGGCTCCCGTGCTTACAATCGACCCAGGCGCGGTGACCGACACCGCCCGGAGGGAGACGCGCGGATGAGCGACACCATCATCGACAACGCACCGGCGACGGACGCACGCTCGCACGGCGTCGCGCTCAGCGACGCGGCGGCGGCGAAGGTGGCGAGCCTCCTGGAGCAGGAGGGCCGCGACGACCTGCGCCTGCGCCTCGCGGTCCAGCCCGGTGGCTGCTCCGGCCTGATCTACCAGCTCTACTTCGACGAGCGGCTGCTCGACGGCGACGCCACGGCCGAGTTCGGCAGCGGGGTCGAGGTCGTCGTCGACAAGATGAGCGTCCCGTACCTCGACGGCGCGACGATCGACTTCGAGGACACCATCCAGAAGCAGGGCTTCACCATCGACAACCCCAACGCGCAGGGCAGCTGCGCGTGCGGCGACAGCTTCCACTGACGCCGCCGGCGGGCGGTTGTCCGCCGACCGAACCGACACGCGAGCGGGGGGCGACCGATCTGGTCGCTCCCCGTTCGTCGTCCCCGGCCGCGCCGAGCCGCACGACCGGGGGAAAGCTGCGCGAGGCGGTCGTCGATCCCGCGCCGGACCGCGCCCAGTGTGCGCGAGACGTCACCGGCTGCGAGTAAGCTAGGAGTGTTCCAACCAAGCTGGGAACCAGCAATGAGCGGCCTCAGTGCACACGCAAGCGTGCACGTCCCGTCCGCTCGGCCGGTCTCCAGCAACGTCTTCCGAGAGGTAACAGTGCGTTCGAATCGCCGTATACGTTGGGCGGCCGTCCCGGTGGCCGTCGGTCTGGTCATCGCACTGGCTGGCTGCACGCAGCAGCAGATGAACGGATGGCTCCCCGGGACCGAGGAGACGAAGGACGTCACGAACCACACGAGCCGTGTCGTCGGCCTGTGGACCACCAGCTGGATCGTCCTGCTCGCGGTCGGTCTCATCGTGTGGGGCCTGATCATCTGGGCGGCGATCGTCTACCGTCGCCGCAAGGGCCAGACGGGCCTGCCGGTGCAGATGCGGTACAACATGCCGCTCGAGATCTTCTACACGATCGTGCCGCTCATCCTCGTGCTCGGATTCTTCGCCTTCACCGCGAAGGACCAGTCGGCGATCGAGAAGCCCTTCGACGACCCGGACGCCACGATCCACGTGTACGGCAAGCGCTGGGCCTGGGACTTCAACTACATCGACAAGGACAACCCGAAGGACAGCGTCTACTACCAGGGCATCCAGGCCCAGGAAGAGGAGAACGGCGACGGCGCGATCGACGAGTCGCAGCTCCCGACGCTCTACCTGCCGGTCGGCAAGAAGGTCGAGATCGAGCTCTCCTCGCGCGACGTCGACCACTCCTTCTGGGTCATCGACTTCCTGTACAAGAAGGACATGCTCCCGGGCAAGACCAACTACGAGTACTTCATCCCGCAGAAGGAAGGCACCTACCAGGGCAAGTGTGCCGAGCTCTGCGGTGAGTACCACTCCCTGATGCTCTTCCAGGTGAAGGTCGTCTCGGACTCCGAGTACCAGCAGTACCTCGACACGCTGCGCGAGCAGGGCAAGGTCGGTCTCCTCGGCAACGAGTACGACACCAACACGAACGAACCGAACAACCAGGCGCCGGTCGAGGCGTCGAGCGAGAACAAGTAGGGGTCCGTCAGATGACAACGTCACTCGTCGGCCAGCCGACAGCGCCGACGACGCCGGACTTCCAGGCGTCCAAGGTCGGTCGGAAGGGCAACATCATCGTCCGGTGGATCACCTCCACCGACCACAAGACCATCGGGTACATGTACCTGATCGCGTCGTTCGTCTTCTTCCTGCTCGCGGGCGTCATGGCGCTCGTGATCCGTGCGCAGCTCTTCGAGCCCGGCCTGCACGTGGTCGAGACGAAGGAGCAGTACAACCAGCTCTTCACCATGCACGGCACGATCATGCTGCTGATGTTCGCGACGCCGCTCTTCTCGGGCTTCGCGAACGCGATCATGCCGCTGCAGATCGGTGCGCCGGACGTGGCCTTCCCGCGTCTGAACGGGTTCGCCTTCTGGCTGTACCTGTTCGGCTCGCTCATCGCCGTCGGTGGCTTCCTCACCCCGCAGGGCGCCGCGTCCTTCGGTTGGTTCGCCTACGCGCCACTGAGCGACACGACGTTCACACCGGGTCTCGGTGGAACGCTCTGGGTGTTCGGCCTCGGCATGACCGGCTTCTCGACGATCCTCGGCGCGGTGAACTTCATCACGACGATCATCACGATGCGTGCGCCGGGCATGACGATGTTCCGCATGTCGATCTTCACGTGGAACACCCTCGTGACGTCGCTGCTCGTGCTGATGGCCTTCCCGGTCCTCGCCGCCGCGCTCTTCGGCCTCGGCCTCGACCGCGTGTTCGACGCGCAGATCTACAACCCCGCCAACGGCGGTGCCCTGCTCTGGCAGCACCTGTTCTGGTTCTTCGGCCACCCCGAGGTGTACATCATCGCGCTGCCGTTCTTCGGCATCGTCTCCGAGGTCTTCCCGGTCTTCAGTCGCAAGCCGATCTTCGGGTACAAGACCCTCGTCTACGCGACCATCTCCATCGCGGCCCTGTCGGTCACGGTGTGGGCGCACCACATGTACGTGACCGGTGGCGTCCTGCTCCCGTGGTTCTCGCTCATGACGATGCTCATCGCGGTCCCGACCGGTGTGAAGATCTTCAACTGGGTCGGCACGATGTGGCGCGGTTCGGTCACGTTCGAGACCCCGCTGCTCTGGGCCGTCGGCTTCCTCATCACGTTCACGTTCGGTGGTCTCACCGGTGTGATCCTGGCGTCGCCGCCGCTCGACTTCCACGTGTCCGACTCGTACTTCGTCGTCGCGCACTTCCACTACGTGGTCTTCGGCACCGTCGTGTTCGCGATGTTCTCCGGCTTCTACTTCTGGTGGCCGAAGTGGACGGGCCGCATGCTCAACGAGCGTCTCGGCAAGATCCACTTCTGGCTGCTGTTCATCGGCTTCCACACGACGTTCCTCATCCAGCACTGGCTGGGCGTCATCGGCATGCCGCGTCGTTACGCGACCTACCTGCCGAACGACGGGTTCACCTGGATGAACCAGCTGTCGACGATCGGCTCGATGATCCTCGCGATCTCGTTCCTGCCGTTCATCTTCAACGTCTACGTGACCGCCCGGAACGCACCGAAGGTCGCCGTGAACGACCCGTGGGGCTACGGCCGCTCGCTCGAGTGGGCGACCAGCTGCCCGCCGCCGCGCCACAACTTCACCTCCATCCCGCGGATCCGTTCCGAGTCCCCGGCGTTCGACCTGAACCACCCCGAGGCCGGTGTGCCGATCGGTGTGGGTCCGGCGAAGGACGCCCCGGATGCCCCGACCTACGACGCCGCGAAGGGCGAGGTGAAGTAAGGCGATGCGCGCCAACACCAACCTGTTCTGGATCCTGTTCGTCTTCTTCATCCTCGCGGATGCCGCGTACACCATCTGGGCGCTGATCTACTACGGCCGCCCGGAGTGGGTGGGCACCGTGGCGATCGGCCTCACCGGGATCATGTCCGCGTTCATCGCGTTCTACCTCGGCAAGGTGATGTCGTCGCAGGGCGGTGTCCTCCCCGAGGACCGTCCGGACGCGAACATCGAGGACGGCGACGCCGAGCTCGGGCACTTCAGCCCGTGGTCGTGGTGGCCGATCCTGCTCGCCGGTTCGACGGCCATCTGCTTCCTCGGCCTCGCAGCCGGCCTGTGGATCGTGCCGATCGGGCTCGCGCTCGTGACCGTCACGCTCGTCGGCTGGGTCTACGAGTACTACCGCGGCAACTTCGGACACTGATCCGATCCACCTGACACCTCGGGCGGCACCACATCCGGTGCCGCCCGAGGTGCGTCCGGGGCCCGTACCCCACCCGGACCGAGCTCTCGGCCGGCAGCGGGTATCCCGGAACCACAGGGAATCAACCGGCCCGTACGCGGCTTGACCCGTGCGGACCCCGCAACCACAGCGAAAGGACTCACCTCCGGTGACCGACAAGCGCACCCTCATCATCTTCGGCGCGACGGGCGACCTCGCCTCCCGCCTGCTGCTCCCGGGACTCGGAACGTTCCTGCAGAGCGGTCGAGCGGTCCCCGTCCAGCTGATCGGCACGGGCCGCAGCGCCCGCAGCGCGGAGCAGTGGAAGGACGTCGTCACGAAGTCCTTCGCGTCGCAGGACGTCAAGGGTCCCGAGGTCGACGCGACCCTCGAGTCCACGACCTTCATCCAGGGCGACCCGACCGACCCCGAGCACCTCAAGGCGCTGCTCGACGCGGCCGAGGCCGAGCCCATCCTGTACTTCGCGCTGCCGCCGCAGATCGCGTCGGACATCTGCGAGGCGCTGCAGGGCGTCGAGCTGCCCGAGGGCACGACCCTGGCGTTCGAGAAGCCCTTCGGCACCGACGTCGCCAGCGCCGAGGCCCTGAACAAGACCGTGCTCGAGCTCGTCCCCGAGGAGCGCGTGCACCGCACCGACCACTTCCTCGGTCGCACGACGGTCCTGAACATCATCGGTCTGCGCTTCGCGAACCGTCTGTTCGAGCCGATCTGGAACGCGGACAACATCGAGAAGGTCGACGTCTTCTACGACGAGACGCTCGGGCTCGAGAACCGTGCGCAGTACTACGACGAGGCCGGTGCCCTGGTCGACATGATCCAGTCGCACCTGCTGCAGATCCTCGGCCTCGTGACGATGGACGCCCCGGCCGCCATCGACGCCGTCGAGTTCCGCTCCTCGCTCGCCCGTGTCCTCCGGTCGACCCGCCTCAAGGGCGACGACCCGAAGATCGCCTCGCGCCGCGCCGTCTACACGGCCGGCACGATCGACGGCAAGGAACTGCCGTCGTACCAGGACGAGGACGGCGTCGACAAGTCGCGCGAGACGGAGACGCTCGCCGAGATCCAGGTCGAGGTGGACACCGCCCGCTGGAAGGGCGTGCCCTTCACCCTCCGGTCCGGCAAGGCGCTCGGCGCCAGCCGCAAGGAGGTCCTCATCACCTTCAAGCCCGTCACGCGCCTGCCCTCCGGTCTGTCCGGTCGGCCGAAGGCGGACACGCTGCGCATCGTCCTGAACCCGGACGAGATCGAGCTGAGCGTGTCGGCGAACGGCGGCGGCAACCCGTTCGAGATGGGGCAGGTCACCCTGTCGTCGTCCTTCGACGACGGCGAGCTCACCCCGTACGGCGAGGTCCTCAACGGCATCTTCCACGACGACCCGCTGCTCTCGATCCGCGGCGACGTGGCGGAGCGCTGCTGGGAGATCGTCGAGCCGGTCGTGGACGCCTGGAAGTCGGGCGACGTCCCGCTCGAGGAGTACCGCGCGGGTTCGCGCGGCCCGGCGGACTGGGAGTCGTCGTCCTGACGGACGCCGTCTCCTGACGGACCCACCTGACGGACGGGAGGCACGGTGCCAGCTGGCACCGTGCCTCCCGTCCGTTCGTCCGGCGTGTCTCCGTCACCGCGGCGGGGTTGCTGCCCATCGCACCTGACCTGGACGACCGATCCGCGCATCGGAAGCAGGAAGGAACGGCCTCCCTTGCGCGGAACGGTCCCCCTTGCGCGGAACAGCCTCCCTCACGCGGAACAGCCTCCCTCACGCGGAACTGCCTCCTTCGCGCGAGACGGCCGAGCGCGAGACCGCGGTGCGCGAGCGGGCTCCTCAGGAGGGGGCGCCGGCCCGACGGCCGCCGCCGGTCCAGGACCGCGTGCCCCCGTCGTGCACGGCGAGCCGCGTCCGGTGTCCCGACGAGGTGCCGCGCGCGCGGGCGATCGCGTCCGCCGCGGACACGAGCGTCAGGTGGGAGAGCACCTGCGGCGTGTTCCCGATGTGGTGGCCGGTGGCGACGTCGATCTCCTCCGAGAGCATGCCGACGTCGTTCGTGTACCCGACGAGCACGTCCATCAGGCGTTCGGCGTCCTCGACGCGTCCGGAGGCGGCGTACTGCTCGACGAGCCAGAACGAGCACGCGAGGAACGGGTGCTCGCTGCCGGACAGGCCGTCGAAGCCCGACGTGGTCCGGTACCGCAGCACGAGGCCGTGGTCGCCCACGCGCAGGTCCTGTTCGATCGCCGCGACCGTGCCCGTCATCCTCGGGTCGTCGGCGTGCAGGTACCCGATCTGCGGCAGGACGAGCAGGCTCGCGTCGACCTCGTCGGTGTCGTAGTGCTGCCGGTAGCTGCCACGCTCGGCGTTCCAGCCGTGCTCCTCGATCTCGGCGCGGACCTCGTCGCGCAGGCGGCGCCAGCGGTCGACCGGGCCCTCGAGACCGAACTCCTCGACGGCGGCGACCCCGCGGTCGAAGGCCGCCCAGATCATCGCCCGCGAGTGCGTGAAGTGCCGCCGCGGCCCGCGCATCTCCCAGATGCCGTTGTCCGGTTGCTGCCAGTGCTCCTCGACGTACCCGAGCAGGGCACGCTGCAGCGCCCACGAGTCGGCGTTCTCCTCGACGCCGAGCTCGCGGGCGTCGTGCAGGGCTGCCAGGACCTCGCCGAAGACGTCGCCCTGGTACTGCGTCGACGCACCGTTGCCGAGCCGCACCGGCGTCGAGTCGAGGTAGCCGGGGAGCTCGTCGAGCGTGCGTTCGGGGAGTTCGCGTTCGCCGGCGATGCCGTACATGATCTGCACGTCGGCCGGGTCGCCGGCGATCGCGCGGAGCAACCACCCCCGCCAGTGCATCGCCTCGTCCCGGTACCCGTGGGCGATGAGCGACGCGAGTGCGAGGGACGCGTCCCGGAGCCAGACGTAGCGGTAGTCCCAGTTGCGTTCGCCACCCGGGTCCTCCGGGAGGCTCGTGGTCGCGGCCGCCACGACGCCGCCGGTCTGTCCGTGGGTCATCGCACGGAGCAGCAACAGGGAGCGTCGGCTCGCCTCGGCGTACGGACCCTCGGTGTGCGCGGTCGCCATCCAGTCGCGCCACCAGCGTTCCGTCGCCTGCAGGGCGGCGTCGACGTCGAGCGGCTCCGGCGGCTCGCGGTGCGACGGGTACCAGGTGAGGACCGTGTCGACGACGTCGCCGTCGTGCACGGTGACGGTGTGGGTGTGCCGGTGGTCGTCGGCCCGGAAGCGGACGCCGCGGACGACGACGGAGCCCGGGCCGGCGGTCGCCAGGAGCGCGGGGTCCTCGTCGCCGCCGATCTGGCGGACCCAGGGGAGCGCACGGGCGTAGTCGAAGCGGATGCGGAGCGACTGTTCGATCTCCACGGAGCCCCGCAGCCCGCGGACCCGACGGACGATCGCCGCGCGGTGGGCGCCGATCGGCATGAGGTCGGTGACCTCGACGACGCCGGTCGACGTCGTCCACACGGTGGAGAGCACGAGGGTGTCCGGGTGGTGGTGCCGCGTGCTCGTGGCGTCCGGGGCGGTGGGGCGGAGCGACCAGTGCCCGTGGTCCTCGGTGCCGAGCAGCGACGCGAACGTCGACGGGCTGTCGAAGCGCGGCAGGCACGCCCAGTCGATCGTCCCGTCGCGGCCGACCAGGGCTGCCGTGTGGGTGTCGCCGATGAGGGCGTGGTCCTCGATGCGGTTCGGCGGGGTCGCGGTGCTCATGGCTCGATCCTGGCACCGGCGGCCGTCGTGCGGCCCTACGGCGCTGAAGGTGTGCACAGCGCAGCCGTCGGATCTGCCTGTGCAGGGATCAGAGCGGCGCGGACGGGTCGGCGTCGACGAGACCGACGCGGTCGAGTTCCGACCACATGCCGGCACCGTCCGGGGCGTACACCCACGGAGCGGAACCGGCGCGCGTGCGCTCCTGCGCGCGCGAGCGGCCACCGGCGAGGACCGCCTCGCTCGTGGACAGCTGCCGGATCGCGACACCGGCCACGTTCTCCGGGTGCTCGCGCGCGAACTCGCCGTAGAGGCTCTCGTCGTGCTGCCCGTCGTCACCGACCAACAGCCACTGCACGTCCGGGAAGTCACTGGCGAGCCGCCGGAGGTTCTCCTGCTTGTGGAGCTGACCGCTCCGGAAGAACCGGTCGTGGGTCGGGCCCCAGTCCGTCAGCAGGAGCGTGCCCGACGGGTACATGTTCCGCGTCAGGAAGCGCTGCAGCGTCGGTGCCACGTTCCACGCGCCCGTGGAGAGGTACACGGTGGGAGCGCCGGGGTGCTGCGCGAGGACGCGCTCGTAGAGCACGGACATCCCCGGGACGGGGCGGCGGGCGTGCTCGGTCAGGACGAACGAGTTCCACGCCGCGAGCATCGGGCGGGGGAGCGACGTCACCATGACGGTGTCGTCGATGTCGGAGAGCAGGCCGAAGCGCGTGGCCGGGTCGACGATGAAGACGTCGGCCTCGACGTCGCGCATCCCACCGGCCGAAAGCCGCACCGTCTGCCATCCGGGTTCGAGGTCGATCGGGACCTTCACGTCGACCACGCCGCCGCGGTCGGACTGCACCACGTGGGTCGTGCCACCGGCCGTCACGGTGACCTCGGCGTCGTCGACGGCGACGCTCGTGAAGCTCCGCCAGCCGCGCACGCCGTAGTACGAGGCGTCGGACGCCAGACCGCGACGGGTCAGCAGCACCCGGCAGAGCACGCGGATCCAGCCCGGTGCCCCGTAGCCCGTGTAGGGGATCACGGTCGGCACCAGGCCGCGCCGTCGCGCCCGGTGCTCGCGGAACTCCTGGACGGCGTCTTCGATCCGGGCGGCCCGGTGGAGGATCGGTTCGGCCAACGACGGCTCGTGGGGCGTCGGGTCGGGCATGACTCCATCCTTCCACGCGGGCGACGTCGGCGGCGGTCGGTGGACGACCGGAACGGGGTGAGTCGCAGCGATGTTCCAGCCGGTCTGTGCCAGAGTCCTTCCCGTCGCTTCCCACATGACCGCGCTCCGACAGGAGTGCAAGAGGAGAACACGTGCTCGTCACCGAGGTATCGAACGCACTGCCGGGGGGATCATCACTGCTCAGGAACGAGCCGGTCCAAGCCCGCAGTTCGGCGCGCCTCGCGGGACTCCTCGACGCCGCGGCGGCCGTGATCGACGAGATCGGCTTCGAACGGCTGACCACCGCGATGGTCGCCGAGCGCGCGGGGGCGTCGATCGGCACGGTCTACCGGTACTTCCCGGACCGCATCGCCGTGGTCGAGGCGCTGGCGATCCGGAGCACGCAGCGACTCGCCGAGCGCTTCCTCACCGCCCTCGACGAGAGCGACGCCACCACGTGGCAGGACGCGCACGACGCGCTGATCGACGCGACCGTCGAGATGTACCGCTCGGAGCCGGGCTTCCGCGCGATCCGCTTCGGCGATCCCGCGGACACCGGCACCGGTGACGCCGAGGACCGCATGGCCGCGCTGGGGGCGGCCGTCGCGCAGGTCCTGCACGACCGCTTCGGCTACCCGCTCGGCGAGCGTCCGGAGCGCGCCTGGGTCGTGCTGGCCGAGTCCGCGCACGCCGTCATCGCCCGAGCGCTCCGCGACCGGTCCGCTCCCGACACCGCGCTCATCGAGGAGTACCGAACGATGAGCCGTGCGCACCTCGAGGCGGTCGCAGCGGCCGCCTGAGCCGCGGTCGGTCCGCGCGCGACGCGCCCGGCCGACGCACCGGACCATCCACCGACGCCCGTGCTCCCGAACAGGGAGTGCGGGCGTCGTTGTCCGCGAGCCGTCATGACGGGTCACGGTCGAACGCTGTCCTCGATGCGCGGGTACGCTCGTGCGGAGTCGGGCTACCTCCGAACAGAAGGGCACCCACATGATCGAGTTCCGCTCGGTGCGCAAGACGTACCCGGACGGCACCAACGCGGTCGACGACTTCAGTCTGGTCATCCCGTCGCGGACGACCACCGTCTTCGTCGGTTCCAGCGGCTGCGGCAAGACGACCCTGCTCCGCATGATCAACCGGATGGTCGACCCGTCGTCGGGGACGGTCGAGATCGACGGCGAGGACGTCGCGGGGGTCGACCCCGTGCAGCTCCGTCGCAGGATCGGGTACGTCATGCAGAACGCCGGGCTGCTGCCCCACCGCAAGGTGGCGGACAACATCGCGACCGTGCCGCTGCTGACGGGCGTCTCGAAGGGCGAGGCCCGTGCCCGGGCGCTCGAGCTGATGGACACCGTCGGTCTCGACCGCGCCTTCGCGGACCGGTACCCCTCGCAGCTGTCCGGCGGCCAGCAGCAGCGCGTCGGTGTCGCCCGCGGTCTCGCCGTCGATCCGAACGTCCTGCTGATGGACGAGCCGTTCGGTGCCGTCGACCCGCTGGTCCGCAGCGACCTGCAGGACGAGCTCATCCGCCTGCAGCGCGAGCTCGGCAAGACGGTCGTCTTCGTCACGCACGACATCGACGAGGCGTTCAAGCTCGGCGACCAGGTCGTCATCCTCAAGAAGGGCGGCGAGATCGCACAGCTCGGTACACCGGCCGAGATCCTGGCCGAGCCCGCCGACGACTTCGTCGCGAACTTCATCGGGGCCGGGCGTGGACGGCGGGCCCTGCGCGTCGAGCAGACCCCGACCGGACCGATCGTCGTCGACGGTGACGGACGGGCGGCCGGTGTGCTCACGGGTCCGGTCCAGGTGGTCGACGCCGCAGCCGCGGTGCCGCAGGCAGCAGAGGCCGGGGCGCGTGACACCGCTCCGGGTGCTCCGGCGCAGGGTGGGGGACCGCGGTGAACTGGATCCTGTCGAACCTCGACACGATCAGTGACGCCACGATCGCGCACCTCGCGATCGCGATCCCACCGATCATCATCAGCTTCCTGCTCTCCATCCCCATCGGCTGGATCGTGGTCCGTCTGCAGCGGCCGGGCGGATCGCGGTTCGCGGCCGGTGTGGGCAGCGGCATCGTGACCTTCGCGGGCCTGCTGTACGCGATCCCGTCGCTGGCGCTCTTCGTCGCCCTGCCGAGCATCATCGGCACGAGCCTGCAGAGCCCGGTGAACGTGATCATCAGCCTGACGATCTACGGCCTCGCGCTCATGGTCCGGTCCACGGTGGACGGTCTGACCTCGGTCGACGCCGGCACGAAGGCGGCGTCCACCGCGATGGGCTACTCGGGCGTGCAGCGCTTCTTCCGCGTGGAGCTCCCGCTCGCCGGACCCGTGCTGCTCGCCGGGCTGCGCGTCGTCGCGGTCTCGACGATCTCGCTCACGACGGTCGGTGCCGTGCTCGGCATCCGGAGCCTGGGGTCGCTGTTCACCGACGGCCTCGCACGCGGCATCACCGAGGAGATCCTCTCCGGCATCGTCATGGTGCTCGTGCTCGCCTTCGCGCTCGACGGCCTGCTCGTGCTGCTCGGCCGGCTGGTCATGCCCTGGACGCGTCGAGCGCCCCGGAGCCGTCGCACCGCGCGCCGGGTCCTGCAGCGTGCGGAGGTGGCCTCGTGATCATCGGTCAGGCGTTCGGCTGGGTGTTCGACCCGGCCAACTACACGGGCTTCAACGCGATCCCCGGGCGGCTCTGGGAGCACGTCTGGATCACCCTGCTCGCCGTCGCCATCGCGTCGGTGATCGCGGTCCCGATCGGGTACGCGATCGGCCACACCGGCCGGGCGCGCGGCCTGTCGATCGCCCTGTCCGGCGGCATCCGCGCCCTGCCGACGCTCGGTGTGCTGTCGCTGTTCGGCCTGCTGCTCGGCATCGGACTCGAGGCACCGCTGCTGGCGCTCGTGGTCCTGGCCGTGCCGTCGGTGCTCGCCGGCGCGTACGCGGGCATCGAGTCCGTCGACCCGGTGACGATCGACGCCGCGAAGGCCCAGGGCATGACCGGCTGGCAGGTCCTCTGGAAGGTCGAGATCCCGCTCGGGCTGCCGCTCCTCATCGGTGGCGTCCGCTCGGCCGTGCTCCAGGTCGTCGCGACCGCCACCCTCGCCGCGTACGTCGGTGCCGGTGGCCTGGGCGGGTACTTCTTCCTCGGCCTCAAGACCCAGGACTACGCCGAGATGCTCGGCGCGTCCATCCTCGTGATCGCGCTCGCGATCGCGTTCGAGATCGTGTTCGCCGCACTGCAGCGGGCGTCCGTGCCGAAGGGCACCCTCGACCCGTCCGCGCGGCAGCGCCAGGGATCGCGCGAGCGAGCCCGCAATCCCATCCCGGAAGGAAACCCATCGTGATCACAGCACGGATCCGCGTCGTCCTCGCCGCCGCAACGGCACTCGGCGTCGCCGCAGCCCTGACCGGCTGCTCGTCTGGTGACCCGCTGAGCAGCGGCTCCAGCGCGTCCTCCGACTCGAAGACGATCGTCATCGGCTCGCAGCAGTACTACTCGAACGAGATCATCGCCGAGCTCTACGCGCAGGTGCTCGAGAAGGACGGCTTCACCGTCCAGCGCAACTTCAACATCGGGCAGCGCGAGGTCTACATCCCGCAGCTCGAGAAGGGTGCGATCGACGTCATGCCGGAGTACAGCGGCAACCTGCTGCAGTACTTCGACAAGGAGTCCACGGCGAAGACGGCCGACCAGATCGACGACGGTCTCGAGAAGGCCCTGCCGAAGGGGCTGCGCGTCCTCGACGAGGCCGAGGCCACCGACCAGGACAGCTACACCGTGACGAAGCAGTTCTCCGAGGAGAACGACGTCACGAGCCTGGCGGACCTGAAGAACGTCAAGGAGAAGCTGACCGTCGGTGCGAACTCCGAGTTCCAGACCCGCCCGTACGGCCCCGAGGGCCTGAAGTCGGTCTACGGCGTGGACGTCGACTTCACGGCGGTCGAGGACTCCGGCGGCGCCCTGACGGTGAAGGCGCTCAAGGACGGCACCGTCCAGCTCGCCGACATCTACAGCGCGGACCCGAGCATCAAGGCGAACGACTTCGTCTCGCTCAAGGACCCGGAGAACCTGATCCTGCCGCAGAACGTCATCCCGGTCGTCTCCGACAAGGTCGACGAGAAGGCTGCCGACGCGATCGACTCGGTGAACGAGAAGCTCACCACCGAGAAGCTCATCGAGCTCAACGAGAAGAGCGTCACGGACAAGGAGAAGGCTTCGAAGATCGCGAAGCAGTTCCTCCAGGACGAGGGTCTGCTCTAGTCGGGCGGCGCTCGGCGCCGACCAGGACTGAACGACGGGTGTCGGGCTTCGGCCCGGCACCTGTCGTCGTTCGTGGAGTGGCCGTACCGGCACTGCTGTTCCGCACGGTTGTGCCGACCACTGCCGCTGCACGTTCGTGCAGAGGTGGCCTCTACAACTTGTCGAAGGAGGTGTCCGGCCGGTAGCGTGGAGGTGTCCCGACGGGGTGACAAGTACCAGTTCCTCCTCCTGGAAGAGGCATCTCTCGTGCACGAACAGCGCGCGGCGGACCGGCTCGGGCACGCCGCATGAACGACATCCTCGATCCCCTGATCCTGTCGCGGTGGCAGTTCGGTCTGACGACGATCTACCACTTCCTCTTCGTCCCGCTGACGATCGGCATGGCGCTCGTCGTCGCCGTCTTCCAGTCCGCGTGGGTGCGGACCGGACGTGCGCACTACCTGCAGCTGACCCGCTTCTTCGGGCGGATCTTCCTCATCAACTTCGCGATGGGGGTCGTCACCGGCATCGTGCAGGAGTTCCAGTTCGGCATGAACTGGTCGAACTACTCGCGGTTCGTGGGTGACGTCTTCGGCGCCCCGCTCGCGCTCGAGGGCATCCTCGCGTTCTTCTTCGAAGCGGCGTTCATCGGCATCTGGATCTTCGGCTGGGACCGCCTGCCACGGGCCCTGCACCTGGCGAGCATCTGGTGCGTCAGCGTGGGCACGATGATGTCGGCCTACTTCATCCTGGCGGCGAACGCCTTCATGCAGCACCCGGTCGGCTTCGCGATCAACGAGACCAAGGGCCGCGCCGAGCTCACCGACATCTGGGCCGTCCTGACGAACAAGGTCGCGCTGGCCGCCTTCCCGCACACGCTCTTCGGCGCGTTCATGGTCGCGGCCTCGGTGATCATCGCGGTCGCCGCGTGGCACCTGGCCCGCAACCAGAACCTCGAGACGATGATGCCGGCGCTCAAGTTCGGCATGTGGACGATGCTCGCATCGGGTGCGCTGACCGTGCTGTCCGGCGACCAGCTCGGGCTCACGATGGTCGACACCCAGCCGATGAAGATGGCCGCGGCCGAGGCGCTCTACAACACCTCGACGGGCAAGGACGCCTCGTTCTCGATCTTCACGCTCGGGACCCCGGACGGTGTGCACGAGCTGTTCTCGATCCGCATCCCGTACCTGCTGTCGTTCCTGTCGACGCACACCTTCACCGGTACGGTCGAGGGCATCAACGACCTGCAGGCGCAGTACACGCAGGTGTACGGCCCCGGCGACTACAAGCCGATCATCTGGGTCACCTACTGGTCGTTCCGGTGGATGATCGCCCTCGGGGTCGGCGCGGTGCTCGTGTCGGTCGTCGGCCTGTGGCTGACCCGCAAGGGCCGGTTCCCGACGCAGCGCTGGGTCTGGCGCGTGGCGACCTGGTCGGTCCCGCTCCCCATGGCCGCGATGATCATGGGCTGGGTCTTCACCGAGATGGGCCGCCAGCCGTGGCTCGTGTTCGGTCTGCTCCGCACGGCGGACGGCGTCTCACCGAACGTCACCGGGGTCGAGGTCCTCATCTCCCTGGTCGTGTTCACGCTGGTCTACGGCGCGCTCGCGGTGGTGGAGTTCCGGCTCGTCAAGAAGGTCGCGCAGGAGGGCCCCGCCGCTCCTGCGGAGGTCGACGAGGCCACCGGCGAGGTCAAGCACGAAGTGACGGTGTACTGAGATGGACCTGCCCGTTCTCTGGTTCGCGATCGTCGGACTCTTCTTCGTCGGGTACTTCGTCCTCGACGGGTTCGACTTCGGCGTCGGCATGTCCCTGCCGTTCCTCGGCAAGGACGACACCGACCGCCGAGTCCTCATCAACACGATCGGCCCGGTCTGGGACCTCAACGAGACCTGGGTCATCGTCGCCGGCGCCTGCCTGTTCGCGGCCTTCCCGGAGTGGTACGCCACGATGTTCTCCGGGTTCTACCTCGCGCTCCTGCTCATCCTCGTGGCGCTCATCGCCCGTGGGGTGTCGTTCGAGTACCGCCACCAGCGGAAGCACCCGGAGTGGAGGCGCCGCTTCGACCTGATGATCGTGGTCGGCAGCGCCGTCCCGGCGTTCCTGTGGGGCGTCGCGTTCGGCAACGTCGTCCGGGGCATCCCGATGGACGCCGAGCACAACTTCACCGGGACGTTCCTCGACCTGCTCAACCCGTTCGCGCTGCTGACCGGGCTCGCGACCCTGCTGGTGTTCTTCACGCACGGCGTCGTGTTCGTCGCGCTGAAGACCGAGGGCGACATCCGTGTGCGTGCGAAGCGGCTGGCGACCCGTGCGGGCGTCCTGACGATCGTCGTCGGCGCCGCGTTCCTGGTGGCGATGGCGTTCGTCCGCGCGACCCCGGCCAGCCTCGTGCTCTCGGTCGTCGCCGCGCTCGCGCTCGTCCTCGCGGTGCTCTGCACCGCCTGGGGCAAGGAGGGCCGTGCCTTCGCGCTGATGGCCGTCACGATCGCCGCGGTGGTCCTCGCGATGTTCACGGCGATCTTCCCGGACGTCATGCCCGCATCGAACGACCCGGCGAACAGCCTGAACGTCACCAACGCGTCGAGCGGGCAGTACACGCTCACCGTCATGAGCTGGGTCGCGCTGATCTTCGTGCCGCTCGTGCTGGCGTACCAGGCGTGGACCTACTGGGTGTTCCGCAAGCGCGTCTCGCGGGCCCACATCGACCAGGCCGCGCACTAGGAGGAACCCGGTGAAGCCGCTCGACCCCCGTCTGCTCCGCCTGTCGCGTTCCGCGCGCTGGTCCGTCGTCGCCTCGGCGGCGACGGGCCTGGTCCGCACACTCGCCACCATCGGCATCGCGTGGGGGATCGCCAGGGCGGTCACGCTCGGCGTCGACGCGGTGCGCGACGGCCGGCTCGCCGAGGGAGCGGTCCCCGCCGCGTTCGTCCCGACGCTCGCGCTGCTGGCCGGCGCGTTCGTGGTCCGTGCCGTCGCGGCGT
>NZ_RBLU01000031.1 GCF_003989515.1 Curtobacterium sp. HSID17257
GCGGTGAGCCGGCGGTCCGCGCCGCCGGGTGACCGGCGGTGACCGACGGGACGGGCGTGCGCCGCGCCTCCAGGCCGTCGGTCGGTCGGCTCCGCACGACGTGCGCCGCTAGGATCGGTGACCATGGTCGAACTTGACTTCACCGAGCAGCTGTCCGCCCTCCGCGAGACCTTCGGCAACATCCGCTCGGTCGTCGACGTCGACCGGCTGCAGCGGGAGATCGCCGAGCTGAGCGAGCAGGCGGGTGCGCAGGACCTCTGGGACGACGTGGAGCACGCGCAGCAGGTGACGAGCGCGCTCTCGCACCGGCAGGCCGAGCTGCGGAAGATCACCGACACCGAGCAGCGCATCGACGACCTCGAGGTCCTCGTCGAGATGGCGAACGAGGCGGACGACGCCGACTCCGCCGCCGAGGCGCAGGACGAGCTCAAGGCGATCCAGAAGACCATGGGTGACCTCGAGGTGCAGACGCTCCTCGACGGTGAGTACGACGAGCGCCCCGCGGTGATCACGATCCGCGCCGGTGCCGGTGGTGTCGACGCCGCGGACTTCGCCGAGATGCTGCTGCGCATGTACCTGCGCTACGCCGAGCAGCACGGCTACAAGACCACCGTGATGGACACGTCCTACGCCGAAGAAGCCGGCATCAAGTCGGCGACCTTCGAGGTCGACGCGCCCTACGCCTTCGGCACGCTCTCGGTCGAGGCCGGCACCCACCGCCTCGTCCGCATGTCGCCGTTCGGTGCCGCGGGCAAGCGCCAGACGTCCTTCGCCGCGGTCGAGGTCATCCCGCTCATGCCGGAGACCGCGGTCATCGACATCCCCGAGAACGACATCCGCGTCGACGTCTTCCGGTCCTCGGGCCCCGGCGGGCAGTCCGTCAACACGACCGACTCCGCCGTCCGCCTGACCCACCTGCCGACCGGCACCGTGGTGTCCATGCAGAACGAGAAGTCGCAGATCCAGAACCGCGCCGCCGCCATGCGCGTGCTGCAGTCGCGCCTGCTGCTCCTGAAGAAGGAGGAGGAGAACGCGAAGAAGAAGGAGCTCGCCGGCAACATCACGGCGAGCTGGGGCGACCAGATCCGCTCGTACGTCCTCGCGCCGTACCAGATGGTCAAGGACCTCCGGAGCGAGCACGAGGTCAACAACCCGTCGTCGGTGTTCGACGGCGACCTCGACGGCTTCATCAACGCGGGCATCCGCTGGCGCAAGCAGGGCGACGATTCCTGAGCGACCTCGCGGCGGAGTCGAGCCGCGCGCCTCGGTTGACTTCCGGCCCGGCCGACCTACCCTGATCCGGTCATGATCAAATTCGACCAGGTCACCAAGGTCTACTCGGGCAACCCGAGTCCTGCGCTCGACGACCTCTCCCTCGAGATCCTCAAGGGTGAGTTCGTCTTCCTCGTCGGCGCGTCCGGCTCCGGCAAGTCGAGCTTCCTGCGCCTCGTGCTCAAGGAGGAGAAGCCGACCCGCGGGCAGATCCACGTGCTCGGCCAGCGCCTCGGCGCCCTGTCGTCGCGCAAGGTCCCGTACTTCCGCCGCAACCTCGGTGTGGTCTTCCAGGACTTCCGACTGCTGCCGAACAAGAACGTCTTCGACAACGTCGCGTTCTCGCTCCAGGTGATCGGCAAGAGCAAGGGCTTCATCAGCGAGGCCGTCACCGACGTGCTCAAGCTCGTCGGCCTGGCCGGCAAGGCCACCCGCATGCCGCACGAACTCTCCGGTGGTGAGCAGCAGCGCGTGGCGATCGCCCGCGCGGTCGTCAACAAGCCGGCGATCCTGCTGGCCGACGAGCCCACCGGCAACCTCGACCCGACCACCTCGGCCGGCATCATGGCGCTCCTCGAACGCATCAACCAGGGAGGCACCACCGTGCTCATGGCGACACACGACGCCAGCATCGTGAACCAGATGCAGCGTCGGGTCATCGAGCTCTCGAACGGCACCGTCCTGCGCGACGAGCAGTCCGGCGGGTACCAGACGCAGGCGCTCCCGATCCAGCGCGGGTCGGGCGTCTCGAACACGACCGGCATCCAGACGATCCCGGGGCTCATCCGATGAGGCTCGGGCTCGTCATGTCCGAGGTCGGCTCGGGCCTGCGGCGCAACGCGTCGATGGTGGTCTCGGTCGTCCTGGTGACCTTCATCTCGCTCACCTTCGTGGGCACGGCGATCCTGCTGCAGATGCAGATCAACCAGATGAAGGGGTACTGGTACGACCGGGCGCAGGTCGCGGTCTACCTCTGCACCGACACCGACACCACCGGCAACTGCACCGGCGCCAAGGCGACCGAGGACCAGCGCGAGCAGGTCCAGGCGCAGCTCGACTCGACCACCCTCAAGCCGTACATCGAGAAGACGTACTACGAGGACCAGGACCAGGCGTTCACGCGGTTCAAGGAGCAGTTCAAGGACTCGCCCGCGACCGAGTTCGTCAAGCCGGAGTACCTCAACGAGACGTTCTGGGTGAACCTGAAGAACCCGTCGCAGGCGGACGTCCTCGTCGAGAGCCTGTCGAAGGTCGCCGGCGTGCAGAGCGTCGTCGACCAGCGCGGGTACCTGCAGCCGATCTTCAACCTGCTCAATGCGTCGTCGTACACGGCGATCGGCATCGCGTCGCTGATGCTCGTCGCGGCCGTGCTGCTCATCGCGACGACGATCCGACTGTCCGCGTTCAGCCGACGGCGTGAGCTCGGCATCATGCGGTTGGTCGGCGCGTCGAACCGGTTCATCCAGACACCCTTCGTGCTCGAGGGCGTGATCGCCGCCGCGATCGGAGCGGTCCTGGCCGGCGGCGCGATCACCGCGGTGGTCTGGTTCTTCGTGCGGAACTACCTGGCGCGCCGGTTCTCCGGCACTGCGTTCATCGGGATGGGTGACGCAGCCGTGGTGGTCCCCGCGGTGATCGTGATCGGTGTGCTCCTCGCCGGCGTCTCCGCGTTCATCGCGATCCGCCGCTACCTGCGCGTCTGACCTGCGCACCCCACGACCGCGGCGCGCCGGGAAGGTGCGCCGCGGTCGTCGTGTTCACTAGGCTGTAGGGCTGCGCAGCAGCACCGGGATCTGTCCCCGGTCACGGAAGGGAGCCACCATGGCGAAGGAACGCGGCGAGAAGATCGTGGCGACCAACCGACGCGCGCGCCACGACTACCTCATCGAGGACACGTACGAGGCGGGCATGGTGCTGTCCGGCACCGAGGTGAAGTCCCTCCGCGAGGGGCGGGCGTCACTCGTCGACGGCTACGCGTTCATCGACGGCGGCGAGGCCTGGCTCGACTCCGTCCACATCCCCGAGTACACCGAGGGGACGTGGAACAACCACACGCCGCGGCGGAAGCGAAAGCTCCTCCTGCACAAGCAGCAGATCGTGAAGATCTCGCACAAGACCGCGCAGGGCGGGTACACGCTCGTGCCGATGAAGATCTACTTCCACGACGGCCGAGCGAAGGTCGAGATCGCGGTCGCGAAGGGCAAGCGCGAGTTCGACAAGCGCCAGGCCCTGCGTGAGAAGACCGACAAGCGCGAGGCCGAGCGCGCCATGCGCTCGCGCAACCGCATGGGCGAGTGAGCTCACGGCGAACGGCGTTGGCATCGTCCAGCACACCCCGCTATACTGGGGGACCGCTCCCCTCCAGGAGCATTGGCAACTCAACAGCGTGACAGCGGCTCGCACGTCACGGCCCGTACGGGGATGATCGGTTTCGACATTGCCTGTGTGCCGACGGGAAGCGGGCCGAGGACCCACGGTCATCTCGTGAACGATCCGTGGAAAACAACAAGTGCCAATTCCAAGCGCACTGACTTCGCTCTCGCTGCGTAAGCAGCCCAGCACATGAAGTCCGTCGGCCAGGTGATCGTCTTCTAACCTGAGTTCCGGCGTCATCCAGAGGACTTGCTGCACGGTTGCGCCTCAGGGCCGTGCGGGACTTGCACTGAGACTGGGCCCGTCGTCCTAGAAGCCGGTAGCAAAGGACGGGGCCGAGCAGAACGACTCATCCGGATACGCCCGTAGAAGACGTCGAACCGCAGCGATGGACGGGGGTTCGATTCCCCCCATCTCCACCACCGCCGGACGTCGGGCCGCTGTCACGCTGATCACCGAGATCGCCACCTGAACGCCCCGTCGTCGTCCCCTGGACGTCGGCGGGGCGTTCGTCCTGTCCGGGGGAGTCGGGGACTACTGTCCGGGTCAGGCACGGGGCCGCTCGTGTCGTTCTCGAACGAGAGGTGTGCGCGTGGTGCAGGAGATCGCGATCCGGGTCCGTCTGCGAGAGCAGGACCGTCTGGGGTTGGCGGAGTACGAGCGGACCGTGGGGTCCGTCGCGACCGTCGCCGCGGTCGTCGCCTGGCTGCCCTCGCCCGAGTCGCGGCTCGTCGTCCGCGGTCGCGGGGCCGAGCCCGTGCGCCTCGAGACGGTGTCGTACGGCGGCGTGTTCGAGATGCTCGTCGTGCTCGACCAGCGCTCGGCAGCGGTCGAGCGCGCCGCGTCGGCAGTGGCGGCGCTCATCGCGTCGGTGCGGGAGGACCACGTCGAGGACGACGACGCCGGCGTCGCCGGTGAGCTCGACCGCCTCGACCGCTCGGCGCCGCGCGGTCGCTCGGCGGTGGAACGGGCGCTGCGCGGGTTCCTCGAGGGTGCGCGGGCCGACGTCCTGGCGCGCCGGACCACGACGCGGGTGCGCGCGGCGCAGGCACTGCTCCGGCTCGCCGAGGACGACGCCGAACTCGTGGTGGAGCGGGTGGAGGACGCGCTCGTCCCGATCGTCGCGGAGCAGGAGGTCGACGTGCTCGCGGACACCGGTGCCGCGGTGGTCGTCGAACCCGTCGACGGCCTCGCGCTCTCCGGCGTGCGCGCGGAGCGGCCCGTCGAGGAGCAGCCCGACGGGGAGCAGCCCGACAAGGAGAAGGACAAGAAGAAGTCCGACAAGAAGAAGTCCGACAAGAAGAAGTCCGACAAGAAGAAGTCCGACAAGAAGAAGGACAAGGGCAAGAAGAAGTCGGGCAAGAAGAAGTAGGACCTCGCGGATCCGCAAGACGCAACGTCGGCGGCTCTGCGCAGCGGTACAGCGCTGCGAGCAACCGCCGACGTTGCGTTTCGCGAGTGGGGCGGGGGTCAGAAGTCGAACAGGTTCGCCCGCAGGCCGCCGTCGCCGTACTCCCGACGCAGCAGCCCCCGGCGGCGCAGGACCGGCACGAGGTCGCCCGTCATCCGGTACACCTGCGCCGGGTGCAGGTCCCCGGACAGGATGAACCCGTCGTTGTCAGCGTCCGCCCCGAGTTCCTCGACGAAGTCCGCGAACTCCTCGGCCGTCCCGACGAACCCCTCGTGCGCGCTGATCCGCCCGAGCCGGGCCTTCCGGGTCAGGAGTTCCCGCAGGGGCGCATCCGGCGTGTCACCGACCAGCCCACGGACCGTCCCCGCGGACACGTGGTCGCCGAACGTACACGCCGGGATCGGTGCGTCGAGGTCGAGCGCGAGCAGGTCCGTCTCCGAGTCGCTCGACCACGCGACGGCGGCGGTCCGGAGCTCGGCGTCCGTCGGGTGTCGTGACGCGGCGACGATGCGATCGGCCTCCTCGACCGAGGGCACCAGCACCGGCTTCAGCACGAACAGGACCCGGAGGTCCTCCGCGCTGCGCCCGGCGTCGGCCGCGGCGGTGAGGACCCGCGAGCGGTACGCGCGGACCGCCTCGGCCGTCAGCGGTGCGAGCGCGAGCTGCACGTCCGAGTGCGTCCCGGCGAACCCGAGCCCGCGCCCGGACCCGCCGGGAGAGACCACGACCGGGTCACCGTCGAGCGGCAGGGCGTTGAGCGGACCGTCGGCGGTGAAGTACGCGCCCTCGTGGTGGAACGCCTCGAGTGCGTCCCCGTCGGCGAAGTGCCAGTCCGTCGGGTCCCCGACGTAGCCGTCGCCCCACGAGTGCCACAGCCGTCGGAGCAGCGTGATCCACTCCTCGGCCCGGTCGTACGCGGCGTCGTGCGGCAGCGGCGCCGCCCCGACGTGCCGGGCGCTGCCGGTGTCGGTCACGACGTTCAGCCCGAACCGGTCGGAGGACAGGTGCGCGAGCGTCGCGGCCTGGCGTGCGGCGAGGTACGGCGGCGTGATGCCCGCGTTCACCGTCGGCGCGATGCCGATGTGCTCCGTGACGGCGAACAGGTACGGCGCGAGCAGCAGCGGGTCGTGCTTCGGGCCGCCGTACGCCTGCCGGATCCGCAGGTCCAGGGTCGCCGGACTCCCGAGCGAGATCGCGTCCTCGGCGATGACGAGGTCCATCCCCGCGTGCTCGAGCGCCCGGACGGACTGCTGGTACAGGTCCGGCTTCGTCCAGTCGTGGCCCCAGTCCCAGTCGGCGCGGCCCCAGGCCTGCGGGCCGAACCCGCGCGAGAAGAAGTACCCGAAGTGCTGCAGGTCGCCCACGGTCAGACCTCCTGCGCGACGACGTGGCCCCGGGGGACCGCATGTGCGCGGTCCGCGACCTCCGTGGCGGGGGTGGGGCGTGCCTCCCGGCCGACGACGTCGCCTCCGGTGGCCGCGCGGACGGCTGCCAGACCGCGCTCCACGTCGGCGAGCAGGTCGGCGACGTCCTCGATGCCGACGGACAGGCGGACCAGGCCGTCGCCGATGCCGAGCTCGGCCCGCTCGGCCGCGGTGCGGCCGGCGTGCGTGGTGGTCGCCGGGTGCAGTACGAGCGAGCGCACGTCGCCCAGGTGGGTCATCCGGCTGATCAGCTGCACCGTGTCGATGAAGGCGCGTGCCGCCGGCTCGCCGCCAGCGAGCGTGAAGGCGAACACCGACCCGGCTCCCCGGGGCAGGTAGCGCTGGGCGAGGTCGTGGTACGGACTGGAGGCGAGACCCGCGTGGTCGACGCTCGTCACCTCCGGCTGGCGCTCCAGGAAGGACGCCACGGCCAGCGCGTTCGCGACGTGTCGCTCCACGCGGAGCGACAGCGTCTCGATGCCCTGGCGCAGCAGGAAGGCGTTGAACGGCGACGGCGACGGGCCGATGCGTGCGGCGACGACGTCGCGGGCGAACACGACGAACGCGCGGCTGCCGTACCGCTCGACGTAGCTCTGCCCGCCGAGGGCGCGCTCCGGGGTGGTCAGGTGCGGGAAGCGCTCCGGGGTGCGGCCCCAGTCGAAGCGACCGCCGTCGACCACGAGTCCACCCAGGCCGGCGCCGTGGCCCGACAGGAACTTCGACGCGGAGTGCACCACGATATCGGCGCCGTGCTCGACCGGGCGGACCAGGTACGGCGTCGCCAGGGTGTTGTCGACCACGAGCGGCACGCCCGCCCGGTGCGCGGTGTCGGCGACGCCCTGGATGTCGAGCACGTCGTTCTTCGGGTTCGGGATCGTCTCGGCGAAGAACGCCTTCGTGTTCGGGCGGACCGCAGCGGCCCACGCGTCGAGGTCGCGCTGGTCGGCGACGAAGTCGACCTCGATGCCGAGCCGGGCGAGGTTCTGCAGCAGCAACCCCTTCGTGCCCTCGTAGATGCTCCGCGCGCTCACGACGTGGTCGCCGGCCTGCAGGAGCCCGAGGAGCGCCACGGTCACCGCCGCCTGACCACTGCCGACGAGGATCGCCTCGGCGCTCCGTTCGAGCAGCGCGACCCGGCGCTCGACGTCGGCGTTCGTCGGGTTGCCCAGACGCGTGTAGGTGTACCCGTCGTCGGTGCCGGCGAAGCGCTCCCGGGCCTGGTCGAAGTCGTCGAAGAGGAAGCCCGAGGTCATGTGGATCGCGGGCACCCGTGCGCCGTGCGCGGTGTCGGGCAGGAACCCGCCGTGCACCTGCTCGGTGGCGAAGCCGTGGCCGTCGTTCGACATGGGGTCCTCCTGCGTGGTCCGTCGTGCGGGTACTCTCGCAGGCCGGACGGGTCGGCGGCGCATTGCGGCGTCGGGTTACGGGCGAGTTCTGTCAGGGTGGACGCGTGGATGGTGGCAGGACGAACGTCGAGACCCTGGCCGACGAGGTCCGGCGAGTCCGCGCAGCGGCGGGTCGTCCCGTCGTCGTGGGAGTCTCCGGCTTCTGCGGATCGGGCAAGTCCACGCTGGCCAGGGCACTGGTCGGCAGGTTGCCGGGCGCGGTGCGGATGCGCGGGGACGACTTCCTCGACCCGGCGCTGTCGCACGCGCGCTCGGACGACTGGTCCGGGGTGGACCGGGTGCGACTGCGTGACACGGTGCTCGAGCCGTTCCGGGCGTCGGCCGGAGGGTCCTTCCGCCGGTACGACTGGTCGGCCCGGGGCCTGGGCCGCGCAGAACGGCTCCCAGGCGGCGAGGTGCTCGTCGTCGACCTGATCGGACTGTTCCACCCGGAGACGCTGCCATCCATCGACCTCACCGTCTGGTGTGACCTGGACCTCGAGACGGCAGTTCTCCGCGGCCAGCACCGCGACCGTGTGCTCGGACGGGACCACGAGCGGCTCTGGAACGACGTGTGGGTCCCCAACGAGCGCGACTTCGCGGCACGGTTCGACCCACGCGCCGCGGCGGCCGTACTCGTCTCGACACGCTAGTCGTCCGCGCCGGTGCCCCGCGGTGCGGCGGGACCGGCGAGCAGCGCGGCAAGGCGCCGGTCGAGCCCGGACGCGAGCGGGGCGGGCAGCGCGTCGACCGGGAACCAGCGGACGTCCTCGCTCTCGTGGCTCACGGCCGTCGGTGTCGAGGGGTCCGCCGTCGCGACGAAGCCGACGTCCCAGTGCGCGGCGCAGGAGAACCCGCCGTGCAGGTCGTGCCGGTCGAGGTCGGCCACGGCGTCGTCGTCGAGCTCGAGCCCCGCGATCCCGGACTCCTCGCGCGCCTCGCGCCGTGCCGCTCCCGCCAGGTGGTGGTCCTGCGGCTCGAGGTGTCCACCGAACTGCACCCAGAAGCGACCCTTGCGGTGCAGGCAGAGCAGCACGAGGGACCGGTCGGGCGAGAACACGAAGCACGACGCCGTCAGGTGCTCCGGGCCGAGCGTCCGGTCGATCGCGGCGTCCCCCGAGGCACGGACGAACGCCGTGAACCGCTCTCGGTCGGGCGACGGCGCGTCGGTGAGCGCGGCGAGGGCATCGGCGGGGCGCATCCGACGATCGTGGCACGGTCGACGGGGACGGGCGTCAGAACAGCGCGCGCACCCCGGCGGCGACGGTGTCCCAGGAGGCGAGCAGCGGCTCCCGGACGAGCCACACGACGACCCCGTTGACGACCACGAACAGCACGAACCACAGCACCGCCGGCACACGCATCTCGGCCGCGGCGATGTGGAAGTCGGTCTGCACCCGCGCGCCGGTCAGCAGCCAGCGCGCGACCTGCACGAGCGACCTGAGCCCGTCGACCACGAACGCCGCACCCACCGCCGCGACGACCAGCACGGTGACCTCCGACGGACGGACCGCCACCCAGAGCGCGAGCGCGTCGAAGCCGACCACGACGAGCAGTCCGAACCAGTTCCGGACGAACGCGAGGGCCACGAGACCGACCACGGCGAGCACCGCCACGGGCAGCCACCGCGACCCGTGCAGCACGCCGGTGACCAGCAGCACCCCGGCCCAGACCGGCGCGCTGTACCCGGCGAACAGGTTGAGGATCCGCACCAGCCAGCGGATCGCACCCGGCACCCGCCCGAGCCGGACCCACGCCTCGCCGGAGCCGTCCGGGTGCAGGTCGATCCGGTCGATGCGCCCGCCGAACGGCACCACGACGACGCAGTGTCCGACCTCGTGCACGATGGTCGCCGCGATCCGGGCGACGCGGCCGACCAGGGGCACGAACGGGAGGACGGCACCGACCAGGACGGCGACGAACACGAGGGGTGGGGCTGCTGCGGTCAAGACGCCAGGATGACAGCGCCCACCAAGAGGACCCTGACCGCGCGGGCCGTGGCGTCAGCGGACGGCGTCCACCACGACGAGCACCACCACGACGACGGTCGCCACGACGGCGAGCCCCGTCAGGACGGCGAGGAACACCGTCACCCGGCTGCGCTGCGTGTGCCTGGCCATCCGACCCCCACCGACCTCTCGGGAGCGCGGGGCTTGTCGACCGCACAGCCGAGCTGCACGGCGAGCTCGCGGGCGAGCATCTGCAGCGGCACGACGGCCTCGACCGGTCCCCAGGGGGCGAGGGGCCGTCCCCACGCCAGGTCGGTGGCGTCCGCGCGTCCGGCGATCACCGGCAGGTCGGAGCCGGCACCGCCGATCGTGACGACGAACCCGCCGCGGGCGCGCACCTCGGCGACGGCGGACCGGATCCTGGGGTCCCCGTGGTCGACCACCACGACCGGCGTGCCCTCGTCGACGAGCGCGAGCGGTCCGTGCCGGAGCTCGCCGACCGCGCAGGAGCGCACCCACCGGTAGGCGAGCTCCTCCACCTTCAGCGCGCCCTCGGCGGCGTAGGGCAGCCCGTGCCCGCGGCCGACGAAGAGGAACCCCGGAGCGTCCCGCACGGTCGCGGCCAGCAGCGGGACCCGCTCGGCCGCCACCACCGCGGCCGTCGCCATCCGGTCGGGCAGCTCCGACAGCTCGTCGACCAGGGCGGCGGCACGGGCCGGTTCGAGTCGGTCCGACGCGACCAGGGCGGACAGGACCGCGGTCACGCCGACGACCACCTGCGCGGTGAAGGACTTCGTCGCGGCGAGCCCGACCTCGGGCCCGGCGTGGCAGTCGAGCACGGCGTCGGCCCGGCGAGCGAGCGACGAGTGGACGTCGTTCGTCAGCGCGAGCACCGGGACCCGGTCGTCGAGCCGGTCGAGGGCCCGGAGGACGTCCGCGGTCTCACCGGACTGGCTGATGGCGACCACCAGGGTGCCTCGACCGAGGACGACCTGGTCGACCTCGCTGGCGGCGACGACGTCGGTCGGGACACCGCCCAGGGTGCGCGCGGTGCCGGCGACGACCTGACCGGCGTGCAGCGAGGTACCGCAGGCGACGACGGCGAGCCGCTCGAACGCCGGGAGCCCGAGACCCGCCCAGGTGCTGCCGTCCGCGGTGCGGTGCCGGACACGGTGGAGGAGGTCGGTGACGACGCCGGGCTGCTCGGCGATCTCCTTGGCCGTGTGGTCCGGGTGGTCGCCGAGGTCGACCTCGAGCGCACTCGCGGCGAACGGTGACGCCGTGGGGAAGGGCACCGGTACGGCGATCCCCTCCGAGGACCAGCTCCACGCCTCGCCGAGCTCCACGACGTCGCCGTCCCGGAGCGGCACGAAGGTCTCGCACCACTCGGCGATCGTGCCGACGTCGCTCGCGACGAAGTCCCCCCGGGCGGAGCGCGCGACGACGAGCGGCGACCGGTGCGCCGCAGCGACCATGCGGCCGTCGCGGGCGTCCAGCACGACGATCGCCCACGAGCCGCGGAGCTGCGCGGTCGCGATCTGCACCGCGAGCACGAGGTCCGGGTCGACCAGCAGGGCGCGCTCGACGAGGTGTCCGATCACCTCGGAGTCGACCTCCGACCGGAACACGTGCCCCTGCCGCTCGAGCGTGGTCCGGAGGCTCGCCGCGTTCTCGACGGTCCCGTTGTGCACCACGCTGATCCGTCCGGAGCAGTCGGCGTGCGGGTGCGCGTTCTCCTCGCGCACCGCCCCGCAGGTCGCCCAGCGGGTGTGCCCGATCCCGACACCCGTGGCGGCCTCCTCGGGCGTCCCGACCGTGGCCCGTGCCGCGAGGTCTGCCCGGAGGTCCGCGACGCGCGAGACCGACCGGACCGTGGCGATCCGGCCGGCGGCGGTGCGCAGTGCGACCCCGACGGAGTCGTGGCCCCGGTACTCCATTCGCTCGAGCCCGTCGAGCAGGAAGGGGGTCACGTCGTCGCTCACGCGGGCCGCGATGATGCCGCACATACGGTGTCCGTTCAGGTGGGGGACCGGCCAGGTGCCGGGGAACGGCACCGACCGCCGCCGGGTCTGCCGCGGGTCCGGGGCCGTCGACGGACCGTGCCCGCCCGCGGATCAGGTGGGGCGGAGACGGTTGGTCGGCGGGTCGGGTACCGGACGGTCGGGGATCGCGGACGGGCCCTTCCGTGAAGGGCTCGGCGGTCGGTGCACCACGAGCCTCGTCCCGCGGCACCGCCGTGACAAGCGTCCGGGCCGCCTCTTGCGGTTCACCGCGTGAGCGGTGCGAGCCGCCCGCCCGCCGGTGCGGACCCACGCAAGTCGGCTCGGTGGCCGACGCTGCGCGTGACGGACGGGAGGCCCGGTACCAGCCGGTACCGGGCCTCCCGTCCGTGGGGTGGTCGCCGGGCGTCCACCGGTCGCGCGATCAGGTGAGCAGCGCCACCAGGTGCGAGCGGGAGCGCGCACCGACCTTCCGGTAGATCTGCGTGAGCCGCAGCTCCACGGTGCGCTGCGACATGAACAGCGACGAGGCGATCTCGCGGTTGCGGTAGCCCTCCGTCACCTTCTGCACGACGGCGCGCTCCTCGGCGGTCAGCTGGGTGAGCACCACCGACGCGTCGGGCGCGCTCCGCGGCGAGCCCGGGACCGGCGCGGAGTGCACCGGACCGGACCGCAGCGAGGTCGGCGCCCCGAAGGGCGGCATGACGGCCGTCGGAGCCGGCGCCGCGAGCGGTCGACGGAGCCCGGCGGCCTCGTACGCGGCAGCCGCGGCGGCGCCCAGGCGGGGCCGTTCGGCGTCCGTGCCCACCGCCGCCAGGGCAGCGAAGGTCCGGGCGCGCTCGTACTGCGAGTCGTGCGGCTGGAACAGCTCGAGCGCGCGACGACGCGCCGTCTCGCGCGTCGCGTCGTCGGGGACGAGCGCCAGGCTCCTGGCGAGCACGAGCGCACCCCAGCGGGACGGCCGTGCGTGGTGGTCCGCCGCGAGGCGGGCCGTCGCGTTCCGGGCGTCGTCCACCCGACCGAGGTGCACGTAGCCCTCGACCAGGTCGCCCAGGTGCCGGAGCACGGTCGGGTTGCGCAGCGACCGACCGACCGCGTCCGCCGCCTCGAGCGCGGTCACCGCCTCGTCCACCCGGCCGTCGAGCAGCAGGACCCGTCCGCGCAGCGCATGCAACCGGGCCGTGGTGCCCCAGAGCAGCACCGTGGAGCGGAGCGCCAGGCAACGGTCCACCACCTCGAGCGCCTCGTGGGTGCGGCCCTCGGCGAAGTGCCGCCACGCGACCGCCACCGCCCGCGACGGCTCGCGCAGCCGTTGGGCGGACAGGGCGCTCCCGGCCTCCCACGCGTCGACCGCGCGTAGGGCCTGCCGGAAGTTCCCGGACCGGAGCTCGTTCTCGGCGGACAGGTAGCGGGCGCCCTCGACCCAGACGGCCTCGGTGTCCTGCCCGCGGGCGACGACGAGGGCGAACACGCGCCGGGCGCTGCGGTACCGCTCGGCGAGGCTCAGCGCGTGCGCGACGAGCAGGAGGGCGGCATCGGACATCGCCATCAGCCGGGGCGTCGCGAGCCCGTCGTAGAGCTCCGTGTCGGCGGGCAGCGAGCCGTCGAGTGCGGCGACCAGGCACTGCACGGCGCCGGCGATCTCCGCGGTGCGCGGGGTGATCACCGCACCGAGCTGCTCGACGCGGGCGAGCAGGTCACGGGCCTGGTCGAGGTCCCACGTCTCTGCCCGGAAGCTCGCGACCATCGCCAGGAGCCCGGCGGTCGCGGGGGCTTCGGGTGCCTCCGCGTCCACGGGCACGAGGAGTTCGTCCGCATGCACGGTCTCACCGCGCAGGTACTGCACGGAGTACAGGACCCGCAGCCGCCGGACCTCCTCCGCTGCGCGCCGGAACGGACGCATCGCGGTGAGGTAGCGCGCGGCGAGCCCGAGCAGGCGCTGTGCGAACAGGGCCTCGACGACGGCGAGCAGTGCCGCGCGCTCGTCCTCGCCGCCGGAGCCGACGTGCAGGGCACGCTCGGCCAGGGCCACCGCGGCGTGCGGTGCACCGTCGAGGACGTAGCCCGCGGCGGCGTCGAGCAGTGCGACCACGTCGGGGACGTCGTCGACGAAGCTCCGGTGCCACGCGGCGGCGCGGGGGTCGGTCTCGGCGCTCGCCGCGGCGAGCTCCCGGTGCAGGGTGCGCCGGGTACGTGCGGACGTCCGCCAGTACAGGGCCGACCGGAGCAGCGGGTCGCGGACCGCGACGGTCTGCCCGCGCACCACGACGAGCCCGGCGTCGGCGAGGTCGTCGACGGCGTCGCGGTCCCAGCCCGTGGTCCGCGCCACGGGGACGAGGGCGAGGCGCACGAGGACGTCCGGACCACGTCCCGCGTCGGTGTCGGTGTCGGCGGTGCCCTCGACGGCATCGAGGGCCAGCGCTGCGATGGCCTCGGTCGTGGCGGTCGGGCGCAACGGCAGCACGAGCGGCTCGGTGCCGGTCAGCTGCGCCGTCGAGAACGCGTCGAACTGCTCGCGGAGCGCGCCCGGGTTGCCGCCCGTGGCCTCGGCGAGGATCGCGAGGACGCCGTCGTTCGCGCCCTCCGGTGCCATCGTCCGGGCCAGCGCCAGGGACTCGTCCGTGGTGAGCGGCTCGAGCCGCAGCACGGGGAGCGCCGCGAGCGGGCCGTCCGACGGCACGGTCCGGACCGTGGCGACCAGGCGCAGCGCCGTGCCGGCGAGACGACCTGCCAGGAACGCGATGAGCTCCTGGCTCTCGGCGTCCATCCGGTCGAGGTCGTCGATCAGGACGACCGTCGGCGGCAGGGTCAGGGTCTGCACGGCCTCGAGGAAGTCGTGCGCCGCGGCGAGTCCGCTGGTCGCGCCACCGGCCTGCAGCAGGTGCGCGATGTGGGCGGTGGCCCGCGGGTCGTCGAGTGCGGTGAACAGGGAGGTCACGCCGGCCAGCGGCCAGCGGGACTCGCTCCCGTTGACCCCGACCCGCACGACGGGGAGGGAGACGCGGTCCGCGACCGCGTCGAGGACGCTGCTGCGTCCGGAACCAGGGTCGCCGACGACGACCATCGCGCACTCACGAGGGAGTGCAGCGAGGGTCGCGATCCGGTCGACCTCGAGACGGCGACCGGTGAGTGCCATGACTCACCGGCCTCCGGGTCCGGAGGCGAGGACTGCGGAGGACGTCCGGTCGGCGGTGCGGCGGGAGGCCACGGCGACGGACGGCATCCGGACGGCAGCACGGGCAGGGACCGTGGCGACGGACGGACGCGAGGCGGCGACGGAGCGCGCACCAGGGCTGTCGGTGAGATGTCGCGGACGACGAGTGAGGGTGCACTCGCTTCCGCCTGGGAACGATGAAGTCATCGTCTGGACCACCCCTCGGGTCAGGGTTTTTCGGACGAGTATTGGACGGCGGACCCGACTCGGTCCGGGTCTAGGGAACCCGGTGCGCCTGATCAGCCGTGAGCACGATAACCCGCCGGTCGGACGCCGACGGAGTGCTCGTCAGCACACTGTCCGCCCTCCCTGGCCCCAGTCCGGGGGGTATCTGCCCCCTTCTGGGGGTCCGACGCGGGGAGGCGGGTGCGCCCAGGGGACAAGCGGGGTACACCGCGGTCCGCCGCCGGTGCGGACCGTCCGCGGGACTACGAGCGCCGGATGACGTCCACCACGGCGTCGTGCACGAGGCCGTTCGTGGCGAGGGCGCTGCCGTGCCACGGGCCCGGGTCGCCGTCGAGCGAGGTGAAGCGACCACCCGCTTCCTCGACGATCGGCACGAGGGCCGCGATGTCCCACGGCTTCAGGTCGGGTTCGCCGGCGACGTCGAGCACTCCTTCGGCGACGAGCATGTACGACCACATGTCGCCGTACGCCCGCGTGCGCCAGACCTTCCGGGAGAGGGTGACGAGGGCGTCGAGCCGGTCGTCCTCGTCCCACTGCTGGATGCTGTTGTAGCTGAGGCTCGCCTCGGACAGCTCCGCGACGCCGGACACCCGCAGGGGACCGTCGGTGGAGTGCGCGCCGAGGCCCTCGGCAGCCCACCAGCGCTTGCCGAGCGCCGGGGCGCTGACGACGCCGAGCACCGGACGGCCGTCGACGGCCAGGGCGATCAGGGTGGCCCACACGGGCACGCCCCGCAGGTAGTTCGCGGTGCCGTCGATCGGGTCGACCACCCACTGGCGGTGGCCTTCGCTCAGGGCGTCGGCGCCGGTGTCCGCCGTCGTCTCCTCGCCGAGGAACGCATCGTCGGGGCGTTCGGCCGCCAGTCGCTCGCGCAGGGCCCGTTCGACCGCCTGGTCGGCATCGGTGACGTGCGTGCTGTCGGCCTTCGTCGTGACGTGCAGGTCGGCGGCGCGGAACCGCTCGAGGCTGATCGCGTCGGCGGTGTCGGCGAGGGAGCGGGCGAAGTCCAGGTCGGCGCTGAGGTCCACGGAGGTCAGGGTAGCGTCCTAGGCCGCCACCACCTGCTCCTCCTCGTAGCGCGAGACGGCGCGTTCGCGGGCGATCCGGGTCCGCCGGGCGGCGAGCCCGTGCACGAGGACCCCGAGCAGCACGGCGACGACGAGCCACAGCACGAGCACGACCACCGACCGTGTGAGCGACGCCCCCGGGAAGTACACGAGGTCCTGCGCGGCACCGAGCCAGGCGGCCCCGCTCCAGAACGCGTTGAGCGCTGCGAAGAACCCGGGCTGGAACGACGGCTGGAAGATCCCGCCGGAGCTCGTGAAGTTGAGCATGACGAAGAGCATCGTGAGGATCGGCGTGGTCCACCGGCCGAGCAGCGGGTGCAGGCCGACGCCGAGGGCGACGATGACGGCGTCGTACAGCCAGGCGAACAGGAAGACCTGCCAGCGGTGGTCCGGGATGACGCCGTAGAGCGGCCCGGCGACGAGCACGCCGATGCCGGCGACGACCCCCGCGGTGGCGGCGCCGACGACGACCGTCCAGAGCGCACGGAGCTTCGCGGCCGCCGCGGCGACGGCGATCGCCGAGGCGTACCCGCCGACGCTCAGGCCGACGAGCAGGAAGAAGAGCCCCTGGCCGGTCGGGTCCTCGTCGCCGGTGGGGACGACGTCGTGCACGGTGAACGGCAGGTGCTGCTCGTACGCGATCGGCAGGAAGACCTTCTGCGCCGCGGTCGCGGTGGTCTCGCTCGCGGCCGTCGAAACGTAGAGCACGGCACCGTCGGTCGCGGGGGCGTAGACCGCGGCGAGGTCGCGGTCCCGCACCTGCCGCTCGGCCTCGGCCGTGGACCCGACCACGTGCGCGACCAGCCGGCCGTCGGAGCCGTCGGTGACGCTCTGGGCGAAGACCTGGGCGCTGGGGCCCTGGCCGACGATGCCGACGGGGAGCTCGTGCGGCGTCGGGGCGTGGAAGGCGCCGAGGTAGGCCAGGCTCATCCCGACCGCGAGGAACAGCGGGACGAGGATGTGCGACCCGAAGGACCGCAGCGTGCGACCGAGGTGCTCGGGGCGCAGGACCGCCGCCGCGAGCGCCGTCGACCGGGACGTCCGCTGCGGGTGCGGCGCTGCGTGGTCGCCGTGGTGGACCGGATCCGGACGGGCTGTGTTGTGTTCTGCAACTTCGGGCACGAGGAGCAACGGTACACCCGTGCCGGCGGGGCCGATCCGCCCGGGGTCAGTCCGCCCCGGGCCGTCGCCCGGGGTCGTCCCACCCCGGGGTCGTCCGCGCCGGGGTCAGTCCGCGCCGGGGTCGTCCGCGCCCATGCCGGTGAGCAGTGCACGGAAGGAGTCGAGCCGCTCGACGCCCGTCGGACCGAGCTCCCCGTCGTGCACCCGGTCGACGATCTCCCAGTCGTGCGCCTGCGACAGCGGGATGCCGTCGGCGGGCTCCCGCACCGGGACGGCGTGCGCCGCGAAGGCGCGGAAGACGTTCTCGGGCTGTACGTGGCCGAGCCCGAACGACCGGACGCCCGGCGTGTCGATGATCCAGCCGCCGTCGCGCACCCGCAACGCGATCGAGGACGACGAGGTGTGCCGCCCCCGGCCCGTCACCGCGTTCACGACGCCGGTCGCCCGGGTCGACCCGGTGATCGCGTTGACGAGCGTGGACTTGCCGACGCCCGAGTGGCCGACGGTGACCGTGACCTGGTCGTCCAGGACCTCGTGCAGCGCGTCGAACGGCACGTCGTCGGAGCGGCTCGTGACGATCCGCAGGTCCAGGCACGCGAAGTGCGCCAGGAACGGCGCCGGGTCGGCGAGGTCGGTCTTCGTGATGCAGAGCACCGGGTCGAGCCCGGCGTCGAACGCCGCGACGAGGTACCGGTCGATGAGCCGCGGCCGCGGTTCGGGGTCGGCCGCGGCGACGACGATCAGCATCTGGTCGGCGTTGGCGACGATCACGCGCTCGACCTCGTCGCTGTCGTCGGCGCTCCGGCGCAGCAGGGTGGACCGCTCGGCGACCTTCACGATGCGGGCGAGCGAGCCCGGGTCGCCGGAGACGTCCCCGGCGAGCGACACGTGGTCGCCGGTCACGACCGACTTCTTGCCGAGCTCGCGGGCCTTCGTCGCGGTGATCACCCGTTCGTCGTCCTGCCCGGCCGACACCAGCACGCCGAAGCGTCCGCGGTCGACGTTCGTCACCCAGCCGGTCGGGGCGTCGTCGTAGCTCGGACGGGTCTTCGTGCGGGGCCGGTTGCCCTTCGGGTTCGGTCGGATCCGCACCTTGGACTCGTACTGCCCGTAGGGCTCGTCCTCGTCGGTGTCGTCCCCGTCGGCGTCGTCCCACCAGCTCACGGCGTCACGCTCCCGTCTCGACGGTCCCGCGAGGGCCCGTACCGGTCGCCACGAGGTCTGCCCAGAGTTCGGGGAACTGGGGCAGGGTCTTCGCGGTGCAGCCGATGTCGTCGACGGCGACGCCGTCGACGACGAGGCCCACGAGGGCGCCCGCGGTCGCCATCCGGTGGTCGTCGTACGCGGCCCAGGCACCGCCGTGCAGCGGAGCCGGGGTGATCCGCAGGCCGTCGTCGAGTTCCTGCACCGAGCCTCCCGACCGGTTCACGTCCGCCGCGAGTGCGGCGAGACGGTCCGTCTCGTGGCCCCGCAGGTGGCCGATCCCGATGATCTCGGTCGGCTCGTCGGCCAGGGCCGACAGCGCGACGATCGCCGGTGCGAGCTCACCGCCGCGCGTCAGGTCGAGCGTGACACCCGGCAGGGAGGCCCCACCCGCCACTCCGACGCCGCCGTCGAACACCAGGTCGTCACCGTCCCTCGTGACGGTCGCGCCCCACAGGGGCAGGAGCGTCTCGAGATCGGCACCGACCTGCGTGGTGTCGGTCGGCCAGGTGCGGATCCGGACGGTGCCGCCCGCGACGAGCGCAGCCGCCGCGAACGGCGCGGCGTTCGACAGGTCGGGCTCGATGACGACGTCACGCGCTGCGATCGGGCCCGGGTGCACGACCCACTCGCCGACGGCCGGCTGGTCCACCCGGACGCCGCGTGCGCGGAGTGCCGCGACGGTCATGTCGATGTGCGGCAGGCTCGGCAGCCGCTCGCCCACGTGGGTGAGGTGCAGGCCCTCGTCGAAGCGGGGTGCCGACAGCAGCAGGCCGGAGACGAACTGCGACGAGGCCGACGCGTCGATCTCGAGACGACCGCCGCGGACCGCTCCGGTGCCGGTGAACGAGAACGGCATGGCGCCGCCGCCGTCGTCCGTCACGTCGACGCCGAGGTCGGCGAGGGCGCGGATGATCGCGCCCATCGGTCGCTTCCGGGCGTACGGGTCGCCGTCGATCGTCACGGGGCCGGTCGCGAGCGCGGCGAGCGGCGGCAGGAAGCGCATCACGGTGCCGGCGAGGCCGCAGTCGACGGCGACGTCACCGTGCATCGGCGCGGGCGTGATCCGCAGGTCCGGCCCGTACGGGTTCGGTGCTGCGCCGTCCGCGGGGACGACCTCGTCGATGCCGACACCGAGCTGGCGGAGTGCCGCGACCATCAGCGCCGAGTCGCGCGAGTGCAGGGGCAGGCGGATCGTCGAGGGGCCGTCGGCCAGCGCCGCGAGCACGAGCTCACGGTTCGTCAGCGACTTGGAACCGGGCAGGGCGACGTCGCCGCGCAGGGGCCCGCGGGCGAGGGGTGCGATCCAGGGACCGGGCTGCTGGGAATGCGTCGACTCTGCCATCGGTTCACCAGGGTACTGAACACCCGCGGGAGGACCATTGGCGACAGTCACACTCGAGCGCACCCGGACGGCGCTGCCGGCCGTGCGGACGACGATCGGGCTCGGCCTAGACTCGTCCGTGATGACGACCGACGAACCGCAGGCAGCACCGCACGACCTGGTCGAGGAGACCGAGGCGCAGCTCGACGCGGTGTCCGAGGAAGCGGACGCCCTCGAGCCCGAGACCGAGCCCGCCGACGAGAAGACCGTCTCCGAGGCTGAGCTGCGGTCGCTGTTCGAGGACCAGGCGCTCCCGTTCATGGACCAGCTGTACGGCGCCGCGATGCGGATGACCCGGAACCCGGCCGACGCCTCGGACCTGGTGCAGGAGACCTTCGTCAAGGCGTACGCAGCGTTCCGGCAGTTCCGGCAGGGCACGAACCTCAAGGCGTGGCTCTACCGGATCCTGACGAACACGTTCATCAACACGTACCGCAAGAACCAGCGGAACCCGTACCAGGGCACGATCGACGAGCTCGAGGACTGGCAGCTCGGGGGCGCCGAGAGCGTCACGCAGTCGGTGTCCGCGCGTTCCGCCGAGGCCGACGCGATCGACCACCTGCCGTCCTCCGCGGTGAAGGACGCGCTCCAGTCGATCCCCGAGGACTTCCGGATGGCCGTGTACTTCGCGGACGTCGAGGGCTTCTCCTACCAGGAGATCGCCGACATCATGAAGACCCCCGTGGGGACGGTCATGAGCCGTCTCCACCGTGGCCGCCGGCTCCTCCGCGGGCTCCTGGCGGACCACGCACGCGAGACCGGCATCGTCCCGGACGCAGCGTCGACGGCGACGATGCGCGGGCGGGGCCGGAAGACGACTGCGGCCGCTGGTCGCACCGACGGGAAGGACGCACGATGAGCGGCTGCGACTGCTCGAAGGCCAAGGCCGAGCTCGAGGAGTTCCTCCACGACGAGCTCTGCCGCGAGGACGCTGCGGACATCCGCGAGCACATGGAGTCCTGCGAGGACTGCACGAGCGAGCACCGCGTGGGCGTCGTCCTCATGGAGACCGTGAAGCGCGCCTGCGCCGAGACCGCTCCGGACCAGCTCCGGACCGAGATCCTGGCGCGGATCCGCGTGGAGCAGTCGACGCACCAGGCCTGACGAGGCGCCGCCGTCGCGCGGCGGCGCGTCGTCACACGTCGCCGGCGCTGGGTAGGGTCGCCCCATGACCCTCACCGCCGAGTCGATCACCACCTGGTCCGACACGGACGTCACCGACGTCACCGCCCTCGTCCGTCTGCTCGGGCACGTCGTCGACGAGTCCGCCATGCGTGCACGGCTGGAGCGGCTCGTGCCCGAGGCCGGGCACCGCACGTGGCTGGTCCGTGGCGACGACGGCCGCGCGGTCGCCGTGGCCGGAGCGCAGGTCACCTGGTCGTACGCGAGCGACGAGCCCACGGCGCAGCTCCTCCTGCTGGTGGTCGACCCGTCGGCCAGGAGGCACGGCACCGGTTCCGCGCTCATCGACACGTTCGAGACGTGGGCGACCGACCAGGGCGCGCACCGCCTCAGCGCCGTGTCCGCCGCTGCGACCGACAGCGCGCACCGCTTCTACCAGAAGCGTGGGTACCACGAGGCCGGCGTCCGCTACACGAAGCTCCGGTAGCCCCGCGCCCGCGCAGCGTGCCGGTGCTGCTGTTGCGTGCCGGTCGGTCCTGCGCCCGTGACACACGATGCGCCCCGTTCCCACGGGGCGCATCGTGCGTCAGGGGGCGCGGTGGGTCAGCCGAGCGCCTTCCGGACGACCTCGGCGGCCTCACCCGCGGAGCGCTTCGACGACCCCGTCGCCGGTGCGGCACTCGCCGGGCGCGAGGCCACGGAGAGCGGACGGCCGTCGAGGTGCGGCGACAGGTTCATGCAGACGAACGGCCAGGCGCCCTGGTTCTCCGGCTCCTCCTGCGCCCACACGACCTCGGCCTGCGGGTAGCCCGCGAGCACCTGCAGCAGCTCGTCGAGGGGGAGCGGTGCGAGCTGCTCCAGCCGCACGAGGGCGACGTCGGTCGCGCCGGACTTGTCGAGCTCGGCGCGGAGGTCGTGGTGCACCTTGCCCGAGTGCAGCACGACGCGGCGCACGGCTCCCTTGTCGGTCACGCGGTCGTCGTCGAGCACCTCGCGGAAGGACCCGCTCGTGAACGCCTCGACCGGGCTCGTCGCCTGGCGCAGGCGGAGCATGGCCTTCGGCGTGAACACGACGAGCGGCTTCTGCGGGCGCTCCCACGCCTGGCGACGGAGCAGGTGGAACCACGACGCCGGCGTCGACGGCCGCGCGACGATCATGTTGTCCTCGGCGCAGAGCTGCAGGTAGCGCTCGATGCGCGCCGAGGAGTGGTCCGGCCCCTGGCCCTCGTAGCCGTGGGGGAGCAGGAGCACCAGACCGGAGCGCTGGCCCCACTTCTGCTCGGCGGACGAGATGAACTCGTCGATGACGGTCTGCGCGCCGTTCGCGAAGTCACCGAACTGCGCCTCCCAGAGCACGAGGGCCTCGGGACGTTCGACCGAGTAGCCGTACTCGAACGCCATCGCCGCGTACTCGCTGAGCAGCGAGTCGTAGATGTACAGGCGGGCCTGGTCCTCGGCGACGTTGGCGAGCGGCAGCCACTCCTGCCCGTTCACCCGGTCGTGGAAGACTGCCTGGCGCTGCACGAACGTGCCACGTCGGGCGTCCTGGCCGGCGAGTCGGACGGGCTTGCCCTCGACCAGCACCGAGCCGATCGCCATGAGCTCTGCCATCGCCCAGTCGATGCCGCCGGAGCGGGTCATCTCGGTGCGCTTGGTGAGGAGCTGCTGCAGCTTCGGGTGGATCGAGAAGCCGGCGGGCGGGTTGCTGTGCGCGTCGCCGATGGCCCGGACGAGCTCCTCGGAGATCGCCGTGTCGTGCACCTCGACCTCGGCGTCGTCGCGCTGCGCGGTCGGACGCTCGAGGCCGTCCACGGCGCCGTCGTCGTCCGTCGTGATGACGGGCATCGTGCCGGTCTGCGCCTCGTGGGTCTCGGCGAAGGCGCGCTCGAGCCGGTCCTGGAAGTCGCGGTGCGCCTCGTCGTACTCCTCCTGCGTGATGTCCCCGCGGCCGACGAGGGCCTCGGTGTACAGCGTGCGGACGGAGCGCTTCGCCTCGATGAGGTTGTACATGAGGGGCTGCGTCATCGAGGGGTCGTCGCCCTCGTTGTGGCCGCGGCGGCGGTAGCAGACGAGGTCGATGACGACGTCGCGGTGGAACTCCTCGCGGTAGGCGAAGGCGAGCTCCGCGACACGCGCCACGGCCTCGGGGTCGTCCCCGTTGACGTGGAAGATCGGCGCCTGGATCGTCTTCGCCACGTCGGTCGAGTACACCGACGTGCGCGCGGACTCCGGGGGCGTGGTGAACCCGACCTGGTTGTTGATGACGAGGTGGACCGTGCCGCCCGTGCGGTAGCCACGGAGCTGCGACATCTGCAGGGTCTCGACGACGACGCCCTGGCCGGCCATGGCGGCGTCACCGTGCACGAGCACCGGCAGCACGCCGAAGGTGCCCGGCGGGGTGCGGTCCTGCTTCGCGCGGACGATGCCCTCGAGCACGCCGTCGACGGCCTCGAGGTGCGACGGGTTCGCGGCGATGGTCACGGGGATGCTCGAGCCGTCCGAGGCACGGAAGAGGCCCTCGGTGCCGACGTGGTACTTGACGTCGCCCGAGCCCTGGCCGGACACGGCACCGGGCAGCGACGAGCCCTCGAACTCACGGAAGATCTGCCCGTAGGTCTTGCCGGCGATGTTCGTGAGCACGTTGAGCCGGCCGCGGTGGGCCATGCCGATCGCGACCTCGTCGAGGCCGGCGCCCGCGGCGTGCTGGATGAGGGTGTCGAGGAACGCGATGGTCGACTCGCCGCCCTCGAGCGAGAAGCGCTTCTGGCCGACGTACTTCGTCTGCAGGAAGGTCTCGAACGCCTCGGCCTCGTTGAGCTTGCCGAGGACGCGCAGCTGCTCGTCCTTCGACGGCTTCGAGTACGGCACCTCGATGTGCCCCTGGACCCATCGACGCTGCTCCGGGTCCTGGATGTGCATGTACTCGATGCCGACGGTGCGGCAGTAGGCGTCGCGCAGGATGCCGAGCACGTCGCGCAGCGGTGCGGTCGTGGTCCCGGCCAGGCCGCCGGTGACGAACTCGCGGTCGAGGTCCCAGAACGTCAGCCCGTGGTTCTCGAGCTCGAGGTCCGGGTGCGTGCGCTGCCGGTACTCGAGCGGGTCGATGTCCGCCATCAGGTGGCCGCGCACCCGGAAGCTGTTGATGAGCTCCTGCACGCGGGAGGTCTTGTTGACACGGTGCGCCAGGTCGACGTTGATGTCGTTCGCCCACTGGATGGGCTTGTAGGGGATGCGCAGCGCCGAGAAGATGCCCTCGTAGAAGCCGTGCTCGCCGATGAGTCGCTCGTGCACCTTCTTCAGGTACTCGCCCGACCCGGCACCCTGGATGACCCGGTGGTCGTAGGTGCTCGTCAGCGTGATGGTCTTGCCGACGCCCAGCTCGACCAGGGTCTTCGTCGCGGAGCCCTGGAACTGCGCCGGGTACTCGAGCGCGCCGGCGCCGATGATCGACCCCTGGCCCTTCGTCAGGCGCGGGACCGAGTGCACGGTGCCGATGCCGCCCGGGTTGGTGAGCGAGATCGTCGTGCCCTGGAAGTCCGCCGGCGTGAGCTTGTTGTCGCGGGCGCGCTTGACGAGGTCCTCGTAGGCGGAGAGGAACTGTCCGAAGGTCAGGGTCTCGGCACGCTTGATGCTCGGGACGAGGAGCGAGCGGGTGCCGTCCTTCTTCGGGACGTCGATGGCGATGCCGAGGTTCACGTGCGCGGGCTCGACCACGAAGGGCTTGCCGTCGCGCTCCTCGTAGAACACGTTCTGGCTCGGGAAGTCCTTCAGCGCCTGCACCATCGCCCAGCCGATCAGGTGCGTGAAGGAGATCTTGCCGCCGCGGGCACGACGCAGGTGGTTGTTGACGACGATGCGGTTGTCGATCATCAGCTTCGCCGGGATCGTCCGGACGCTGGTCGCCGTCGGGACCGTGAGCGAGGCGTCCATGTTCGAGGCCAGCGTCTTCGCCATGCCCCGGAGCGGGGTCGCCACGTCCTCGTGGGTCTCCTCGTGGTCGTCGGCCTGGTCGTTGGCCTCGGCCGGGATCGGCTGCGGGGTCGGCTGCCGCGAGGTCGTCTTCGCCTGGATCGGACCGCCCGGCTTCGCCTCGGCCGGGACGTCACCCGTGGCGGGCTGCTGCGTGGTCGACTGCGACGACGACTGCGTGGGAGCGGGAGAGCCGGACTGGGCGGAGCCACCGGCGGCGGAGGAACCGGTCTGCGAGCGGTGGTAGCTCTCGAGCACGGGCCACCAGGACTCGTCGACGGACTCCTTGTCGGCGACGAACTGCTCGTAGAGCTCGTCGACCAGCCACTCGTTCGCCCCGAATTCGCCCGCGGTCTCGTCCGTACCCGTCAGATGGCTCGACACAGCCGATCGCCCACTCTCCGTCGATAGATGCTCGTGTGTGTCGTGCGGGGCAACCCTGCTCCGCACTGGCCGCCAGCCTAGCCGTTCCGCGCCGACCGTTCGGTGACCGTCGGACGCGCGCCGCGCCTCCCGGCCGCGCTCGCGCGTGTCGGGACGGGACCCGCTCACCGGGCCGGTCGCACGGACGACGGGTGTCGTGCAGCCGGGCGACACGGTGGGCCGGCGGCAGGGCTCGGCGAGCACCGCGGCGGCACGGCCCGACGAGCACCGTGGCGGCACGGCCGAGCACGTGTCCGCGCGACTGCGGGGCCGTACGATTGCACCCATGAGGTTCTACGAGACGCGGCCGACGCACGACCTGACCTACTCCGACGTGTTCCTCGTGCCGAGCCGGTCCGGGGTGACGAGCCGCTTCGACGTGGACCTCGCCACGAACGACGGCACGGGCGCCACCATCCCGATCGTCAGCGCCAACATGAACTCGGTGACGGGTCCGCGCCTCGCCGCGACCCTCGCCCGCCGCGGTGGTCTCGGGGTGCTGCCGCAGGACATGCACCTGCAGGACCTCGACGCCGCGATCCGCTGGGTCAAGGAGCAGCCGGTCGACTTCGACACCGCCTACGACATGCGCGCCGACACCACGGTGGCCGAGGCACTCGAGCAGCTCCTGCCCGTCGCCGGCCGCGGGGTCGTCGTCCGCGACGGCGCGGGGGAGTACCTCGGCTGTGTGCCGGCCGCCCGACTCGGCACCGCCGGCGCGGACGCCACGATCGGTGACCTGCTGCACGGACCCTCGACGGCGATCGACGCCGAGGACGCCGGCACCCCGCGGCACGTGTACGACGTGCTCTCGGCCGCCGAGGTCGACTTCGCGCCCGTCGTGCGGCACGGCCGGGTCGTCGGCACCACCAGCCAGACCAGCGCGATCCGCCAGGACATCTACACGCCGGCCGTCGACGGGGAGGGTCGCCTCCGGGTCGCCGCAGCGGTCGGCATCAACGGCGACGTCGCCGCGAAGGCGAAGGCCCTCGCCGCGGCCGGGGTCGACGTGCTCGTGCTCGACACCGCGCACGGTCACCAGGAGGGCATGCTCCGCGCGCTCCGCACCGTCTCGGCGCTCGACCTCGGGCTGCCGATCGTCGCCGGCAACGTCGTCACCGCCGACGCCGTCGCGCACCTCGTCGACGCCGGTGCGACCATCATCAAGGTCGGCGTCGGCCCGGGGGCGATGTGCACCACGCGCATGATGACGGCCGTCGGTCGCCCGCAGTTCTCCGCCGTGCTCGAGACCGCCGCGGCCGCCCGGTCGCTCGGAGCGCACGTCTGGGCGGACGGTGGCGTCCGCTACCCGCGCGACGTCGCGCTCGCCCTGGCCGCCGGCGCGTCGAGCGTCATGATCGGCTCGTGGTTCGCGGGCACGCTCGAGGCACCGGGCGTGCTCCGTCGCGACGCCGCGGGCAAGGCGTACAAGGAGAGCTGGGGCATGGCGTCGGCGAAGGCCGTCCGGGAGCGCTTCGAGCGCCTCGACCCCTACGAGCGGGCACGCAAGGCGCTCTTCGCCGAGGGCATCTCGTCGTCGACGATCTACCTCGACCCGGAACGCCCGAGCGTCGAGGACCTGCTCGACATGATCACCACCGGCATCCGCAGCTCGGCGACGTACGCGGGGGCGTCCTCGCTCGCCGAGTTCGCCGACCGGGCGCTCGTCGGCATCCAGTCGGCTGCCGGCTACGAGGAGGGCAAGCCGCTCCCCGTGAGCTGGTAGCCGGCCCGCCGGCCCGCCGGTGGCCCGAGTCTCGGCCTGAGCGACGTCTCTCGGGCCGAGGAGCGCGAGGAACGTCGCTGAGCGCGAGTCTCGGGTCCGCGACCGATAGACGGACGGGAGGCGCGGTGCCAGCTGGCACCGCGCCTCCCGTCCGTCTGTCGGTGCGGTCAGCGCCGTCGGGTCGCGTCCTCGACGGTGCCCACGAGTTCCTCGAGGATGTCCTCGAGGAACAGCACACCGATCGTGCGTCCCTCGGCGTCGAACGCTCGCGCCACGTGGCGACCGGCGGCACGCATGGTCGCGAGGGCGTCCTCGAGGTCCATGTCCGTGTACAGCGAGATGAGCTGCCGGATCCGCTTCGGCGGCACCGGCACGTCGAACTCGTCCGGGCGCAGGTCGATGACGTCCTTCACGTGCACGTAGCCCGTCGGGTCGCCGTCGTCTCCGACGAGGACGTACCGCGAGAAGCCGCGCTGGGCGACCGCGCGCTCGACGTCCTCGGGGGTGGCGTCCTCGGGGAGCGTGACCAGGTCGGACATCGGCACGGCGACGTCCTTGACCTTCTTCTCCGTGAACTCGAACGCCATCGCGAGCTTGCCGTCGTCGGTGAGCGTGCCCTCGCGACGGGACTGCTCGACGATCGTCTGGACCTCCTCCACGGTGAACGCGCTGACGGCCTCGTCCTTCGGCTCGACCTTGAACAGGCGGAGCACGGCGTTCGCGGTCTCGTTCAGGCCGACGATCACCCAGTGCAGCGCGTGCCCGATGTACCAGAGGGTCGGGACGAGCAGCAGCGCGGCGCGGTCGGGCATCGAGAACGAGATGTTCTTCGGCACCATCTCGCCGAACACCACGTGCAGGAAGGACACGAGCAGCAGCGTGAACACGAAGGCCACGGTGCCGATCACCTCGACGCTCCAGCCGGTCAGCCCGAGCGGAGCCTCGAGCAGGTGGTGGATCGCCGGCTCGGACACGTTGAGGATCAGGAGCGAGCACACCGTGATGCCGAGCTGCGTGGTGGCGAGCATGCGGGTGGCGTGCTCCATCGCGGCGAGCGTCGTCTGCGCGGCCTTGGAACCGGCCTCGGCGCGCGGCTCGATCTGCGAGCGGCGGGCGGAGATGACGGCGAACTCGGCTGCGACGAAGTAGGCGTTGCCGAGCAGCAGCACGACGAGCCAGAAGATGCCCCACCAGTCGGAGCTGCTCGACGCGGACTCACCGGCGGCGAGGACGACCATCCCGTCGTGCACGGACGTGGCGCTCATCGGGAGCCCTCCTTCGTGGCGGGGATGATGATCCCGGTGGCCGGGCGCTGCGCGGTCGCGGTGCTGCCGGTCGTGCTGCTGCCCGTCGTCGTCGGGACGGGGTCGGGGCGGTTCGGGGTCCAGCGGACGCGGTCGACCCGGCGCCCGTCCAGTCGCTCGACGCGGAACACACCGTCGTCGAGCGCGACCTCGTCACCGACCGCGGGCAGGCGCCCGAGCGAGGACATGATGAACCCGCCGACGGTCTCGTACGGTCCGTCCTCCGGCACCGTCACGCCGGCACGGTCCTCGAGCTCGTCGGGGCGCAGCAGCCCGGGGAAGGTCAACCAGTTGCGGGAGCGCACGACGTCGATGCGGGCGCGGTCGTGCTCGTCGGACACCTCGCCGACGATCTCCTCGACGAGGTCCTCGAGCGTGACGACACCGGCGGTGCCGCCGTACTCGTCGACGACGATCACCATCTGGTACCCGCGGCTCCGGACCTCGGCGAGCAGGGTGTCGCCGGGCATGGTCTCGGGCACGCGCTCGGCCTCGGTCATCAGGGCACCGACGGGCACCTCGGGGCGCTTCTCGCGCGGGACCGCGACGGCCTGCTTGACGTGCACGATGCCGACGACGTCGTCAGCGTCCTCCTCGATGACGGGGAAGCGGCTGAAGCCGGTCCGGCGAGCCAGGGCGAGGACGTCGTCCGCCGACTCCGAGACGCGGATGGTCGACAGCCGGGGGCGCGGGGTCATCACGTCGCTCGCGTCCAGCTCGGAGAACGCGATCGTGCGCTGGAGCAGCGTCGCGGTGTCCTGCTCGAGCGAGCCCTCGGATGCCGAGCGGCGCAGGAGCGAGCTGAGCTCCTCGGCGCTGCGGGCACCCGACAGTTCCTCCTGCGGTTCGATGCCCATCGAGCGCAGGACGGCGTTCGCGGTGCCGTTGAGCAGGGCGACCGCGGGCTTGAACACGGTGGTGAAGGCGATCTGCAGCGGGACGACGAGCCGCGCGGTCTGCAGCGGGAGCGCGAGCGCGAAGTTCTTCGGCACGAGCTCGCCGAGGATCATCGACAGCAGCGTGGCGATGACGAGTGCGACGATCGAGCCGACGGTCTCGACGACCGCCTCGGGCAGCTGCATCGCGAGGAACGGTGCCTCGAGCAGCGTCGCGATCGAGGGCTCGAGCAGGTAGCCGGTCAGCAGCGTCGTCAGCGTGATGCCGAGCTGCGCGCTCGACAGGTGCGTCGACGTGACCTTCAGGGCGCCGATCACGGGCGCCAGGCCGGTCTCGCCGCGGTCGCGCCGGGCCTCGACCTCGGCGCGGTCGAGGTTCACGAGCGCGAACTCCGAGGCGACGAAGACACCGGTACCGAGGGTCAGCAGGATGCCGCCGACCAGCATGACGATGTCGAGGGGACTCATTCTCCACCTCCCGACACAGGGGAAGCGGGGCTGCTCACCGAGTGAGCGCCGGATGAGTGGGAAGGCGAAGAAGGATTCGGAGGATCGTCCACAGTGAGCAACATCGTACCGGGTGCGCGGAGGCGGAGCCGAGAGGAAGTACAGGAAGTGCGTCGCGCCTCCCGTCGGTGCGTGGTGACCGGACGGGAGGCGCGACGCGCGTCGCGGACGCCGGCCTACGCCGTGACGCGCGCGCGGTGGTACTGCTGCGGCTCGTAGTCGAGGGTCACGCCGAGTTCCGCCGCGGCCCGGAGCGCGAACGCAGGGTCGCGGAGGAACTCCCGCCCGACCATCACGACGTCCGCCTGGCCGGTGGCGACGACCTGCTCGGCCTGGAAGGCCGTGGAGATCATGCCCACCGCGATCGTGCCGATGCCGGCGTCGCGCTTGACCCGCTCGGCGAACGGGACCTGGTACCCGGGGCCGACCGGGATCGGGGCCTTCGCGACGTTGCCGCCGGTCGAGACGTCGGCCAGGTCGGCGCCGTGCTCGGCGGCCCAGCGCGCGACCTGCACGGTGTCCTCGACCGTGAGCCCGCCGTCGACCCAGTCGGTGGCCGAGAACCGGACGACCACGGGGAAGCCCGCACCGACCTCGGCGCGGACGGCGTCGATCGTCTCGAGCAGCGCCCGGGCACGGTTCTCGAGCGAGCCGCCGTAGGCGTCCGTGCGGTGGTTGCTCAGCGGCGACAGGAACTGGTGCAGCAGGTAGCCGTGGGCGGCGTGCAGCTCGACGAGGTCGAAGCCCGCCTCGACCGCGCGTCGGGCAGCAGCGGCGAACGCGAGGGCGACGACACGGATGTCCTCGGTCTCGAGTTCGCGCGGCACCGCGTAGCCGTCGAAGGCCACGGCGGACGGGGCGACCGTCGCCCAGCCGCCCTCGGACTCGGGCACGCTGCCCGACGTCTCGGACCAGGGGCGGTACGTCGAGGCCTTGCGCCCGGCGTGCGCGAGCTGGATGCCGGCAGCGGCGCCCTGCGCGTGCAGGAAGTCGACGATCGGCCGGAAGGCGTCGCGTTGCTCGTCGTTCCACAGCCCGACGTCCTGCGGGCTGATCCGGCCCTCGGGCACGACGCCGGCGGCCTCGACGACGACCGCACCCGCGCCGCCCTTGGCGAACCCGCCGAGGTGCACGAGGTGCCACGGCGTCGGGACGCCGTCCTGCTGCTCGACCGAGTACTGGCACATCGGGGAGACCCAGAGACGGTTGCGGACGGTCAGGTCGCGGATGGTGATCGGTTCGAACAGGGCGTGCGTCACGCGGGTGCTCCTTCGGCGTTCCGTGCCGCCAGGTCATGCAGGAAGGCCCGCAGTCCGGCCGGCGACGTGAAGTGGTGGCCGACCGCCCCGATCGCGTCTGCACCGGCGGCGTTCTCGGCCCTGTTGTCCACGAACACCATCTGCTCGGCCGCGATTCCCAGGCGCTCGCACGTTGTGCGGTAGACGGACGCGTCGGGCTTCAGGACGTGCTCCTCGGCGCTCACCACGACCGTCTCGAACACCGACCCCATCGGCGACCAGCGGTACGGGTCGCCGAAGTCGCGGCCGGCGTTCGAGAGCAGGGCGAGGCGCGTGCCGGCGTCGTGCAGCTCCTCGACGATCGCCAGGACCTCGGGGTCGACCTCGAACCAGCCGGTGAAGTCGACGGCCCAGAAGCGGTGGACGTCGGTGAGGCTCCACCGGCGGCCGGTCCGCGCCGCGATCGCGCGCCAGTACTCGAGCACCGTGAGGTCGCCGCGGTCCAGGTCGTGCCGCAGCTCCTGGTACACCGGCAGCAGCTCGTCCGCGGGCACGCCGGTCATCGCGACGAGGGTGTCCCACGCGCCCTGCGGCGTGCGGCTGATCACCTCGCCGTAGTCGAAGACCACCACGCGACCGGGCAGGAACAGGCTCATGCGCTCCACCGTAACGTGGCGGTCGTGAACGACTTCGTCCCCTTCGCCCCGACCGACGCCGCCGCCTGGACCACCGCACCGCACGGCGAGTCGACCAAGTACCGCCGAGGAGTGCTCGGCGTCGCGACGGGGTCCGACCGGTACCCGGGAGCCGCCGTGATGGGCGTCGATGCCGCGGTGCACACCGGCGTCGGGATGGTCCGGTACGTCGGGCCGTCGCGGGCGACCGACCACGTGCTCACCCGGCGTCCCGAGGTCGTCCCCGGTGTCGGACGCGTGCAGACATGGCTGGTCGGATCGGGCATCTCGGCGGACTCGCTCGACGAGCTCGACCGGTCCACCGCCGACGCGTTCCGGCACGCCTCGGACGACGGGGTGCCGGTGATCGTCGACGCCGGGGCGATCCCGCTCGTCGACCTCGGCCCGCTCGCGGTGCTGACGCC
>NZ_RBLU01000032.1 GCF_003989515.1 Curtobacterium sp. HSID17257
AATCGACACAGCGGTGCACACCTTTTCCTGCCACGACGCTCTTCCGATCTCACTCGTCGGCCACGTGCGTGCCGGCGTGGCCGACGGCGGCACCCAACGCGCCCACCGCTCCCGGCCACAGCCCGGGGAGGAAACGGTCGACGCCGTTGTAGCCGAAGACCATCGCGAACACGCTGTCGTCGGTCGACCCGTCGAAGTAGGGGTGGTCGCCCGTCGGCAGCAGCCCGAGCACCACCGACCAGGAGAGGCTCGCGACGACCGCGGCACCGACCAGCGCGGCCACGTGCCCGGCGGCGCGGCGCCACCGTCGTCCCGGGCCGGCGGTGGCGACCACCGTGGCGACCACCAGGGCGGGCAGCACCATCCATGCCTGCAGCATCTTGGCCTGGAAGCCGACCCCGACGAACAGCCCGGCGAGCAGCAGCGGCGACCAGGTCCGGGTGAGCGCGGCCCGCTGCCACCAGACCAGCGCGACCGCGAGCGACATCGTGAGGAGGCCGTCCTCCATGGGGTGGCCGAACATCGACACGAAGATCGGGGTGCTCGCGGCGAGGGCTGCGGCGACCAGACCGGCCCGGGCGCCGAGCCAGCGGAGGGCGACCACGGAGACGGCGAGCGTCGTGACCGCCCCCTCGACGACCTGGGGCAGGGCGAGCGAGGCGGTGGACATCCCGAACAGGTGGATGCTGACAGCCTGGGGGACCGCGAAGCCCGCGAGCTTGTCGAGCGTGACGGTCGCGCCTGGGTCGAAGGAGCCGGACAGGAACGCTGGGAGGGACTCCGACATCGAGCGCGCTGCTGCCGCGTAGAACGACGAGTCGCCGCCGCGCGCCAGGTTCCAGCTGCTCAGGACGGCGCCGAGCGCGACGATCACGACGAGGGTCGCGCGCTGCGCCCGGGTCTGGTGCCACCAGCGGGAGGGGCGGGGTCCGGCGGGGGCGCCTGCGGTGGTGCTGCTGTCGTGCATCTCGTGAGCGTCCCGCCGCAGTCGATGGAGCAGCCGTGCACGAGGGCTCCCGGGACCGCGGGTTCGTTCAGGCGCGGGAGCAGGAGCGCTCGACCACGGGCGGTGCTATGTTCGGCCCCACAACAAATCCGCACGACGGTGGCGACGGTGCCACCAGGGGAGCAGACGTGGACACCCAGCAGCCGAGCACCCAGCAGCCGGGCAGCCAGCAACCGGACGCGCAGCAACCGGACGCGCAGCAATCGGTCGCGCAGCAGCCGGTCGCCCACCGCACCGGAGCGGCCGTCCTGACGGTCGTCGACCACCACGGCACACCGCTGCCGGGCGTCGAGGTCACCGTCGAGCAGACCCGGCACGCCTTCGGCTTCGGGAACATCGGCTTCGACTTCGTCGAGCTCGCGAACGACGAGGTCGACGGCGCCGAGCGGGAGCGGCTCGAACGGCTCGCCGACCTGTACACCGACGTGTTCACCACTGCGACGCTCCCGTTCTACTGGGGGCGCTTCGAACCCGAGCGCGGCCGACCCGACACCGTCCGGCTCCGCCGCACCGCGGAGTGGTTCCGCGACCGGGGGATCGCGCTCAAGGGGCACCCGCTCGTCTGGCACACGGTGCAGCCCGACTGGCTCCTCGGGCTGCCCCTCGACGAGGTCGAACGGCTGCAGCGGGAGCGCATCCGCCGCGAGGTCGGCGCGTTCGCGGGGCTGGTCGACACGTGGGACGCGATCAACGAGGTCGTCATCATGCCGGTGTTCGACAACGGCGACAACGCGATCACCCCGCTCGCCCGGGCGAAGGGCCGCATCCCGACGATCCGGATGGCGTTCGACGAGGCCCGCGCCACGAACCCGCACGCGACCCTGCTGCTCAACGACTTCGACCTGTCGAGCGCGTACGAGTGCCTGATCGAGGGCGTGCTCGAGGCCGGGGTGCAGATCGACGCCATCGGGCTGCAGACCCACATGCACCAGGGGTACTGGGGCGAGGAGACGATGCTCGCGATGGTCGACCGCTTCGCCCGGTACGGCCTGCCGCTGCACCTGACCGAGACCTCGCTCGTGTCGGGTGACCTCATGCCCGCGCACATCGTGGACCTGAACGACCACGTGGTGGACTCGTGGCCCTCGACCCCCGAGGGCGAGGCCCGTCAGGCCGACGACGTCGAGCGGCACTACCGGAGCCTGGTCGGACACCCTGCCGTCGAGGCGGTCACGTACTGGGGCATCACCGACGCGGGCGCGTGGCTCGGGGCACCGATCGGGCTGGTCCGCGAGGACGGGACACCGAAGCCGTCGTACGAGGCGCTCCGTCGCCTGGTGAAGGACGAGTGGTGGACCGGGCCGACCGTGCTCCGCACGGACGAGCGCGGGCAGGTGCGCGTGCGGGGGTTCCGGGGGGAGTACCGGGCGGACGTGCGGGGTGCGTCGACGGCGTTCGCCGTCGGACGCGACGCGGCGGAACACGAGCTGGTCGCGCCCGTGGCGTGACGGCGCGGCGAACGGGAGGCGCGGGGCGGGCCGGTCCCGCCCCTCCAGTCCGGCCCGGCGTGGGTCAGCGTTGCTTCCGTGCCTGGTGTCGCGCGACCCGGTTTCGGTTGCCGCAGCCCGCGGCGGTGCACCAGATGCGGTTCTGCCGTGGCGAGGTGTCCAGGTACACCCAGCCGCAGGCATCGTCGCTGCACTGGCGTGCACGGCTGAGGTCGGAGGTGAGCAGGTCGTGCGCTTCCCGGGCGACCAGGGTGCGGGGTCCGGTGAGGTCGGTCGGCTCCGACCACGACCACGTGCTCCGCTCCGGGACGCGCACCAGGGACGAGCGCCGCACGGCGTCGGCGTACTCGACGGCGACCAGGTCGACCGCCGTGTCCGAGCCGTGGAACACGGCCTCGTAGATCGCTTCGCGCAACGTGATCACCGCTGCGAGTTCCCGGGCAGCATCGTCCGGTGCCTCGACTGCGGTGGTTCGCAAGCTGCCGAGGTCGGGGCGTCCGGCGATCTCCTCGGACCAGCGGACGAGTTCGTCGAACGTCGGGAGCGTGTCGATCGAACGCGTGTCGTCGAGGCGCCAGTGGACCGTGTCGACGAGGTCCAGGGCAAGGTGGCCGGCGACCTTCGGGAAGGCGGGCGTCGAGGGTACGTCCATGCGTCGAGCCTAATGGGTGCTGCGGCCGGACACCATTAGTGCGAACTGGCATGGTCTAACGCATGACTGCATCGCAACGCATTAGCCCCCACCGCTTGGGTCCCGACTTCTCGCGCCTGTGGACGGCGCTCGGCGCGTCCGCTGTCGGCGGGCAGATCAGCGAGCTGGCCGTGCCGCTCCTCGCCGTCGTCGTCCTCCACGCCACCGCTGGCGAGGCGGGGATGCTCGGCGCCGCCCGGTGGCTGCCCTTCCTGCTCCTCGCCCTCCCGCTCGGCGTGGTGATCGATCGGTGCCGCCGACGGCCGGTCCTGGTGGCAGCCGACGTGGTGCGGGCGCTGCTGACGGTCGGTGTCGTCGTGCTCGCGGTGACCGGAGCGCTGACGCTGCCGCTGCTGATCGTGGCGGTCGGCGCGCTCGGCGCCTGCACGGTGGCGTTCGAGGTCGCGTACCAGTCCTTCCTCCCCACTGTCGCCGGGCGCGACCAGCTGGAGCGGGCGAACGGACGACTCCAGGCCACGTCGTCCGTCGCCGAGGTGGGCGGCCCCGGGATCGCAGGTCTGCTCGTGCAGGTCCTGACCGCACCGTGGGCCCTCCTGGCACATGCGGGGACGTACGTCGTCTCGGCCGTCGCGCTCGCACGGATCCGTCAGCCGGAGGCCCGACCGGTGCGGAGCGGGCACGGCGTGCTCCGGGACCTCCGCGACGGCCTCGACCACGTGCGGAAGGACCGGTACCTGGTCTCCCTGGTCGGCTTCGCCGCGATCTACAACCTCTTCGCGCAGTGGATCCTCGTCCTCTTCACCGTGCACGCGGTCCGTCAGCTGGGCATGACCGCCGGACTGCTCGGTGCGGTCTTCAGCCTCGGCGCGATCGGTGCCGTCGTCGGGGCTGCTGCTGCGCCGAAGGCGGTCCGCCGGTGGGGTGCCGGGCCGGTCCTCGTGGCGTGCGCTGGGGTCGAGTGCGCCGCGCTGCTCACGCTCCCCGCCGTGGGGACCGACTGGCCGCGTCCCGCCGTGACGGCGGTGCTCGTGCTCGCGTTCGCCTGCAACGGCGCCGGGACCGCGCTCTCGAGCGTCGTCGCACTCACCATCCGGCAGCTCCGGACGCCGGACCGCCTGCTGGGCCGCGTCAACGCGACCATGCGGTGGATCAGCTACGGGGTCATCGCCGTCGGGGCTGCGCTCGGGGGACTCGTCGGTGACGCCCTCGGTACCAGGACCGCGATCGCGATCGGCTGTGCCGGGAGCTTGTCGACCCTGGTCTGGGTCGCCTGCTCGCCCCTCAGGAGCATCCGCGAGCCCCAGGACCTCCGCGTCGCCGATCCGGTCCCCGGACACACGGGTGACCGGGGCCCGGACGAGTGAGCGCGGTCACGTGGCCACGGTCCGGTGGGAGTCGGGGTGTGTTCGACGGCCCGCACTCACCGTGGTCCGGCGCCTGCCGAACGGTCAGCCGAGGTCGAGCGTCCGGCTGAAGGTCCGGGTCACGGGCGGCGCGGCGACGATCGCGGCGAGGGCCCGCGGAGCGCCCTCGTCGGTGGCGCGCCAGGCGACGTACGCGTCGTGGTCGGCCGGGGTCGTCCACCGCTCGAGCACGACGAGGTGCAGCGGGTCGGAGTCGTCGACCAGGACCTCGAGGGACTCGTTGCCGGCGAAGGTCGCCGTCTGGGCGAGAGTCTCCCGGATCGCGGAGTCGATCGTGTCCTGCGCGACGTCGTCTCGCAGCTGGACCTCGAGGAGGACCGTCTGGGTCATGGGTGCACCTTCCGTCAGCGGCGCCCGTCGGTCGGGCGTCGCGTGCGTCAACGCTGCGACGACACGCGGTGTTCCGTGACCTGCCGGGGAAGTGCAGAACGCAACGTCGGCGACGGGGCGCTGCGGTGCGGCGTTGCGGTGGACCGCCGAGGTTGCGTGTAAGCGGGAGGGCGGGCCGACACATGTCGAGAAAAAGCTTCCGGAGGAAGGTTTTCGGTGTTACTGTCCTGCTCACCTACCAGCACTAGGTATTCAAGAGGGCGCCCCGCCCCCGATGGCTCGAGGAGGAGTCATGTCGACACCGACGTCGAAGGAAGAACCGCAGTCCGGTCTCGCCGGTACCGCGAACCCGCCGGTCACCGCGGCCGCCGGAGCCACGAGCAGTGACCCCGCAGCGGCATCGCGTGCGTTCTCGGTCGAGGGCCTCACGCAGAGCGTCAGCACCGTCCGGGTCGGCCCGAAGTACCTCTGGGCACTCAGCCTCGCCCAGTTCGGTCTCTTCGCCGCCCTGCTCACCCCGGTGTTCGTGAGCATGTCGATCAAGGCGACGGTGCTCAACCCGGACAGCCCCGAGACGATCGTCGGGTCGGTCCTGCCGTTCGGCGCCCTCGGCGCCCTGCTCGCCAACCCGCTGGCGGGGGCACTGTCCGACCGCACCCGCACGCGCTGGGGTCGCCGTCGGCCCTGGATGGTCATCGGCGTCGTCGTCTTCGTCGTCGCGCTGGCCTGGCTCGCGTTCGCGCCGGACGTGCTGCAGCTCACCATCGCGTGGGTGCTCGCCCAGGTCGCCGCGAACGCCGTCCTCGCCACGCTGACCGCGAGCTTCGCCGACAACGTGCCCGAGTTCCAGCGCGGCAAGGCGTCGAGCGTCATCGCCCTCGCGCAGAACATCGCGATCCTCGCCGGCCTCTACCTCGCCGTGTACCTGGTCGGGAACCTGCCGGTGCTCTTCATCGCGCCGGGCATCCTGGCGATCGTCGTGATCCTCGTCTACGCCGTCGTGGCCCGCGACGAGCTCCCGGCCACGACGAAGCCCTTCAGCTGGCTCACCCTGATCGCGTCGTTCTGGACGAACCCGATCAAGCACCCCGACTTCGGACTCGCCTGGTGGGGCCGCTTCCTCATCACCTTCGGTACGTTCATGTTCACGACGTACCGCCTGCTCTACATGCGGGAGCACATCGGCATCCAGGACCTGGCCGAGGCCACCGCCACCGTCGCGTTCGGCGTGCTGCTCTACACGGTCGCCCTGCTCGTCAGCGCCGCGGTCTCGGGCTGGGTGTCGGACCGCATCCGCCGTCGCAAGGTCTTCGTCTGGGGCTCCACCGCCCTGACCGCCGTCGGCCTCGTGATCCTGGCGCACGTCGACACCGTCGGTGGGTTCTACTTCGCCGAGATCGTGCTCGGCTTCGCCTACGGCATCTACGCCGCGATCGACACCGCGCTCGTCGTCGACGTGCTGCCCGACCCGGAGCGCCCGGGCAAGGACCTCGGCGTCATCAACATCGCCAACGCCCTGCCGCAGTCGCTCGCCCCGGCGGTCGGCCTGTTCCTGCTCGGCATCGGTGGCGGTCAGAACTACACGCTCATGCTCTGGGGCGCCGGCGTCGCCGTGCTCCTCGGTGCGCTCGTCATCCTCCCGATCAAGAAGGTCCGGTGACCACCGTGGCACCCCGCATCTCGCTCCAGCTCTACACGGTCGACAAGGCACTGGCGCCCGACCTCGACGGTGGCGTCGCCCGCCTCGCCGCCATCGGGTTCGACACCGTCGAGGCGTTCGCCTTCGTCGGTCGCGCAGCCCAGCTCCGGACGGCCTTCGACGCGCACGGCATCAGCGCGCGCACCGGTCACGCCTTCCTGGTCGAAGAGTCGATCCCGCTGCCGGACGGCACCGTGATGACCGCTCCGTCGTACGCCGAGACGTTCGCCGAGGCGTCGGCCCTCGGGCTCGAGATCGTCATCGACCCGTTCGTCGGCCCCGACCACTGGACGACCCGCGAGGGCGTCGAGCGGGTCGCCGCGCGACTGAACGCCGCCGCCGAGGAAGCCGCCGGCCACGGCCTGCGCGTCGGCTACCACAACCACGACCACGAGCTCCGGCCGCGCATCGACGGGAAGCCCGCGCTGCAGGTGCTCGCTGAGATGCTCGACCCCCGCGTCGTGCTCGAGCTCGACCTGTACTGGGCCTCCGCCGCGGGCATCGACCTCGTGCCGTTCATCGAGGAGCTCGGCGACCGCATCGTCGCCGTGCACGTCAAGGACGGTCCGATGCGCGAGGGGATCTCCACCGCCCAGGTGCCGACCGACCAGACCCCCGCCGGCCAGGGCGACGTGCAGCTCGCCGACGCGCTCGCCGCAGCGTCGGCGCTCGAGTACGCCGTCATCGAGTTCGACGGCTTCGACGGGGAGATCTTCGACGGGGTCGAGCAGTCGTACCGCTGGCTGCGCGCCACGCTCGCCGGATCGGACGCGACCGCCACCACGGGGGTGTCCGCATGACCCGCACGGGCCGCGTCGGCATCGGCTTCATCGGCGCCGGGATGATCAGCGAGCAGTACCTGACGAACCTCACGACGTTCCCGGACGTCGAGGTGGTCCGCATCGGCGACATCGACACCGAGCGCGCGGCGGCGTCGGCGGCGAAGTGGGGCATCCCCGCGTCGGGTACCGGCGACGAGGTCCTCACCGACCCCGACGTCGAGATCGTCGTGAACCTCACCCTGCCCGCCACGCACGTCGAGGTCTCCACCGCGGCACTCCGCGCCGGCAAGCACGTCTGGAGCGAGAAGCCGATCGGCGTCGACCGCGAGAGCGCCGCCGGACTCGTGGCGCTCGCCGACGAGCTCGGCCTGCGCCTCGGCATCGCACCGGACACCGTCCTCGGGACCGGGTGGCAGACCGCCAAGCGCGCGATCGAGGCCGGTGCGATCGGCACCCCGCTCACCGCCGTCACGAGCTTCCAGTGGCAGGGACCGGACGTGTTCCACCCGAACGCGTCCTTCCTCTACGCGAAGGGTGCCGGCCCGCTGTTCGACATGGGCCCGTACTACTTCACGGCGCTCGTGCACCTGCTCGGCCCGGTGGCGTCCGTCGTGGCGACGGGGTCCCGGTCGCGCGACACCCGGCAGCTGGTGGTCGGCCCGAACGCCGGGCAGGACTTCCCGGTCGAGGTCCCGACGCACCTGTCGGTGCTGACGTCGTTCGAGCAGGGCGGGAATGCGCAGTCCCTGCTGTCGTTCGACACCCCGCTGTTCCGGCACGGCGTCTTCGAGGTGAACGGCACCGAGGGCACGATCGTGCTCCCGGACCCGAACACCTTCGGCGGCGGCCACCCGATCCGGATCGCCCGACCGCTCGGCACCGACGTGTCGTTCCCGATCGAGCAGGAGTGGGAGACCCTGTCCGACGAGGAGCCGACGGTCGGCCGCGGCCTCGGCGTGCTCGACATGGCGCGGGCGATCCGCGGCGGCGGTGCGCACATCGCCACCGGCGAGGTCGGCTACCACGTGCTCGACACCATGGTGGCGGTCGAGGAGTCGGTCGCGCGCCGCGCGTTCGTCGACGTCGCGTCGACGGTGGCACCGATCGCGTCGCTGCCCGAGGACTTCGATCCGCTCGCCGCGACCCTGGAGGGCGCGTCCGCCACGGTCTGACCGATCACACGACGGTCGGGAGGCTCGGTGCCAGCCGGCACCGAGCCTCCCGACCGTCGTGTGGTTCAGGACCGCCGCAGGACGCGCTCGTAGACCGCCACCAGCTCGTCGACGCGCTGCTCGACGCGGCCGCGGGCCGCGACCAGGGCTGTGCTCGCCCGCTCGAGCCGCTCCGGCTCGTCGTGCAGCCGCCGGACGACCGCCGCGATCCCTGCGGCGTCCGGTGTCGGCGTCGTGAAGCCTCCGCCCTCGGGGACGACCTCGGCGAGGTCCGGGTCGCAGTGCACGACCGGTAGACCGGTGGCGACGGCCTCGAGCATCACCATCGGCTGGTTGTCGAAGTCGGAGGAGCTCGACACCAGCACGTGTGCACGGTGCATGGCGGCGAGGACCGCCTCGTGCGGGGTCGAGCCGTGCAGCCGGACCGGGGTGCCGACCGCGGCGCGGGCGACCGCTGCACGCGCGACGCCGTCGCCGAGCACGTCGACCACGGTGCCGGGCGGGAACGACCGGGCGGCCTCGACCAGGACCTCCGGGCGCTTCTCGGGCGACAGCCGCCCGACCCACAGCACCCGCAGCGGCTCGTCGGCCGCCCGGGTCCGGACCACCGCGGGACCGATCGCGTCGAGGACCGCGGGCTCGATGCCGTTCGAGACGACCGACACCGGGGTCCGCACGCCCCGGTCGACGAGCTTGTCGGCGAAGTGCCGCGACGGGACCACCACGTGGTCGCTCGCCCGTGACTGTGCGAGCATGACCCGCCACATCCGCCGCGCCGTCCGGGTGCGGGTGTACGGGGCGTCGGCCGCGACCCGGATGCCTCGGCGGGGGACCTGCGTCGCGTGCAGGACGGCGAGCAGCACCGTCGTGACGGCGGGGACGGGGAGCACGTTCCGCGTGTAGACGTCGATGCGGCCGTGCATCGTGTGCACCACCGGGACGTCGAGGTCCTGCGCGGCACGGAGCCCGCCGAGCGCGGCGAACATCTCGGAGTGGGTGTGCACGACGTCGATCCGGCGCGCGGCGAACTCGCGACGGAGCAGGGCGCGGAGGCGACGCGGGGACCACGCGAACGGGTAGCCGTCGGGGCGGAACACGGGGGAGACGGGCAGACCGACGACGGCCGGCACGGCGGCGCTGCCCGCCGTGTGCGCGGGGCCCGCCGGGTCGTCCGGACAGAACACCGTGACGTCGTGTCCGGCCGCGGTGAGCGCCTCGGCCAGGGAGCGCACCGCCGTCTGGACGCCCCCGAGCGTCGGTAGGTAGTAGTCGGTGACCAGCGCGATCCGCACGCCCCGAGCCTAGGGGGCCTCCCGTTCCTGCCGGCTCCGGACGTGCTCGTAGGATCTGCGGCATGGGGGGAACAGGCACCGGGGAGCGAGCACTGGTCACCGGGGCGAGCGGGTTCGTCGGCGGCCACGTCGTGCGGACCCTGCGCGACCACGGCTACCGCGTCACGGCGTCCGGCCGTCGAGCCTCGGCCCTGCCCGCCGGCGACGTGCACGTCGGGGACCTCGACGACCTCGCCCGCGCCGACGTCCCCGCGGACGTCGTCGTGCACTGCGCGGCGCTCAGTTCGCCGTGGGGTCCGTGGTCGGCCTTCGAGCACGCCAACGTCACCGGGACCGATCGGGTGCTCGAGTACGCGCGTCGCGTCGGGGCGCGGCGGCTCGTGCACGTGTCGTCACCCGGCATCTACGCCGCACCGCGCGACCGGCTCGACATCCGCGAGGACCAGGTCGACCCGAGCCGCCCGATGAACCACTACATCCGCTCGAAGCTGCACGCCGAGGCCCTCCTCCGTGCCGCGACGGGCGACCCCGACGGACCCGAGATCGTCGTCCTGCGGCCGCGCGGCATCATCGGCGCGGGGGACACCGGGCTCGTCCCGAGGCTGCTCCGCGTCCACGAACGGGTCGGAGTGCCCCTCCTGCGCGGCGGCCGCGGGCTCGTCGACCTCACCGCGGTCGAGAACGTCGCGCACGCCGTCCGGCTCGCGGCCGAGGTGCCCGAGGCCGCCGGGCTGGCGTTCAACATCACGAACGGCGACCCGCGCCCGTTCGTCGAGCTGCTCGACCAGCTGCTCACCGGACTCGGGACGCGCCCGCGGCACCTGCACCTGCCCGCCGGACCGGTGTCCGCACTGGCCACCGTGCTCGAGGCCGTGTGCGCGCTGCTGCCGGGGCAGCCCGAACCGCCGATCACCCGCTACACCGTGTCGACGATCACGCACTCGCAGACGCTCGACCTGTCCCGTGCCCGACGGGTGCTCGGGTACGAGCCGATCGTCGGGCTCGACGAGGCACTGGCGAGCTACGCGACCGCCGGGCACCCACATGACCGAGCGGCCGGCGGACCGCCGCGTGGCTGAGCGTCCGACGGACGGCCGCGTCGCGGAGCCCCCGCTCGGTGTCCTGCGTGCCGCCGCGTGCGGGTGGACGACCCACGACGTGCGCGGTCTCCTCCGGGGTGCTCCGCGCGACCGCCGGATGTTCCCCGCGAACGTGTTCACCTGGACCGGCCCGGACCGTACGGTGCTGTTCGACACCGGGTACGCGCCCCTGCCGTGGCGGACCGGTGCCGCCGGGTGGGCGTACCGACGCCTGCTCCCGCCCGTGGTCCCGGTGGGCAGCACGCTCGCCGACGCCGTCGACACGGACGCCGTCACGCACGTCGTCCTGTCGCACCTGCACCCCGACCACGTCGGTGGGCTGGCCGCGGTCCCACGCGCCCGGGTGCTGGTCACCGAGGCCGTCGCCCGCAGCGTCGCCCGACCGCGGGTGCTCGCCGGTCAGCTGCACGGACTGCTGCCCGAGGGCCTCGTCGACCGGCTGCAGGTGATCCCGGACAGCGCGTTCGGCCCCGCAGGCGCCGGGCCGCTCGCCGCCGTCGGGCTGGCCACCGCCGACCCGTTCGGCGACGGTCACACCCGGCTCGTGCGCCTGCCCGGACATGCGGACGGGCACCTCGGCCTGCTGGTCGAGGACCGCGCGCTGCTCGCCGGGGACGCCGCGTGGAGCCGCGACCTGCTCGGGCGGGAACGCGACCTGCGCCTCCTGCCGCGCGCGGTCGCCCACGACGCCGGAGCGCAGCGCGACACCGCCGATCGCCTGCTCGCGCTCGAGCGCGCAGGTGTCAGACTGCTCTTCAGCCACGACGAGCACAGGACCGGGGTGGACCTGCTCGACGACGAGGACGACGAGGACCGAGGGGGACCATGAAGCACTGCGCCATCGCCGGTTGGGGGACAGCACTGCCGGACCGGACGGTCACCTACGGCAGCGGAGCACGGACCGTCACCCGGTACCGCATCGCCGACGACGTGTCGCACCTCGACATGCTCACTGCGGCCGCGTCCCGGGCGATCGAGCACGCCGGCATCGACGCCGCCGACCTCGACCTGGTCATCGCCGCCTGCGCTGCGGGCGTCCAACCGATCCCGTGCACGGCGGCCCTCGTGATGGAGCAGGTCGCTCCCGATGCCCGGGCTGCCGCACTCGACGTCAACTCGACCTGCACGAGCTTCATCACCGCGCTCGACATCGCCTCCCGGTACCTGGAGGACGGCGACCACGAGCGCGTGCTCGTCGTGTCCGGTGACGTCGGGTCGCGCTTCCTCGACCCAGCCGAGCGCGAGTCCGCCGAGCTGTTCTCGGACGCCGCGGCCGCGGTCGTGCTCACCCGCGGCGACGGCACGCAGGGGGTGTTGTCGGCGCTGCAGCAGACCTGGCCGGAGCACGCCCACGACACCGAGCTCCGGGGCGGCCTGTCCCGGTACCCCGCGCAGCAGTACGCCGACGGCGACCCGGCGGACTACCTGTTCGACATGCACGGCCGACGCGCCCTGACCGGGATGCTCCGCGTGCTGCCCGGGTTCTTCGCGCGGTTCTGGGAGCGCAGCGGACTCGGGCTCGACGACGTCGACCTGGTCGTGCCGCACCAGGCCAGCGGAGCGATCGGACTCGCGATGCGCCGGCTCGGGATCCCGACCGACAAGTACGTCGACGAGGTCGCCGCGTTCGGGAACTCGGTGTCCTCGTCGGTGCCGTTCATGCTCGCGCGGTGCCTCGACGACGGACGACTCCGACGGGGCGACACCGTGCTGCTCTGCGGGACGGCGGCGGGCCTGACCGCGAACGCCCTCGCGCTGCGCCTCTGACGAATGCGGTCAGCGCCGCGACGGGTTCGATTCGGGTACGACGACGCCCCCGCCGCAACTGCGACGGGGGCGTCCGATGGCCCCTGATCCCCGGGGAGGCCACCGCTGGTCCGGTGGACCGCCCAGCACCGGACGGCCCACCGAGGTCGATCAGCGCGCGGTGCGTCCCGCACGGGGGAGCAGCACACCGAGGACGATCATCGCGACCGCGAGGAACGCGTGCAGGACGTTGTCGGCGCTGTTCAGCGGGACGAAGTTCGCCGCACCGGCCATGTTCGCGACGAAGAGGCCGAAGACGAACAGCACGGCGTAGACGATGCCGCCGATGAGCAGGTAGGAGCGCGAGCCGGCGGCGGAGCGGGCGGCGAGGATGCCGACGATGCCGAACAGCAGGTGCACGATGTTGTGCAGCGCCGACACCTGGAAGAGCCCGAGGAGCATGGCCATCGAGCTGTTGCCGGCGAACGACATGGTGCCCATGTCCATGGTCAGGCCGGGGATGAAGCCGGCGACGCCGACGATGAGGAAGACGACGCCGAAGAGCAGTGCGCCCTTCTGGACGAGGGTCGAAGCGAAACCGGTACGGGGTGATGCCGCGTTGCTGGTCATGGTGCAGTCCTTCCGAGTGCGTTCCACGACGGCGTCTCGGGATCACCGCACTGGGGCAGCGTCGTCGTCGTACAGGGGTTTCGGAGCAGGCGCGCAGCCGGATTGGTGCGTCGTCGGGGTGTCCTTCCAGCGCGGTCGACGACGTTGCTCGGCGCCCTCCCGCGATCTGCCGTGTCCTCCTGGGGGATGACCTCGGGTCTCCACCCGTGGGGGGACGCGCCGGGCAGGGCTCCGGAAATAGCGTGGACCTCGTGATCGAGATCGAGCATCTGTCCAAGCGCTACGGCGCCAAGACCGCCGTGGACGACATCTCCTTCGTCGTCCGCCCGGGCAGCGTCACCGGCTTCCTCGGCCCGAACGGCGCCGGGAAGTCCACGACCATGCGGATGATCATGGGCCTCGACACGCCCACGTCCGGGCGGGTCCGGGTGAACGGCCAGGAGTACCGATCCTTCCGCGACCCGCTCCGCCAGGTCGGTGCGCTGCTCGAGGCGAAGGCCGTCCACTCCGGGCGCAGCGCGTACAACCACCTGCTCTCGCTCGCGGCGACGCACGGCATCCCGAAGTCCCGCGTGCACCACGTGATCGAGCTCACCGGGCTCGAGTCGGTCGCGAAGAAGCGCGTCGGCGGGTTCTCCCTCGGCATGGGGCAGCGGCTCGGCATTGCGGCGGCGCTGCTCGGCGACCCGAAGACCCTGATCCTGGACGAGCCGGTGAACGGTCTCGACCCGGACGGCGTCGTGTGGGTGCGCCAGCTCGCCCGGCACCTGGCGTCCGAGGGCCGCACCGTGTTCCTCTCCAGCCACCTGATGAGCGAGATGGCGCAGACCGCCGACCGTGTGGTCGTGCTCGGTCGCGGCAAGGTGCTCGCGGACGCCCCGATCGCCGAGTTCGTCGCCGGCAGCGGGCAGGGCGGCGCGGCGCGCACCCTCGTCCGGACGCCGCACCCCGACCAGCTCTTCGGTGCGGTCGGGTCGGCCGCGTCGTCGATCACCCCGCGCGAGGACGGCGCCTTCGTGGTCGTCGGCCCCGACGCGCAGCAGATCGGCACCATCGCCGCGCAGAGCGGTGCGGTGCTCCACGAACTCACCCCGATGGGTGCGAGCCTCGAGGAGGCGTACATGGCCCTGACCAAGGACGAGGTCGAGTACCAGGCGGAGGTCGCCCGATGAGCGCCGCGACCGCCACCGCGATGCCGAGCAGCGTCGGCCTGGGCTTCGGACGACTGGTCCGCAGCGAGTGGATCAAGTTCCGCAGCATCCGCTCCACCTGGTGGTGCTACGCGATCATCGTCGCCCTGACGATCGGGCTCGGTGCACTGCTCGGGCTCTACGCGCCGATCGTCGGCCTGCCCGAGGGCGCCGAGGTGACCCAGGCGGTCGCGAACGCGCAGATCGTGAACCTCAGCATCTCGTCGGTCGGCTTCACCGTGCTGGTCGCTGCGGTGCTGGGCGTCCTCATCATCACGGGTGAGTACGGCACGGGACAGGTCCGGTCGACCTTCACCGCCGATCCCGGCCGCACCGGTGCCGTCCTGGCCAAGGCCGTCGTCCTCGCCGTCGCCACCTTCGTGGTCAGCGTGGTCGCCACGTGGATCGGCGTCGCGCTCGTCACGCTCTTCCAGGCCGACAAGGGCGTCGAGGCCGACCTGGCCGACCCCGCGGTGTTCATGCCGATCCTCGGCTCGTCCGTCTACGTGACGGGGATCGCGCTGCTCGCCTTCGGCATCGGGCTCCTCGTCCGCTCGAGCGCCGGCGGCATCGCCATCGCGCTCGGTGTGCTGCTCGTGCTGCCGATCGTGCTGCAGCTCGTCGCCGGACTGGTGGACCAGCAGTGGCTCCTCGACGGGTCGCGCTTCCTGCCCGACCAGGCCGGCAGCCAGCTCTACACGTACGAGCGGTCCGCGGACCAGCCCGCGCCCGAGGGCGTCGTGCTGAACGGCTGGTCCGGCGGCGGGATCCTCGCGGCGTGGGTCGTCGCGATCGGCGTCATCGCGGTGGCCGCGGTCAAGAAGCGCGACGTCTGACGACGAGGGCCGCTGACGGTCACGACGTGACCACGAGACGCAACGGGAGGCTCGGTGCCAGCTGGCACCGAGCCTCCCGTCCGTCCGCAGCCGGGTACCGGCGGGTCAGGCCGCCCGCGAGAACAGCCCGCGCAGGGCGCGCGTCAGCCGCCCCGTGCGTCGTGGCTGCTGGACGACCTCGATCGCACGCGTGGGCATGCGGAACGCGAGGTCGTGGAGCATGTTCCGCTTCGTGCCGTCCCAGTTCGCGAACAGGTAGGAGCCGCCGATGAACGACATGCTCCGGACCGGCGTGCGCTTCCACGAGTCGGCGGCGACGTAGTAGCCGGCGTGGCCGGCGCGGATGTGGTCGATGACGGTGTCCACGTCGAAGACACCCGTCGTGGTGACGACGGTGGTGATGCCCGTTCGGTCGCGGGCGACGTACTCGATGAGGTGTTCGGTCACGGCGTGCTCTGATCTGTGTCTGACTCGACCGGCCCGTGAGGTCGGCGCTCGGGAGGTGTTCGGAACCGCCCTTGCTTCCGCCTGGATGGTACGCCGGAGCGGTCGTCCGGTTCCAGGCGCCGATGCGGCTGGGGGACGAACGTCCACGCAGCGCGGAGAGCAGGGTGGTCCCATGCGCGCCACTCGTCACTCCCGTCCCGCAGGCCTGCTCCTGGTCACCGCGATCGCTTCGGTCGCGCTCGCCGGGTGCACGGGAGGATCGGGCGGTGATGCCACCGCGACCGTGACCGCGACCCGGACGGTCACCCCGTCGGCGTCGTCGTCCGCCTCGTCGTCCGGCGGGGCGGCTCCCACCGCCACGCCCTCGTGCGGGCCGTCCGACGGGGCCGCTGCCGCCGCTGGTCCGATCGCGGACCTCCCGCTGCCCGCCGGCCTCGAGTCGGCGCGGTGGGACGCGTCGGCCGCGGACACCTCGGTGTACGACGGGTGCGCGGCCCTGTCCGCCGTCACCGTCAGCGTCGCCGACGGCACCGCGAGCTCACCGGTCGCGATCCTGCTCTTCCACGACGGCACGTACCTCGGGACGGCGACGAAGGAGCAGTACCCGTTCGTGCCGGAGGTGACGCGGAAGTCGGCGGGGTCGATCCGCGTCGAGTACCGCTACCCGCAGGGTGCCGACAGCAACGCCGACCCGTCCGGCCGCGCGACCGCGACCTACACGTGGGACGACGGCGCGGGTCGGGTCGAGATGTCCGGGGACGTCCCGCCGGCTGCCTGACCGCCCGCGCCGGTGGGATGCTGGTCCGCATGCCCCTGACCCGCCCGGCGCTCGTCGCCGCCCTGCCCGGTCTCGCGCTCGCGGTCGTGATCGGCATCGCCGCCACCCTGGTGGGCCGTGCGGTCCCGGTCGTCGGCGGTCCGGTGCCGGCCGTGCTGCTCGGTGCGCTGGTCGGCTGGCTCGTCCGGCGCCGACGGCAGCAGGACCACGGGACGGCAGACCTCGGCGGGCTGCAGCCCGGCGTGAAGTTCGCGTCGAGCCGGGTCCTGCAGGCCGCGGTCGTGCTCCTCGGCGCACAGCTGTCGATCGGCGAGGTCGTGCGCATCGGCGGCGAGACCCTCCCGGTGATGCTCACGACGCTCGTGGTCTGCCTCGTCGCCGCGTGGGGGATCGGTCGGTTGCTCCGGGTGTCGAGCACGCTCCGCACGCTGATCGGGGTCGGCACGGGCATCTGCGGCGCCTCCGCCATCGCGGCCGTCACCCCCGTCGTCGGTGCCGCCAGCGCCGAGGTCGCGTACGCCCTGTCGACGATCTTCCTCTGCAACATCGCCGCGGTCTTCGTCTTCCCCCTGGTCGGCCACGCGCTCGGCCTGTCCCAGCACGCGTTCGGCGTCTTCGCCGGCACCGCCGTGAACGACACGTCGTCCGTCGTCGCGACCGCCACGATCTACGGTCCCCAGGCGACCGACACGGCCGTCGTCGTGAAGCTGGTCCGGACCCTGATGATCATCCCGATCGTCATCGGGCTCGCCGGCCTGGAGGCACGCCGCACCGCCCGCGCGCAGCCGGACTCCGTCGACGGGCCGCGTCGCGCCGGGGGCGTCCGTGTGCTGCGGTTGGTCCCGTGGTTCCTCGTCGGGTTCCTCGTCGTGGTGCTGCTGCGGACCACCGGGGTCCTGCCGGCGGCGGCGGCCCCGAGGTTCTCGGCGGCGGCGACGTTCCTCATCACGGTGGCGCTGGCGGCCGTGGGGGTCTCGACGGACTTCGCGGCGCTGCGTCGTGCCGGGTTCCGCCCGATGCTGCTCGGCATCGCGCTGTGGGTGCTCGTCGCGGCGACGAGCCTGGGGGTGCAGGCGGCCTTCGGTCAGCGCTGACGCGGCGCCCGCGTGGCCGCTCGGTCCGCGCGCTCGGTCCGCGCCGCCGTCGGTGGAGCAGGAAACGTCGAGTGGCGCGAGGCAACCCGACGTCGTCTGCTCCATGGACGCGCCCCGCGCGCGCAACCGCACGACGGACGGGAGGCACGGTGCCAGCTGGCACCGTGCCTCCCGTCCGTCGCCCGCTCGTCAGCCGCGCAGCGCCTCCGCGAGCTTCACGCGACCGCCGGTCCGGAGCAGCGCGTTCTCGTAGATGCGCGCGCCCACGGCGACGACCACGACGACCGACGCGGCGACGACCAGCAGTGACACGATCGGCTCCCACCACTCGGCCGTCCCCAGGAAGATGCGCATCGGCATGCCGATCGGCGCACTGAACGGGACGTACGACATGATCCCCACGATCGTCGGGTCGTCCGCCGCCACCACGATGAGGATGTACGGGATCATCACGAGCATCATCACCGGCATGGTCACGCTGCCGACGTCCTCCTGACGGGAGACGAGCACGGCGGACGCGGCGAACAGCGACGCGATGAGCACGAAGCCGACCGCGAAGAAGCCGACGAACCACAGCACGCTCGGCCCGAGCAGGGTGAACAGGTTGTCCTGCCCGGTGACCGCGAGGGCCACCACCCCGGCGATCGCGATCGCGACGATCTGCGCGAAGGCCATGATGCTGTTGCCGAGCACCTTGCCGGCGAGCAGTGCCCGCGCCGGGATCGCCGCCATCAGGATCTCGACGACCCGGGTGGACTTCTCCTCGACGACGCTCTGCGCGATCGACGAACCGAAGGTCACCGCGGAGGCGAAGAACACGACGCCGAACATGATGCCGATGGCGGACACGAGCCCCGCGGACAGCGTCCCGGGCTCGAGGAGCTCGACGGACGGCGTGACACTGAGCGCGCTGACGACGTCGGTCGGGGCGTCCTCGAGCCCCACGACCGAGTAGCCGAGGGCGTCGTCGGACGGCACGATGGCGGCGTCCACCTCGCCGTCGCGCACCAGGCGTTCGGCCTGCGCGGTGGTCCGCGTCGGGGTGACGTCGAAGCCGGCCGTGGACTCGAGCGAGACCCCGTCGACGACGGCGACGGGGGTCGTGTCGTCCGCCGTGGCCTTGCCGACGATGCCGCCGATCACGATCGAGGCGACGACCACCACCAGCAGGATCGCCGCCGAGACCACGAAGGCCTTGCTGCGCACACGGGCCTGGATCTCGCGGGCGGTCACGAGCCTGACCGCGTTCACGAAGGAGCTGTTCATCGGACGACCTCCCGGAAGACCTCGCTGAGTCGGGGCACCCGCGGGGCGAACGACCCCACCGTGCCGTGCTGGACGGCGCGCTGCAGGACACGCTGCGCGGTCGGCTCGTCGGCCTCGAACACGGCGTAGCCGCCGTCGAACTCGCGGACGGTCACGCCGGGCTCGTCACGGAGCCAGGCGACGTCACCGTCGACGAGCAGCTCCCACGCGGCAGGTCCGGCGCTGCGGCGCAGGTCCTCCTGGGAGCCGGCGGCGCGGATCGTGCCGTCGGCGATCACGACGACGTCGTCGCAGAGCCGTTCGACCACGTCGAGCTGGTGGCTCGAGAACAGCACCGGCACACCCTTGGCGGCCTGCTCACGGAGCACGCCGAGCACGGTGTCGACCGCCATCGGGTCCAGGCCCGAGAACGGTTCGTCGAGCACCAGGACCTCCGGGTCGTGCACGAGTGCCGCGGCGACCTGCACCCGCTGCTGGTTGCCCAGCGAGAGCTTCTCGACGGCGTCGCCCGCGTGCTGCGCGAGGTCGAGGCGTTCGAGCAGTGCGCTCGTGCGCTGCCCGGCGGTCCGCTTGTCGACGCCGTGCAGACGCGCCAGGTAGGTGATCTGCTCGGCGACCGGCATCTTCGGGTAGAGCCCGCGCTCCTCGGGCATGTAGCCGAAGCGGCGGCGGTCGGTCGGCCCGACCTCGCTGCCGTCGATCGTGACCCGCCCGGTGTCGGCCTGCAGCACGCCGAGCAGGATCCGCATGGTGGTCGTCTTGCCGGCGCCGTTGCCGCCGACGAACCCGGTCAGTCGGCCGCTGCCGACCGAGAACCCCACGTCGTCGAGCACCCGGCGGTCGCCGAAGTGCTTCGTGACCCCTTCGATGGTGAGCATCGCCCGTTCCCCTTCCGTCGGCGGTCCTCGCCGACGTCTCGACGCTATTGGCCGGGAGGCACGGCGCACCTCCGACGGGAGGCGGGACTTCCCGACGCCACGGCTCCACCGCGCGGGGGAGCGGACTCCGTCAGCTCGCGGAGGCGACCCCGCGCTCGAATGCCCAGACGACGGCCTGGATCCGGTCGCGGACACCGGTCTTCTGCAGGACGTTCGACACGTGCGTCTTCACGGTGGCCTCGCCGACGAAGAGCTCGCGGGCGATCTCGGCGTTGCTGAACCCGCGGGCGAGCAGGCGCAGGACCTCGGCCTCACGCTCGGTGAGGCCCGCGGTGGCGATGGCCGCCGCGCCGGTGTCCGGTACGGCCGGACCCCCGTCCCCGCCGGCGGCTCCGGGGCAGTCCGGCCCGTGTCCGGCGGTCGCACGGCTGATCACCCGGCGGGTGACGTCGGGGGCGAGCAGTGCGTCACCGGCCGCGACGGTGCGGACGGCGTCGATCAGCCGTTCGGGGGAGGCGTTCTTCAGCAGGAACCCGCTCGCACCGGCCTCGAGCGCCTGGAACAGGGCATCGTCGTCGTCGAAGGTGGTGAGGACGAGGACCGCCGGCGGGTCCGCGAGTGCACCGATCCGTCGCGCCGCGTCGAGCCCGTCGACACCGGGCATCTGGACGTCGAGGCACACGACGTCGGGCCGGAGGGCCACGACGGCCTCCACCGCAGCCGCACCGTCCGGGGCCTCGCCGATCACCCGGAAGCCCGGCTCGGACTCCAGGATCACGCGGAAGCCGGCGCGCACCAGGTCCTGGTCGTCCGCGAGCACGATCGTCAGGTCGTCGGCAGCCATGCCCGTACCAGGTACCCTCCCCGGGCGCGCGGCCCGATCTCGATGCGTCCGCCCACCGCGGCGACGCGCTCCCGCATGCCGACGTGTCCCAACCCACTGCTGCGCGGGTCGCGGACGGCGCCGGCGCCGTGTCCGTCGTCGGCGACCTCGACCTCGATGGCGTCGTCGAGGTAGCGCAGCCGCACGTCGGCCCGGGCGCTCGGTCCGGCGTGCTTCACGACGTTCGTCACGGCCTCCTGCGCGATCCGGAACGCCACCGCGCCGACGGTCGGCGGGACGGTGCGTTCGTCCCCGACGACCACGTACTCGCCGTCGTGGCCGGCGGTGCGCACGGCCTCGACGAGTTCGGGCATCCGCCCGAGCCCGGCCGTGCTCGGTGCTGTGTCGGTCGCGCTCGGTGCCGTGTCGGTCGCGTCCCCGCCACGGTCGTCCTCACGCAGGGTCCCGAGCATGCGACGGAGCTCCTCGACCGCGGTGCGCGCGCTGTCCTCGACCACCGTGAGTGACGCGGTGGCCTGTGCCGGATCGCGGACGACCACGCGTCGCGCAGCCCCGGCCTGGACGCCCATCAGCGACACGTGGTGCGCGACCACGTCGTGCAGTTCCCGGGCGATCCGCACCCGCTCGAGGGTGAGCGCCTGGGCAGCGGTGCGTTCCCGCTCGGACGCGAGCTCGGCGGTGCGTTCGGTGAGGTCCTGCTTCGCGACCGCGGCTGCCCACGCCCGGTTGCCGGCGTACCAGGCGCCGCCGAAGTACAGCACGTTGATCAGGATGTTGACCAGCGAGTACGCGACGTACGGCGGGATGAGCGCGTCGTCGCCGCCCGGGAGAGCGCTCGGCGCCGCCCACCCGAACGAGAGCGAGACGAACACCCACGCGAACATCCCGCCGATGATCACCCAGCGGACCACCTCGGCACGGACGCGGTCCGAGCACCAGGCGCCCACCGTGTAGAGCGCGATGAAGAGCGTGAAGTTGATGAGGACGATCTCGGGCACGTGGAGCAGCTGCGTCGCCGCGTACGCCAGCGCGGACACGACCGCGACGGTCATCGGCCACCGGCGACGGAACGCGATCGGTGCGGCGTTCGCGACGATCATCAGCGCCGAGGTCCACCACGGAGCCTGGTCGTCGCCGTACACGCCCACTGCGCCGTACAACGTGGTCGTGACGGCCAGCCCGACGCCGAGCACCAGCGCGAGCACTGCGTCCTGGCGGTGCTCCCGCGGCCCGACGGGCAGCCGGCCCCACCCCTCCGTCGTCCTCCCCATGCGGTCAACGCTACCGGGTGGGCGCCGCTGACCGCAGGCTCCGACGGGCGACCAGCAGCGGGGTACCGGCAGCGACCGCCACGACGGCGGCGGCAGCGATGAAGGTCGGCGCCGTGCCCGCCGGTCCGACCAGTGCGCCGGCGGCCGCTGCCCCGAGCGCCTGTCCGGCGACGAGCACCACGAAGAGCACCGCGGTGCCCGCAGCGGCGTACTCCTCGTCGATCTCGGTCGTCCACGCGATGAGGGCACCGGTCGCTGCGGTGTAGCCCCACCCGAACAGTGCGCACGCCACCAGTGCGGCCGCGACGACGTGGGGCAGCAGCCCGAGTGCGAGGACCGCGACGGCGGCGGCCGTCGTGGTCAGCAGCCACAGGCGAGCGGCCGGCATCCCGCTCGTCCACCGTGCCGTCACCGCGGCCGAGGCGCCGCCGGCGCCGAGCAGGATCCAGGCCACGACCGTCAGCACGCTCGGCACACCCGCACCGACGAGGGCCGAGCGGCCGTAGGTCCAGACCGCCGCCGAGCCCGCGCCGAACAGCAGGGCGACCACCACCGGCACGACCTGTGCACCGAACCACGACCGGCCGGGCAGCACGGGGCGCGCCGGACGCCCGACGTCGACGGTCCGCCCTGCCGCGAGGAACACCACGCCACCGACCACCAGCGTCACGACCCCGGCGACGGCCCACGCGGCCCGCCAGTCCGGCAGGAGCACGAGCGCGAGCAGTCCGGCGGCGACGAGCCCCGGACCCGTGCCGGAGTTCACGACCGCCTGCGCCCGGTCGCGGGCCGCCTCGTCGACCCGACCGGTGACCAGCTGCACCATCGCCGGCGACGCGAGTCCGGCACCGATCGACGCCACGACCACGGAGGCCCCGAACACGATGGCTGACGGGCTCGCCGCCATCGCGATCGCGCCGATGCCCGCGGTGAGTGCCGCGCCGACGACGAGCCACCGGGCAGCGCGGCCCGCGAGGAGGAACCCCACGACGGCGCCGAAGCAGTACGTGACCGAGGCGCCCGAGGACACCGCCCCGCCGACGTCCGCTCCGAAGCCGAGGTCGCGCTGCACGTCCGGCAGGAAGAGCCCGAACGCCAGGCGCACCAGGCCGTACGTCGCAGCGACGAGTCCGAGCCCGCCGACCACCAGGAGGTGATCCCGTAACGAAAACGCCGAGGAGCTGTTCTTCACGCGGGGCATCGCGGCGACCCCGATCGACGCCGTGCTCGAGCGCGCGGGGGTGTCGTCGGCGACGCTCTACCGCGGGTACCCGAGCAAGGAGGCCCTCGTCGCCGCCGCGCTCGACCGACGCCACGAGGACTGGGTCGCGACCTGGGACCGGGCGCTCGAGCGGGCGACGGACGACCGCGGCAGGCTCCTCGCCGTGTTCGACGCGCTCGACGACTACCGGTCCACCCCGACGGGCTCCCGCTGGTGCGCGTTCCTCGGTACCGCCGCCGAGTACGTCGACGCCCCCGAGGACCTGCGCGCCGTCCTCGACCGCGAGACCAGCACCCTGCGCCGACGGCTCACCGAGACGGCTCGGCCGGTCGTGGGCGACCGTGCCCCGGCGCTCGCCGAACAACTGCTGCTCGTCGTCTCCGGGTCGCTCGCGATGCGCCTGCGCGACCCGGCGGCGGACGCCGCCACCGCTCGTGCGGTCGCGTCTGCACTCCTGCACTGAGCGGCCCGTCACCGCACGGACGGGAGGCGCGGTGCCGGTGACGGACGCCCGTCGCCTGCACCGTGCCTCCCGTCCGGACCCCGTCGGCTGCGCGTCGGCCGGTCAGTGCGCGGGGACCACCAGGTCGTCGACCGCGGTCAGGACGTCCGCGACCTCGGTGCGGGTCGTGTAGTCGACGTGGACGTCCGCGAAGCGGACCACGCCGTCGGCGTCGATCACGAAGACCGACGGGAACGGGATCGCCGCGGTGTCGTCGGCGTTGCTGTCGGCGACGTCGAAGCCGAGTTCCGTGTGCGCGGCTCGCGCGGCGGCACTCGGCTCCGTGACGATGCCGAAGCGCCCGGCGAGCACGTTCTCCGGGTCGGTGAGCACGGGGAAGGCGAGCTCGCCGTTCGCGATCGACTGCTCGGCCGCCTCCGGCGTCTGCGGTGACACGGCGACGAGCCGCACACCGCGCTCCCGCAGTGCCGGGAGGAGCTCCTGCTGGTACGTGCGCAGGGTGATGTTGCAGTAGGGGCACCAGGCACCGCGGTAGAAGACGACGACGGTCGGGGTGGAACCGCGGATCGCCGCGAGTGAGGTCTCCTCGCCCGTCGGGGTGACGAGCCGCGCGTCCGGAGCGGTCGCACCAGCGCCGACGACCCCGTCGGGTACGCCCGAAGCGCGCAGGTCGGCCTGCTCGCCGTCGAAGACCGCGGACAGCTCCGGGCCGATCTGGGCGGTGAAGCCCTGGTTGAAGTCGTCCACCTGGCGGGCGATGGTCTGGTCGGTCACGTCGGTCTCCTCGGGTGCGGGACGCCGGCGAGCGGGCCGGTGCGTGGAGCGTAGGCACGTCTCCTCGGCGGGGGAACGGCCGTCGTCACGGAGCGTCATCCGGGCAACTGAGCGTGACGGGCGCTCAGATCTTCGGCGGTCGGATGATCGGGTCGCTCCACTTCGGGAACGGCGGGTACTCGCCGGGGCGGGACTCCTCGGGGTACTCCCCGTCGTTGCGGCCACCGACGGCTTCGGTCAGCTCGAGTCCGTCGTTGGTCCAGAAGAGTCCGCTGTAGATCGTGAGTGCGTGGTTGCCGTTGCTGACGATGAGGTACTGGATGTGCCAGCCGTCGTCGGTGACCGCCCACACGTCGTGGTTCTTCCCGAGCGTGCGCTCTCGCCAGGGCCAGCCCTGGTCCTCGAAGTAGTCGATCATCGGTCGCAGTTCACGACGGTCGCTGCCGGCGTCGAGGGAGGACCAGACGCGTGATGTGCGCAGGTCGTAGCTGTTCTCGGTGGTCGAACCGATCAACGGGACGACGCCGTCACCACCGATCCCGGGGACACGGTCGCCGCCGACCCACCGCCACTCACCGTCGTGCACCCGACGTTGCGCGGCCGCGAGCACCTGCTGCATCCGCTCGTAGTGCTCGTGGTACCGATCGAACTCCTCGTGGAGCGACATCCGCGCCACGTCCTCCTGCGTCAGGCCAGCGGCGTCGACGGCGGAGGGGTCGCTCGCTGGGGCGCAGCCGGTCAGTGCGAGTGAAGCGGAGGCGACGAGGGCTGTGAGGAGGCGTCGCATCAGATCTTCGGTGGTCGGATGATCGGGTCGCTCCACTTCGGGAACGGCGGGTACTCGCCGGGGAAGGACTCCTCGGGGTACTCCCCGTCGTTGCGGCCGCCGACGGCCTCGGTGAGCGCCAGACTGTCGTTCGTCCAGTACTGCCCGCTGTAGATCGTGAGGGCGTGGTTGCCGTTGCTGACGATGAGGTACTGGATGTGCCAGCCGTCGTCGGTGACCGCCCACACGTCGTGGTCCTTGCCGAGGGTTCGTTCTCGCCAGGGCCAGCCCTGGTCCTCGAAGTAGTCGATCATCGGTCGCAGTTCACGACGGTCGCTGCCGGCGTCAGGAGAGGACCAGACGCGCGTCGTGTCCATCGCGTAGCTGTTGTCGATGGTGGAACCCGCCAACGGCACCACGCTGTTCTCGTTTCCTCCACCCGACGGCACGCGGTCGCCACCGTTCCACCGCCACTCGCGGTCGCGCACCTGACGCTGCGCGGCCGCGAGCACCTGCTGCATCCGCTCGTAGTGCTCGTGGTACCGATCGAACTCCTCGTGGAGCGACATCCGCGCCACGTCCTCCTGCGTCAGGCCTGCGGCGTCGACGGGCATGCGGTCTCCTCCCGCCGTGCATCCGGACAGGAGCCAGGCGCAGGCGATGATTGCGGCGAGGGCGCGGATCGATCGCATGGTCGTCATCCTCGCTCTCCCGTTGCGATGATCTGCGAGATGGTGTGCCGGGCGGTGGAACCCGGGCTGAGGTAGCCGACCTGGCCGGCGGTTTCGGGGTACATGTCGTGGCCCGTCACGGCCGCGAGACCGTCCGCCGCTTCGGAGCTGAAGACCTCGACGTTCGGCAGGTCGCGTGGGTCGGTCCGGCCGATCCTGCCCGTGATGGCGGTGTGGTCCGCCTGCCCTTCCGTCGCGTACACGCGGTCGACGTCGAGGTGTTCCGGCTTGGTCGCGTCGGTGAAGCCCACCGACCCGTAGGTGACGAAGGTGTCGACGCGGTGTCGGGTCTGAGCCAGTGCTTCGGCTGCGGTCGTCGAGCCGTACGAGTGGCCGAGCACCGTGAGTCGACGCGGTGCCCCGCCTCGACTGTCGTGGATGCCGTCGAGGAAGGACGCCAGCTCGGCCCCACCCGCGGCGGCTCGTCCCTGTGCCGGGACTTCGGGCAAGGCGGGTGCGCGATAGCCGAACCAGGACACGACCGCGTAGGACGCCGAACTCTCCACCTTCGCAGCGGAGTCGAGGAGGCCTGCAGCGGCGATTGCTTTCTGTCTGGTGCTGTCGAGGGTCGTCGTCGCCCCGGGGACGTTCACCGTGACGTTCTCGGCGGTGTCCAGGTCGCCCAGCACGACCGCGGCGACGGGAGCGCCGTTCGCGACGCCGAAGCCGACGAGTTGCGCCACCGTCACGGTCGGCGCGGGTAGATCGGCTGCGATCTTGTCGGCCCGCTGGAGGCCCTGAGCGAGCGCGCGGACCTGTGCGGTGAACTCCTCGAGGCTCACCGCGCCGTACGTGGAAGCCAGGCCGAAGAGTCGGTACATCCGTTCCGGGTCTCGAATCGCCACGGCGAGCACCCGCCGCGAGGCCGCGTCACGAGCGACGGCGGGCACCCCGTCGAGGTTCGCCACCTGCACCTGTGCGCGCAGCGGGAGCGCCGCGATGTCCTCTGCGGTGAGCCCGAGCTCCTTCCACGCCGCCGCGACCTGCGCCGGGGTCAGGGACGGGTCCAGCAGCCGCTGTACAGCCGGGGACAGGGTCGACGCTCCGGCGACGTCGAGCGCGACGTCGGCGACCGACCCTCCGCCGGCAGCCTCGAACGCGTCGGCGACCCGCGCCGCCCACCGGGCGTCCTCGGCGTTCTCGTCGAGGTACTCGCCGAAGCCGCCGGGCAGCGGGGGGGCCTCGACGGGGACCCACCCGCACCGGTCACGGAACCCCGCCCACGCGTTCCGGACGCGGACGAGGTCCTGCTCCGTCACGCCGTCCTGCGCCTGGGCCGCGGCTGCGAACTGTCGCAACCGGTCTGGATCAGCACTGCTGCGCCCGGTCGACTGCCCACCGGTCCGTCGTCGGTGTCGAGCGCGGAAGGTCGCGGTGACGGGCGTCGGTCTGATCGGGGGATCGGTGGGCTCCGGATCGAAGACCGCTGCGCTCGCGTCGAGTACCGGCTCCCACACGGCGCCCACGCCGACCAGCGCGTGCTGGCGGTCGGCCACTCGTCTCTGCCAGGCCGCGAGCTCCGACCGGCGCCGCCGCTCCCGCGAGGCCTGGTGCTGGGCGATCCGCACCTGGTCGGCGAGGTCGTCGAGGGCGCGTGCGAGTCGCACCCGGTCCTCGGACTCGACGCTCCTGGCGGTCTCGAACAGGCGCGCGTACCCGCCGTCGAAGTCCCGCAGCGCTGCTTCAGCAGCGCTCCGTCGCGGCCATGCGCTCCCGCGCAGCGCCAACGCGGCCTGTGCAGCGCACGCGGCGAGCCGCGCAGCTGCGGCGTCGTCGAACTCGAACCCCACGTTCCACCCCCGTCACCGAACCGGCAAGGTGTAGAACGTAGCATTTCAGTACGAGCGGGACGAAGCCTGTGGAATACGGCCCTTCCGGGACGGGAGGCGCGGATCCAGCCCGCCCCGCGCCTCCCGTCCGCCTTCGTGCGGGACGCATGGTGGGAGGCGCGCACAACGGGACGCGCGTCGCACCACGGAACGACGTGGCGCGGCGTGCCTTCCGTTGTGCGGGAGCACAGCGCGCCGCCCCTCAGCGCCAGCGCCGCGCGCCCCCGCGCCTCAGGCGCGACCGCGGTTGCGCCGCCGGATCTCCTTCGGTGCCCGCCCCGACATGAACGACCGGGCGGGGTCGACCAGGAACCCCTGGCGCAGCGCCTCGCGGCCGACGAGCATCCGGAAGCCCATCTGGTCGCGGTTGCTCAGCGTGACCTCGGCGTCGATCGTGCGGCCCGCGAGCGTGATCGGCGTCAGCACGACGATGCGCTCCTGCGTGTGCCCCGTCGAGCTCCGGACGATCCGCCGGTCGTGCACGTCGCACTCGTGCGTGACGGCGTCGGCGTCGGTGTCCTGCCACGGGTGCACCGAGAAGCGCACCCGGTCGCCGGGGAGCTCCTCGAGGTCGAACGCGTGCAGCGCCGAGCTCCGCGCCCCGGTGTCGAGCTTCACCTTGATCCAGGGCAGGTCCAGCCCGGGCAGGGCAGCCCACTCACGCCATCCTGCGATCGTCGGGTTCCGGGCCATGTGCCCATCCTGTCGCATGCTTTGATTGAGCGTCGCCGTCGACGTCTCGACCCCGTGGAGCAACCCCGATGAAACTCGCCATCCTGTCGCGCGCCCCGCACGCGTACTCGACGCAGCGTCTGCGTGCCGCCGCGGTCGACCGTGGGCACGAGGTCAAGGTGCTGAACACCCTGCGGTTCGCCATCGACCTGTCCGGCGACGAGCCCGACCTGCTGTACCGCGGCAAGCTGCTCAGCGACTACGACGCCGTGCTCCCGCGCATCGGCAACTCGATCACCTACTACGGCACGGCGGTGGTGCGGCAGTTCGAGCAGATGGACGTCTACACGCCGAACACGGCGACGGGCATCACGAACTCGCGCGACAAGCTCCGCGCGAACCAGATCCTGTCCCGCCACCACATCGGCATGCCGGCGACCACGTTCGTGAACAGCCGCGCCGACGTCCGCGGGGCGATCGACAGCGTCGGTGGGGCACCGGTCGTCATCAAGCTGCTCGAGGGCACACAGGGCATCGGCGTGATCCTGGCACCCGAGGCGAAGGTCGCCGAGTCGATCGTCGAGACCCTGCACTCCACGAAGCAGAACGTGCTCATCCAGGCGTTCATCTCCGAGAGCCGGGGCCGGGACATCCGTGCACTGGTCGTGGGGGACCGGGTCGTGGCCGCGATGCGACGCAGTGCGTCCGGCGACGAGTTCCGGTCGAACGTGCACCGCGGCGGCACCGTCGAGAAGGTCACGCTGAGCCCCGAGTACGAGGAAGCGGCGGTGCGCTCGGCGCAGATCATGGGCCTCCGCGTCGCGGGCGTCGACATGCTCGAGGGCAACGACGGGCCGCTCGTCATGGAGGTCAACTCCTCCCCGGGGCTCGAGGGCATCGAGCGCGCGACCGGTCTCGACGTCGCCGGGGCGATCATCGACTTCATCGGCAACCAGGTCGCGTTCCCGGAGATCGACGTCCGTCAGCGCCTCAGCGTCTCGACCGGCTACGGGGTGGCCGAGCTCCTCGTGCACACGAACGCCGACCTGGTGGGCAAGACCATCAAGGAGTCCGGGCTCTGGGACCGGGACATCACGGTCCTGACCCTGCACCGCGGCGCCTCGGTGATCCCGAACCCCCGCAGCGGCGTCGAACTGCAGGCCAGCGACCGCCTGCTCTGCTTCGGCAAGCTCGAGGAGATGCGCTCGATGATCCCGGACCGCCGCCGCCGTCGGTCGAAGGTCCGCAAGCTGCCCAAGGACGCCTGACCGGTGCCGCCCAGCGCACCCGGATCGCGTACCCAGGTCAGATGCGGAAGTATGTGTCGGTGACGATCATGACGGAACGACCGGTCGACCAGTCGACGAGCAGCGAACCGGAGCGCCCCGGCAACGCCACGGCGAAGCACCAGAACGTGTCGCTCCTGTCGGTCGCGACCACCGTCGCGGACCGTGTGACGACGTCCGCGGACATCGAGGCGAAGCTCCGCGGGGCCCTGCGTCGGCTGCGTCTCCCGACCGGTCTGCTCGAGCGGGTCGCCGGTGTCACCGAGCGCCGCAACTGGGGCGAGGGCCAGACCTTCCAGGACGCCGCGATCGACGCCGGCCGTCGCGCGATGGCCGAGGCCGGCATCCGTCCGGAGGACGTCGGCCTGCTCATCAACACCTCCGTCACGCGCCCCCACCTCGAGCCGAGCGTCGCCGTCCGCCTGCACCACGGGCTCGGACTGCCGACGTCGGCGATCAACTTCGACATCGCGAACGCCTGCCTCGGCTTCGTCAACGCGATGAGCGTCGCCGCGGGCATGATCGACTCCGGGCAGATCAAGTACGCGCTCATCGTGGACGGCGAGGACGCCGACCAGGTGCAGCTCAACACGATCGACCGCCTGAACCAGGGCGGCCGGAACCGCAAGGACTTCATGAGCGAGTTCGCGAGCCTGACCCTCGGATCGGGTGCCGCGGCCGCCGTGCTCGGCCCGTCCGACGTCCACCCCGAGGGGCACCGCATCATCGGCGGCGTCACCCGTGCCGCGACGCAGTGGTACGACCTGTGCGTCGGCAGCGTGGACGGCATGTTCACCGACGCGAAGATGCTGCTGAAGGGCGGCATGGAGCTCGTCGTCGCCGCCTGGAACGAAGCGCGGTCGCACTTCGACTGGCAGGACATGGACCGCTACGTGCTCCACCAGGTCTCCGACGTGCACACGAACGCGTTCGTCGAGGCCATCGGCATCCCGCGCACCAAGGTGCCGACGACCTACCAGCGCTACGGCAACGTCGGTCCGGCATCGATCCCGATCACCCTGGCCGACGAGGTCGACCGCGGGGGCATCACCCGCGGTGACCGCGTCTTCCTCGGTGGGGTCGGTTCCGGCATCAACACGGCGATGATGGAACTGCGCTGGTGAGGTCCGGCCTCCCGCGCGTCGCCGCCAGCACGGCTCCGGCGACGCTCCCGCCGCCCCTGCCCGGACTCGACCCGGCCTGGTCCCGCCTGGTCACGGTCCCCGCGTCACCGGGTGGACAGCCGGGAGGCGCGGCTCGCCCCGCGCGCACCTGGCACCTCCTCGACACGGCCGATCAGCTCGAGGCCCTCGGCGTCACTCCGGTCGGCACCCTGCTCTGCGTGCACGGCAACCCCACGTGGTCCTACCTCTGGCGGTCCGTCGCCGCGCGGACGCTCGACGCCGCCAGGGCCGGGGGTCCGGCCTGGCGCGTGGTCGCGGTGGACCAGCTCGACATGGGCTTCTCGGAGCGCACCGCGGACCAGCACCGCCTGGCCGACCGCGTCCGCGACCTCGGTGCCCTGACCGACGAGCTCGGGCTCACCGGACCCGTCGTCACCCTCGGGCACGACTGGGGCGGTGTCGTCTCGCTCGGCTGGGCGGTCGACCACCCCCACCTCGTGGTGGGCGTGGCGACGTGCAACACGGCCGTGCACCAGCCCGACGACGCACCGATCCCCGCTCCGCTGCGGCTCGCCCTGCGTCCCGGTGTGCTCGGGCGCGGGACGGTGCTGACGCCCGCGTTCCTCGAGACGACGCTCGCGATCGCGCACCCGTCGCTCGACCGTCCCGTCGCCGACGCCTACCGGGCGCCGTACCGCGGAGCCGCCCGGCGCGGGGGGATCGGCGGCTTCGTCGCGGACATCCCCGTCGACCGCACGCACCCCAGCGCCGCCGAGCTCGACCGGATCGCCGCCGGTGTCGCGGCGCTCGAGGTCCCGGCGCTCGTCATGTGGGGACCGCGTGACCCGGTGTTCCTGGAGCGCTACCTCGACGACCTGGCCGACCGGCTCCCGCACGCCGACGTGCACCGCTTCGAGGGTGCGGGCCACCTGCTGCCGGACGACGCCGACGTCGCGGGGACCGTCCTCGACTGGCTGGGTGACCGCCTGCCGGAGGACCACGCGCCCGGCGGCGGCGAGACGAGCCTCCAGGCCGGCACGCACGACGCACCCGAGTCTCGCGGTGCCCGACCGTTCTCGGGTGCTGCGGCTCGAGACACGTCGTCCAGCCCGAGTCTCGGGTCCGACCACCATCGGCCGCTGTGGGCTGCGCTCGACGACCTCGCCGACGACGCCAGCCCGGCGCTCGTCGAGATGGCCGCCGCCGGTGGTCCGCGCACGGTCTCCTGGCGGCTGCTCGCCCGCCGCGTCCGCGAGGTCGCTG